>NZ_AP026801.1:600000-845000 GCF_033095965.1 Xylocopilactobacillus apis
ATTTGGTTAATATTAGGTCTGGGTTTAGCGTTATATGTAGGTGTTTTAAACGGGAAAATAACTTTAGGCAAAGTTCATCCCAGTCACTTTCTGGTAAAAATAGTTATCTCAACGATTATAGTTTTAATGGTATACAGGAAAATATAAAAACGAGGCCGTAATTAAGCCTCGTTTTTTAATCGTTATCTTTAAGCCATTGATCAAGCACATTTATAAATTCATCCGGCTGATCGAGAAAAGCTAAATGGCGGCTGTTATTAAATAAGTGCCATTTAGCGTTCGGAATTTGATCATAAATACTTTTAGAGATCAGAGGAGTACAGAAGTCATCTGTACCGCTGGTAATTAAGACAGGAGTTTTAATTTTAGATAATTGATCGGTAATTTCAAAATCACTGATTGTCCCATCTTCGTTAAACATGTCTTCACCTCCCGTAACTAATCCCACTCGTTCGCCGTTAGTGGGCCTTTGAAGAGATTCCGGTAAGTCCTTGCTAACTCCGTCGCCACAGAATTTTCTTAAAAACCGATCACAGGCGGCAAGGTATTTCACATTATCAAAATCTTGAGACTTTTCGGCCTCTTTGATTGCAATTTGATCTTCATACGATAAATACTTCATTAAACGCTGCTGTTCTTGATTCCATAATTTAATTGAAGCGGCAGCGCCGTTTGTCATCAAACTTTTGATGCCCGTTGCGTGAAATTCAGACAAATATGATAGTGAGAGCATCCCGCCCCATGATTGTCCTACAATGTGAACTTGATCGAGCTGAAGATAATCTCTTAAAGCAATCAACTCGTTAATCCAGGTTTCTTTGACATAGATTGTTTCGTCTTCAGGGATCGATGATTTACCGCAGCCGATTTGGTCATACATAATTAATTGACGGCCAGTTTTGCTATAGTCATCAAGCACTTCAAAATAATTGTGAGATGAACCGGGACCGCCATGAATTAGGAGGAGTGGAGCTTTCAGCGAGTTATTTTCTCCGACAATCCGGTAATACGTTTGGTATTTTAAAAATGGCATATAGCCTTCACTTATTTTCATTTTTTTCCTTTTATTGTTGTGAATACAACTTCTGGCCGATTAAAAATTTGATAATTATGATAAATTATAATCTATAAAAACATTAGGAGTTCAAATTGATTAATCAGCGCAATAATTTTATTAACCTTTCAAGAATTAGACAAGAATTTAAGCACGTAATTTCCGAAGATGAGATGAAAAATATCGAGAGCTTAGTTAGAATGTATCAGAGATATCAGGCCGGGGCAAATGAAATTGGGACTAAACTAAGTAATTTAGATGATGATTTTCGTTTAACCTATGATTATGCTCCAATTCATTCAATCGAGGCCCGGATGAAGTCTCCTGAAAGTTTAATGGGTAAAATAAATCGAAAGAAATTGCCAATCAATGTTGAAAGTATTCAAAATAATATTTTTGATGTTGCCGGGATTAGAGTTGTGACCAGCTATATTGATGATGCTTATTCGGTTGCTGATCTATTAAAACAACAGAGTGACATAACGGTAATTAAAGAAAAAGATTATATCAAAAATCCGAAAAATAATGGATATCGTAGTTTGCATGTAATTTTTTCGGTTCCAGTGTTTCAAACTGATGGAGTTTATGATATTCCAGTTGAAGTTCAGTTCAGAACAATTGGTATGGATTTTTGGGCTAGTTTAGAACACGAATTGGTTTATAAGAACAACTTAGACCCAAAGGTAAAGAAACAATATCAAGCAGATCTTGAGGTATATGCTGAAGAGTTAAGCAATATGGATACAAAAATGCGCGAGATTTTCAAAGATCTGTATCCGCAAAATTAGTTAACTGTTGTAACTTCTTCACCACGAATCACTTTCATAATATTATCGACAACAATTTCGGCCATTGCATTGCGTGCTTCAACCGTTGCATTACCGATATGAGGAGTTAATATTACATTTTTCATCTTCTTTAGTTCTGGTTCAACATTGGGTTCGTTTTCATAAACATCAAGAGCAGCTCCGGCAATTTGTTTTTCTTTTAACGCTGACACTAAAGCTTTTTCGTCAATAATTGGTCCTCTGGCAGCGTTGATAATGAAAGAACTTTCTTTCATTTTATTAAAAATATCGGTATTAAATTGATGAAAATTATCTTTATTAGCTGGCGCATGAATTGTAATTAAATCTGCATTCTTAATTAAATCTTCAAAATCACGATATTCAACATTAAGAATACTTTCCTGTTCAGAATTTAAGCGACGTGGCTGCCAGTATTTAACATTCATTGAAAAATTTTGTGCTAAATTTGCAACAGCCTTGCCAATATGTCCTAATCCGACAATTCCAAGAGTTTTACCAGCAAGTTCATGACCAAGAAAGAACAAAGGCTGCCAACCTGAAAATCCATTATTTCGCATTAAAGTATCACCCTCGACAATTCGATGACTTATACTAAGCATTAAGGCAAGAGTTACTTCGGCAACAGAATTTGTGGAAACCAAGGGAGTATTAGTTACTAATATTCCTTTTTTTCTGGCATAAACTGTATCAATGTTATTAAATCCTGCTCCAAAATTAGCAATTAGTTTTAAGTCTTTAGCGTGATCAATTACGTTAGGGGACACCTTGGTAGAAAGAGAAGTAATTAAAAAATCAGTGTTTTCGACAGCTTGAATCAATTCTTTTTCGATAATTAATTTTCCATTTCCATCAAAAGTAGTAACTTCTAAATGATTTTCTTCTAATTTTTCTCTAGCTACTTTTGGGATTGGATCGGTAATATAAACTTTCATTATTATTGGTCCTTTCTTAAAATTTGTTAACCCAATTAACTGAATTAAGTATAGAATACCAGTAATAATAATTTTTGATAGATCAAGTTTTAATTTTGCGGAGGGACATATGGATTATATTGAAGTCGCACATAGTTATAAGCGTTATAAAATGGGTGATACAACGATAGTTGCGAATAATGATGTTACTTTTAACATTAAGCAGGGAGAATTGGCAATTATCTTGGGAGCTTCGGGTGCTGGAAAATCAACTCTGTTGAATATTTTAGGCGGCATGGATACCAACGATGAAGGGGACGTAGTTATTGATGGCAATAATATTGCAAAGTATGATGTACGGCAGTTAACAACTTATCGGCGTAATGACGTCGGATTTGTTTTCCAATTTTATAACTTAGTCGAGAATTTGACCGCAAAAGAGAATGTCGAATTAGCTTCTGAAATTGTTAGCGAAGCACTCGATGCCGAACAGACTTTAAAAGATGTTGGATTAGAAAAAAGAATTAATAATTTTCCGGCTCAGCTTTCTGGTGGAGAACAGCAGCGAGTAGCAATTGCGCGGGCAGTAGCCAAAAATCCGAAAATTTTATTATGTGATGAACCAACAGGAGCGCTTGATTTTGAAACTGGCAAACAAGTTTTACAAATTATTCAAGATATGAGCCGCAAAAAGGGAGCAACAGTAATAATAGTTACTCATAACGCAGCAATTGCACCGATTGGTGATCGGGTAATTCGGATGCGTGATGCAAAAATTGAGAAAATTGAAGAAAATAATAACCCTAAATCGATTCAAGATATAACTTGGTAGAGGTGAACGATGAAAAAGAAGGCTTTATGGAAAGATATCTGGAAATCTTTTAGTCATTCTAAAGGTCGTTTCTTTGCAATTGTTGGGTTAATGCTTTTAGGATCTTTTGCTTTAGTGGGGCTAAAAGTTACTGGTCCTGATATGCGAAGTACTGGCGAAAAATATTTTCATGATCTCAATAGCGCTGATATTTCAGTTATTGGTTCACTTGGAATTGACCGAAATGATCAAAAGAAGATAAATCAAATAGATGATCTGAGGCAGATTGAATATGGATATTTTAAAGATGCCACAATCAATAATACGCATAATAGTTTTCGCCTTTTTTCAAAACCAAAGAAAGTTTCAAAATATCAAGTAATTAAAGGGCGTTTACCTGAAAAGTCTGATGAAATTGCGATTGATGCTCATTACCAAAAAAAGTATCGATTGGGTCAAAAGGTAAAATTTAAAGAAAAATCTGACCCTGCAGGAAATAAAAATTTAAAACGGCACTCTTATAAGATCACGGGTTTTGTTTACTCGGGAGAAATAATCTCTTACGTTAATCGAGGTGAGTCAACTGCGGGAACAGGAGAACTAAAGGGTTACGCTGTTGTTTTGCCCCAAAACTTTCAAAGTGATTATTATATGATCGCCCGGCTCACTTTTAGAGATACTAAAGGGCTTAATCCCTATTCACATAAATATAATAAACGTGTTGAAGACCATAAAAAAGATTTAAACGATTTATTAAAGAGTCAGCCGCAAGAACGATTAGCGACAATTAAAGAATCTTCAGAGCATCAAATTTCTCAAGCAAGCGCAAAATTAAACGATGCTAAAAAAGAACTTCAGGATCAGGAGAATAAGTTAAAGCAAGCTGAACAAGAGATTAATGCTGTTCAAAATCAAATTAAAGCAGCCAAAAACTCGTCGCTTGCCCAAACTAACGCTGGTAAACAACAAATTGCATCTGCCAGCCAAGCTTTAGCTCCCAAATTATCAGCTTATCAAACTAAAAAGAAAGAATTTGATGAGAAAAAGCCGCAGGTGCTTGCTCAAATTCAAAAGGGAGAGTTTAAATTAAAGCGGGGACAAGCAACTTTAGATCATTTACCCACACCCGTTTATACAGATTATAATCGCCGTGATGCACCGGGCGGTTTAGGGTACGGCATCTACGGCAACATTGCTGACATTGTAGATTCATTGGCCAATGTTTTTCCAATTTTTCTTTATTTTGTGGCGGCATTGGTTACGATGGCAACGATGACCAGATTTGTCGATGAAGAACGAACTAAATCAGGGACGCTAAAAGCTCTTGGTTATCGTAACAACGATATTATTAAGAAATTTACGCTATACGGTTTTATTTCAGCTATTTTAGGATCAACCATTGGCATTATCATGGGGCACATTTTAATTCCTTTAATTGTTGACCATGCATACTCAGAAGGATTTACGGTTCCAAAAATTGAACTTAATTTTGATCCGGCGATTACTATCGTTGCGCTTTTATTGGCGGTTATCAGTGCAGTGGTGCCCACTTATATTGTTGCAGCTAGACAACTGCAGGAAAAACCCGCAAATCTACTTTTACCAAAACCTCCGGCAGCTGGTTCAAAAATTTTGTTAGAGCGTTTAACTTGGATTTGGGATCATCTTAAATTTTCAGCTAAAGTAACAGCACGAAATATTTTTCGTTACAAAAAAAGAATGTATATGACCATTTTTGGAGTTAGTGGAGCTGTTTGTATGCTTTTTGCAGGCTTGTCAGTTCAGCATTCGATTTCAGGTATCAATTCTCGGCAATTTAATGATTTAATTCAATATGATTTAATAGTTGCCAAAAACAATTATGTTTCACCTCAGCAGTCAAAAACGTTTGAACGAAAACTAAAACAAAACAATGTAAGTCAAAACTTAAATGTACATTATGAACAAATGACCAAAGTTGCTGGAAAAAATGGAGATCTTCAGACGATTACCATGATTTCTCCTGAATCGGTTAGCGATTTGCAAAATTTTATTACTTTAAATCAACGTCAAGGCCATAAGAAACTTTCTCTTTCCAGTAAAGGCGTTGTGATTTCAGAACGGTTAGCCAATTTACTGAACGTAAAAAAAGGTTCTAAAATTATTTTAAAAGACGCTGATGGTCATAATCGTAAAATGAAAATTGACGGGGTTACTGAGATGTACATGGGTCATTTCGTATTTATGAGTCCCAAGGTCTATCATCAAATTTTTAACCAAAAATTTAGTTCAAACGCTAATTTAATTACCCTTAAAGATCGATCGCTTGAAAATGTGCAGAATCAAGCAGCATCTTATATGAAATTAGGAGCTGTAGCAGGTGTTGTTCAAAATACTGCCCTCATGAATGAAGTTAGTGTCGTTGTAAAAGCACTAGATCAAATTATGGTAGTTCTGATTATAATTGCAGCGCTTTTAGCAGTAGTTATTATGTATAATTTAACCAACATTAATGTTACTGAGCGGATTCGAGAACTTTCGACGATTAAAGTTTTGGGATTTTACAATCAAGAGGTAACCATGTACATTTATCGCGAGACGATTTATTTATCTTTAATTGGCGTTCTAGTCGGTTACTTATTTGGAGAGTTTCTGCATCAATATATTATTGTGACAGTTCCCCCGGATGATGTGATGTTTAATCCAGCTTTAAATTACATTCCGTTTTTATATCCATTAGTTGTAGTTTCTGTGATAACGATTATTTTAGGCATTTTCGTCAATCGGAAATTAAGAAATGTGGATATGTTGGCAGCCTTAAAGTCGGTAGATTAATGAAATTTATAGTATCTAGCTTAATTTTAAGGCATAATAATTGAAAAGGAGAATTAATAAATGGCAAAATACAAGAATGTTGAAACACCAGCACTTTATCTTAATTTAAATCGTCACATTGGCGTGATTGATTATAGCAATAAATATATTTTAGATTCTTTTTCCTTGTTAAATAGTGAAGAATTTTTAGAAGTGGTTCGCTTATTTCTTGCAAGTCACGTTCATGATGATAGTCCAGAATTTGAAAATCTAACTGCCGAAAAATATGTGGAAGTTATAAAAGCAGTTGTGTTAGATCAAACTGATATTTTTGGTCAATATAAACCTGATAAAATTCTCCAAAGTATTGAAGATTTATATTCTTTTTATCGTTCATTCTTAAGAATTTCAGTTCTAAATCAGCATGATTCTGATGTCATTGCTCAAAATTTCATGATTATTGATAATCAATTTAATGACTTAATTATTCATTTTTATCGATCAGTTGAAGAAAAGCTGCAGGGATTTTCTAATAAAACTTATCGTCAGGTAAGTGCTGGATCTTCTGCCTGTGTCCTTACTCAATCTCACAATTGGCCGATTCCTTCAGGCTATGAATCTTTAAAATCCATTCGTTTTATTGATACTTTAATGTTACGTCCGCCGATGATGATGAAAACTCCAAGCAATAAACGGGAAGGCGTTTTTAGTGCAGTTCAAACAAACCCGATTCATAAATTTACTGCAACGAGTGAAGAGTGGTATTGTTTCCCAGCAAAAATTGGCGAAAGTCTTGCCTATATTTATTTTCATCGTGATTATTTTGTCAGCGGCATCTCACTTGCCAACTTATTTGAAGTTGCCAGTGCAAAAGATATTGAAGGAAATAAACCAGACTTAATTTTACTTTTTGGTCTCACAGAAACTGAAGGAGGGACATGTCATTACTATCACGATACCGAAAATGATATCTGGGTTGGTGAAGTACCTTATAATGATAAAACAACTTATTTTGGCTACATGAAAAAAATGTGTCTAACTCTTCATAATCTTAGAATGATTGATAAAGGTAAACTGCCAATTCACGGTTCAATGGTCAAAATTAAATTCACAAACGGCAAGACTAAAACAGTTGTCTTTTTCGGAGACTCAGGTGCTGGTAAATCAGAATCGATTGAGGCCTTACAGAATGTTGCAGATGAAAAGATAATTAGAATTGAAACAATATTTGACGATATGGGCAGTTTTGCCCTGGATGGCGATCAATTATATGCGCAAGGGACTGAAATTGGAGCTTTTGTCCGTTTGGACGATCTAAGTTCAGCTGTTGCATTTAACAATATGGATCGTGGAATCTATTTAAATCCGAACGAAAAAAATGCGCGGGTAATTATTCCCGCGGATTCTTATGAAAACGTGATTGCGCATCACGAAATTGATATGTTTGTTTATGCTAATAACTATGACGATCAAGTCGGGATTCATCGTTTTGATAATGAAGAAGCTGCCAAAGAAACCTTTATTTCTGGTAAACGAAAAGCTTTAGGAACTACCGATGAAAAAGGAATGAGCACCACATTTTTCGCCAATCCTTTTGGTCCTGTTCAAGAAGAGGCAAAAACCAGACCAGTTATTGATAAAGTATTTAAAAACTTGTTTGATCATCAAGTGTATGTAGGAGAAATTTATACTCATTTAGGTAATGATAAGTCACAAGAGAGTCTCCATAAATCTGCGAAAGAACTTTTAGATCTTCTCATGAATTCTTAGAAGTAAGAACGCTGTGTAATTAATGCACGGCGTTTTTTTAGATTCAATTTAAAATCGTTTCACTAAATGTAACAAAATACATAATTGTTATCTGAATACCAAGAGCAAGAAATCACTTTTTTAAATTAAACTTAACATGTATGATCTCTTTGTAAGCGTTTACAAAGAATGTAGAGTTTTTAGAAATATTATTAAGATTAAAAGAATAATTAAAGAAGGGAACAAAAATGGCACAAAGAATTAAAAATAGCACTCCTAAAATAGATGGTTTTAGAATGCCGGGAGAATTTGAACCACAAGAGAAAGTTTGGATGATCTGGCCTGAAAGACCAGATAATTGGCGAAACGGAGGAAAACCCGCGCAAATAGCTTTTGCTAATGTAGCAAAAGCTATTAGTGAATTTACTCCCATGAATGTTTTAGTATCACCTCAGCAATTTCAAAATTGTCGGGAACAAATACCACCGGAAATTTCTGTATACGAAATGAGTAACAATGATTCTTGGGTTCGAGATTGCGGTCCAGCTTTTTTAATTAATGATCATGGTGAGAGAAGAGCAGTTGATTGGACTTTTAATGCATGGGGTGGCTTGGTAGATGGATTATACTTTCCTTGGGATCAAGACGATTTAGTTGCAAGAAAGTTATGTGAAATTGAACATGTTGATTCTTATAGAACAGATAATTTTGTGTTAGAAGGTGGTTCAATCCATGTAGATGGTCAAGGAACAGTTTTAACAACAGAAATGTGTCTTTTAAGTAAGGGTCGTAATCCAGAATTAACCAAAGAAGAGATCGAAAAAAAGCTTTGTGATTATTTAAATTGTTCAAAAGTATTATGGCTGAAAGATGGTATTGATCCAGATGAAACCAACGGACATGTTGATGATGTTGCTTGTTTTGTTAAACCTGGAGAAGTTGTTTGTATTTATACTGATGATAAAAGCAGTCCTTTTTATGAAGCTTCACAAGATGCCTTTAAACGTTTAAGTGAAATGACTGATGCTAAAGGCAGAAAATTGAAGGTACATAAGTTATGCTGTCCAGAAAAAATGGTTACAATTCAAAAGAATTTTAATATTGATTTTGTTGAAGGCACTATTCCTCGTGAAGAAGGAGATCTATGTATTGCTTCTTATATGAATTTTTTGATCACCAATAATGGCGTAGTTGTTCCGCAATACGGTGACAAAAATGATGCCTTGGCTTTAGAACAGTTAAAAGAAATTTTTCCTGATAAGAAGGTTGTAGGGGTTGACACTATTGAAATTGTATATGGCGGAGGAAATGTTCACTGTATTACTCAACAAGAACCTAAAGCTTAATATTGTTAAAAAGTTAATAATATTTTTGTATGAAATAAACATAAAATAATTTATTAAAGAAATCAATATTTATTATCTCTGCTAGATAAATTAGTTAACTTATCGCTATTATATTTATGATCGTTTAAAACAAAATAATTACTTCAAATAAATAATGTAAACTTATTGCAAAGACTCTCACTCTAATAAGAGGCTTTTTAGTCAACTTCTTTTTGCATGTGAGTATAATTGTGCGAATCGATTTTAATAGTGGCTACGTCTTTAAATCCTGTACGTAAATAAAGTTTTTTAGCACGAGGATTATTATCATCTACATTAAGCCCAATAACCTTTTTATGGGCTTTTTTTGCATTTGTCTGTAAATGATTTAAAAGTGCCGTTCCGATTCCTTGCCCTCGAAACATTGGATTAACAACCAGTGAATCGAGATACCATTCATCTCCGACGACTTCCTGATCGGTAAAAAATGTGTCACTAGTGTTAGCAGTCTCTCTAGTTAATCGGTCTAATTCCAAGTTAACAATAGTTTCGTCTTCACTAGGAAATCCATAGGCCATTCCTGCAATTTTATCGTCAATCTCTACTACGATAGCTCTTCTATAATTATATCTGGAATCTGGATAATTTTGACTAGCATTTAAAAGTATTTCTTCCGATTTTTTTGCTCCGAGCTTTCTATAGAGTGGAGTCTCCATCTCATCAATTATCACCATTTCCATATTTATTAAATGTATTAAGTCTGATTCTTTGGCTGCTCTTATTTCCATGATTATTTATCCCTCTTTAAAAAAATAAAATTATTAATATTTAAAATTTGAATTTTAAACGCATATATTATTAAACAATTACTGCTTTGATTAAATCAAAAATTGACTTGAAAAAAGAGGCTGTTAATTTTGAAAAGTAATTAAAGATAATTTTCGTATCCCTAATTATAGAAAGTTTGATCAATGAAGAAATGTCTTTTTACTTGATAAAAAAATTAATTGCTATTACTAAGTATAACCCAATTTAGATGAAGAATTAGATTTTTACAAATATTTAAAAGTAATAAATATTTTATCAAGGTTCAAATAATTAACCGGGTATATTTTAGGAAATCTTAACAGCAAATGAGAGAATCCATGGTAAACTGGTAATAATAAGGAGTCAATTATGTCACTAACAATTAATTCGTGTTTATTACTATTAAAAGAACATCATTTATTAAAAAGCAGCGCAATTCAAGGTGATTTAGATACGGTAATGTGTGATATTGCCTTTGATTCCCGCGTTGTGAAAAAAGATTCCATTTTTTTCTGTAAAGGGGATCATTTTCGACCTGCTTTTTTAACAATGGCTAAAGATAAAGGAGCAATCACTTACGTAGCAGAAAAACCAATGGTTGAAGGAACGGGCCTTAACGCTTTTATCGTTCGTAATGTTACTAAAGCAATGGCTATTTTAGCAGCAGCTTTCTACGATTATCCTCAAGATGATTTAAATGTTTTGGCAATTACTGGAACTAAAGGAAAAACAACCACCGCTTATTTTGCTCAATCTATTTTGGATAAACAGATTCCTCATCGAGTTGCTCTTTTTTCAACAATTGAACGAATTATGGGATCTAATCCGGGGGATACGATTCCTTCGAATCTTTCGACGCCAGAAAGTGTCGATCTTTTTTCTGAAATGAGTCAGGCCGGGATCAACGACATGATGGATTTGGTTATGGAAGTATCCAGTCAAGCCTATCTACGGAATCGAGTTTTCGGATTAACCTATGATGTGGGGGTCTTTTTAAATATTTCACCAGATCATGTGGGAGAAAATGAACATCCAAGCTATGCGAATTATCTTCATAATAAAATTCAGTTGATCATGAATTCACGAAAGGTCGTTTTAAACGCAGACACTCAAGATTGGGACATGGTTTCAAAAGCTGCAGAAGTTAGTACAGATGATGATAGTATTTTTGTCTATGCCGGCAAGGATTATTTAGAAAAACATCCGGAAATTGATTTTGATTTTTATTATGAGATTAATGAAGATTTAATTAATGGGGTCAAATTTGTCCTCCATGCAAATTCACAAAAAGGGAAATTATTAAATATAGATGGTGATTATGAAATTTCAATGCCAGGTATATTTAACGTTATTAACGCCGTGGGAGCAATTATTTCTTCCACTCTTTTAGGCGCTAATCGTCATGAAGCCTTTTTAGGTATTAAAGACGTTAGAGTACCAGGACGTCTTGAAGTGCTTGATTTGAAGGAACACGGGACGGTAGTTGTAGATTTTGCTCATAACAAATTAAGTTTGACTGCTACATTAAACTTTATAAAGAGCAAATTCCCAAATGCTAAAATTAGTGTTGTAACCGGCAGTGCAGGGGACAAAGGGATTAACCGGCGGAGTGATATGGGTGAAGTTCTCAATGATCTTGCCGACCGGGTCTATTTAACAACCGATGATCCTGATTTTGAAGAAGCCAGTGATATTGCTGAAGAGATGAGATCATATATAACTAATGATCAAGTAGAAGTTTCCTATGTGGAAGATCGAGAAGAAGCTATTAAGAAAGCAGTTTTGAATAATGGTCCAGAGGATGTGGTTCTTTTAGCAGGAAAAGGTGCTGATAAGTACATGATTGTTCGAGGACAGAAACTACCTTATGCAGGAGATAAAGAAATTGCCTTAGCAACTATTAAGGATTAAATATGAAAAAATTTTTTACGATTTTTGGTGGGATGGGAACATTTGCTTCGATGAATTTTGAAAAATTATTAAATGAACGTACAAAATCTCACCAGGATCAAGATTATTATAATTATCTCTTAGTCAATCATGCTTCAGTACCTGATCGCACAGATTACATTTTAGATCATCAAAAAGAAAGCTTTTTTCCAGATCTTGCAGATGACGTCAGACAGCAAAATCTGATAAAGCCACAGTTTATTTCAATTGCATGTAATACAGCACATTATTTTTACTCTGATCTTCAGAAATTGACAGAAATTCCTATTTTACATATGCCATTTTTGGTAGCTTTGGAAGCAGTGAAAAAGTATCCTGATCAAGAATCTTTTGGTTTATTAGCAACCAAGGGAACGGTTCACGACCATGTTTACGAAAAGTCTTTTGAAATTCTTGGTAAAAAAATTCTGCTGCCGGACGAAAAACTTACTGATAAAGTCATGCAGTTTATTTATGAAAATGTTAAAGAAAAAAATGAGATGGATCGCACTTTCTTTAATCAAATATTAAAAGAGGCTCGCGAATACTTTGGAGTATCAACTTTAATTTTAGGCTGTACAGAATTATCTTACGCCGCTGATATTTTAAAGATCTCCGATCAATTATTAGATTCACAGAGCATTCTAGTTGACCGCACATTAGAATTTGCTCACGCTTATCGATATGAACCAGATTTAGTGAAAGATTTGCTGGTTCGTTATAAGGAAACTGGTGATCAAGGTGGGTTATTACACTAAAACTGAACAATTTAATAAATTTTGAGGCGGTTCCTTCAATGAAAAAGTCAAAAAAGCGTCGCATACTTATAATAATCGCTGCTGTACTTTTTGTTTTGGTAGTTGGTTTGGGTTTTGCCAGTAACTACATGTTTAACTATGCTTTTGTGCGGGAAGATAAGTCCTTTATTAAATCAGGCAGTTCTCAGGCTTTAAAAAAAGATCAAGCTTGGTTAAAGAAATATCCTAAACAAATTTGGTATGAACAATCAGCTCAAGGAAAGTTAAAATTAGAAGCGGCTTTTGTACCAGCAGCAAAACAAACAAATAAGACAATTGTTGTTTTCCATGGCTATACAAAAAATAAAGAGCATATGGCTGATTATATTAGGATGTTTCATAATAATGGTTATAATGTATTAGCGCCGGATGCGCGTGCTTCTGGGGCTTCAGAAGGAAAAATAATTGGTTATGGTTGGCCAGATCATTATGATGATTTGCTTTGGATAAAACGGTTAATTAAAAAAACCGGCAAATCTAATGCTCAAATCGGACTTTTTGGCGTTAGTATGGGTGGGGCTACAGTGATGTTTCTGGCCGGCGAAAAACTTCCTCGGCAAGTTAAAGTTTTAATTGAAGATTGTGGTTACTCTAGTATTAATAGTGAGCTATCATATCAGCTCAATCAAATGTTTCATCTGCCTAGTTTTCCGTTAATTCCATCAGTTAATTTAGAGACACGACTTCGAGGTGGATATAATTTTAATGATGGGGATTCGATTGCTCAACTCAAAAAAAATAAGCTGCCGATTTTATTTATTCACGGCAGCAAGGATACTTTTGTTCCAACTAAAATGGTTTATGATAATTACCAAGCAACGTCTGCTCCTAAACAGCTGTTAGTAGTCAAAGGTGCATCCCATGCAGGGTCTTTTGAAAAGAAACGTATTAAGTATCAGAAAACAGTTGTTAATTTTCTAAACAAATATCTTCCTTAGTTTTAATCTGAAGATTGATCTTCATCGTTAGGATCAATCTCTTTTTGTTCTTGAGGTAATTCTTTAACTAAGAACCAAGTTATAAAACCACGTTTTATTTCTTGCGCAGTAAAACTAAAGTTATTGATATTGATAGTGTCGTTGGCCTTCATTTCCGGCTTGATGTCACTAATGTAGCCAGCAATTGTGGTGCTTTCTGAATCTTCAAAACTTTCAATTTCAACTTTGAAGTATCTCTCAAAATCATAAAGAGTTGTTTTGCCAGAAACAGAAAAAGTATGATCTTCTTTTTCTTGAATATATTCGTCACTAACATCATCAATTTCATCTCGAACGGTACCGAATAATTCTTCATAGATGTCTTTATCAGTTATAATCCCGCTAGTGCCGCCATATTCATCCACAGCAATAACAATTGGCGTGTGTTTTGATATCATCTCTTGCAAAAGATCATGAACAGGGGTTGTTTCAGGAACTGTAATAATTGATCGTAAGAGCCGACTGACAGTAATAGTCCCGTCAACCTGAGATTGTCTGATTAAATCGTATATATAAACATAACCTAGAATTTTATCCTTATCGTTGTCAGCAACTACAGGGTATCGACTATATCCTTCTTTTAAGTATGTAACAAGAGCGTCTTTTACAGTCATTGTGATGTCAATAACTTCCAAGCTAGTGCGATCAACCATGATATCAGTGGCAATTTTATCATTAAATTCAAAAGCTCTTTTCATGTAGATTAAATCAAATTCATCGACCGCGCCTTGTTTAACAGCTTCCTCAGTTAAAGTTATAATTTCATCTTCACTAACAAAATCAATTTTTTCATCAGCTTCATCAGAGTTGGTTTCCGGATGATTTTGAAAATTGATAACAAAAGAGCTAACCGGGTAAAAAACTAAATTGGCTAATTTTAAAATAAAACTAAAACGACCAATTTCACTATTTTTTGTAGCAACAAAAATATGGTTTCTGCTGTATGTGATACAAAAACTTCCTATAAAAACAAAAATTAAAAAGATTACGATATAAATAATCAATTCGATCCAAATATTTTTAGTTAATGAACTAATTAAATATTTTTCGATATTATCTATTAATGTAATAGAAAAAAATCCAGTAGTAATTATAGCTAACACCCAGCTGATAATTGCAGAATAATAAGTTTTAGTCTGTTCTTTTTGAAGTTTGGCCGATTTACTACTGTCATCTTCACCAAATTTAATTTTATAGTATAAAATTTGACGCCAAAAATTGAATAATTCTTCTAAAAAAAGAAAGACTAAAATACAGGCGGCGTCAGCCGTTAATGCTTCTATCAAAATATCTCCTAAATTTTATTTAACAATTAAATATTTACCATCAACCCACTGATTACCGCCAAGGTTGAACCAGCTTGCGTTATTAACTGTTGTTGCTTTAAAAGTTTTCCATTTTGTACCGGTTTTTAAAAATTTGTTTCCCACTGGTTTTTTGTTAAAGAATGGAGAGGTCCAAACTCTAATACCATATTTTGGTAAGTAATTAATAGTAGCAATTGATTTGTAACTATAGTTATTTGATTCAACATAAATTCCATTAATCCATTGTTTATCTCCAACTTTGAACCAAAAAGTATTGTTAGAGTATGATATGCCAGACGTTTTCCAACGAGAATTATTGATTAAATATTGACCAGTTTTTTTATGATTAGCTGGATAACTATCATAAACTGGAATTGATCCTTGTCCACAACGGACAGTAGCAATTCCGTCTTGTTTCATATCAACGGTATTTCCAGGATCTTTGATTGGAATTTGAGCCCCGACTTCATTAAAAAGCTTAAAAGTATAAGAATATTCTCCGCCTTTATATTTTTGAGGATCGAGTCCCTTTAATGAAACTGTATATTGGTTACCGGATTGAAGTTTTACGTTTTTGGGCGGAATGTAGGTTAGCGCACTAGCGTAATGTCCTGCAACATTATCTGCCTGCACATTTTTAACATTTGTTGCATTACCGCTAGTTTCGTCAGTATCATTTTTTACAGTAACGCTAAGCCCGGTTTTCGGAATTAAGTAATCATTACTGAAATAGATTGACCAATAAATTGGATGTTGTTCAGTATTACTTTGAGTTAATTCTTCAATAGGAAAAACACCTTCAGCAGGATAATTTACTATTTCTCGACTTGGCTTTGACATTATATCATTTAAGGTATTGTCAAAATGAATTACTTCATATTTTGTCCCATTAGTCCCATAAGCAACTCCGACCCCAAAATTTGATAATCTGCTTGATAACAGATCAGCTCGGTGTCCAGTTGCTTCAGGAGTTAGATAATCATAATTATCTGCAATTAAAGAAGAAATGGAAAAATATGCAGTTTCCTCTGCTAAATTAGTATTAAAATATAAAACCGCAAAATTTGTATAAGGTTTCCCTTGATTCCAAACGGGGGTAGGAATATAACTTGGTCTAACAGCATTTGTAAGATTGTGCTGATATTTCCCAGGATCAGCATTGCTGGCAGCCAATAAATAAGCTCCCAATTGTGCATAAGTATTAGCTGTTCCGTCTTCGTTAGTCTTAGCTGCGTTTGTAGCAGGAGGCAGGTTTAATAAAAAACGATAATAGTTGATCCAGTTAGTTGTATCATCGATATAATCTTGTTTAATAAATCCAGCATTGTAAGGATAAGAGAAAGTTGGGGGAACGGAATAAATGTTGTAATTTCCCCGAACATAATCACGAGATGCTAAATCAGAATATTTTGCTTTAATTTCATTTATTCTTGACAACTCCGCTGGCGTATATGACGGCGCGGAATCATCAGCAAATACATCAGTTTCACTTACTTGTAAAACTAAGCAAACTATTACTAACAGGATAAATATATGGTGATTTTTTTGATTATATTTATTAGACATAGCGATCTCTTTCGTATTAATGGATATCTATAATTTTACACTATTAAATAAGAAAAAAGACTTTTATCAATATTTTTCTAAAAAAAATTTTGGACCTAGACGGATACTGCTAGTGATTAATATTAATAATATCACATTGAGAAAATCATGTTATAATGATCGCAGCAAGGCTACTATAGAGTAAGAAGGTAAAAAAATGGATTATAAAAAAGTCATGGTTCCTTTAGATGGATCAGATAATTCTGAATTAGCATTTAATCGAGCGATGGAGTTTGTGTCAGAGCCAGGTACTTCCTTGTATTTGGTCCATGTCATCGATACAATGCCACTAGTTGGCAATTATGGCGTGGTATCGGGGGACCTGTTTTATGATCTAAGTGAGCGGGCTCGTGAATATTTAACTCAGATGAAAGAAAAAGCTGAAAAGCTTGGAGCAAAGAACGTTTCAATTCATGTGCGATTTGGTAATCCCAAAACAGTTATTGCAAAGGATTTTGTAGATGAATATCACATTGATTTAATTGTGATTGGGTCAACAGGGTTAAATGCAGTCGAACGGATTTTAGTTGGTTCAGTTGCAGAATACGTTAATCGACATGCAAAAGTTGATGTAATGATTATTAAAAAATAGTTTTTAAAATTTAAAAAGGAACGTTTTCATTAATTTGAAAATGTTCCTTTTTTATAGACTTTAAATTAATTTTTCTAATTCATTAAGCCGTTCTTCAAAAACTGCAAAGGTTTTATCTAAGTAATCAGTTTTAGTCATGTCGACGCCAGCTTCTTTCATGGTATCAATCGCATATTTTGAATTACCGCTCTTTAAAAATCCAAGATAACGTTCAACAGCGCCATTTTGATGATTGAACATTGCTTCAGATAGAGTAGTAGCTGCCGCAAATCCAGTCGCATATTGATAAACATAATAATCATAATAGAAGTGAGGAATTCTTGACCATTCAAGTGAAATTTCAGGATCACTGATCACACTGTCACCGTAATACTCGGAATTAAGTTTACCGTAATATTCAGAAGCTCCATCAGCAGTTATTGGAGTTCCGTTTTGCTGAGAGATATGAAGGTAATGTTCAAATTCAGCAAACTGGGTTTGCCGGAAAACTGTTCCTTTTACTCCATCTAAGTAATGATTTAAAATGTAAGCTTTTAATTTTGGATCTTCTGAATTTGCCAAGAAATCATTGGTTAACAGATTTTCGTTGGTAGTTGAAGCAATTTCAGCGACAAAAATCGGATAATCTCCGTAAACATAAGGCTGGTACTTGCGAGTTAACCAACTATGAACACTATGTCCAGTTTCATGAATTAAAGTAAAAACGTCATCGAGAGTATCTTGATAGTTTAACAGGATAAAAGGATTTGTATCGTAAGATCCGCCAGAATATCCACCTGATCGTTTACCTTTTGTCTCATAAACATCAATCATTCTTTCATTATATATATGATCAACTGCTTCTAAATATTCATCACCATAAATTTCAAGAGCTTTTCGAGCTCTTTCTTTAGCTTGATCAAAGTTATATTCAACTGGTGGTTCGTCTAATAATGGAACATATAGATCATACATATGCATTTCATTAAGTTTTAAAACCTTTTTACGTAATGCAACATAACGATGTAAGAGATCTAAATGGTCGTGAACCGAGTTAACTAAATTATCATAAACTGTTTCAGGAATATTATTTTCGGCTATGGCTGCACTGCGGGCATTAGGGTACTTATGAACATCTGCTAGATAGTTATCAGCTTTAACTTGTCCCGCTAAAGTTTGGGCAAAAGTATTTTTATATTCCCCATAAGCACTATAAATTCCTTGAAATGCTTCTTTTCTAACTCTTCGATCATATGATTCAATATAAAGACCGTATGATCCATTGCTCAACGGAACTTTATTACCATCTTCATCAGTGATTTCGGGAAATTTTAAATCTGAGTTTGCCAAAACCGCAAACGTTTCAGAAGAGGAACTGAGAACATCTTGCGCTTTTGAGATTATTGCCTCCTCATTTTCATTAAGAACGTGAGGCCTTTTCTTTTCAATGTAGTCGAGATAATGTTTGTAAAGTTGATATTCAGGCTTTTCATTTATAAATTTATCAATTACACTAGGCTCGATACTAAGAATTTCAGGCTGAACAAAAGATAGTGTACTTTCAACTTGGGCAGCTAAAGCGTTGACTCTCGCAATATAGCCCTGATATTTGTTGTCGCTTGTATCAAGGTCATTTTTCATGCTTGCATACACATAAACTTTCTCAAGCAGCTGAAAAGCAGCTAAGCTGGATTCAATCGCACTGAAAAATGTTTCAGCATTAGTAGCCATCGTACCTTGATGTTTACTGGCTTTGTCTGATAATTCTTGAACTTTTTTGAAATTGTCTTCAAAGTCGTTGTCGGTTTTAAAGATCGTTGTTAAATCCCACGTATATTTTTCAGGGATCTCATTTCTTGATTTTTGTGCCATTACTTCCTCCAAAATTTTATATATTTAAGTATAAGTGATTTTTATTCAAATTAAATTCATTTGGAGGCATTTTTAGTTAAAAAACATTTGTAAAGTTGTTGAAAAAAATATGATAGAATGGATACTAAAGATCATCACAATTGAATGTCGAGTGGATTATATCGAATTTTTGAAACTATAAAAGATGGTTAAAACATGAATATTTGTTAACGATAAATAGACTTTTAATCTTTTTTATTTTGATTAATACGTAGTAAATTTGTGAATTATATTTTAAATATAATAAATTTTTTTTTGAAATTTGACTTTTTATAAGCTTTTTGTGATATCTTAGTTAAGTATAGTATGAACAACTTTCGTGGAGAAATTATATAATGATTTTTGAAAATCTCTTTTTAGAAAAATCTGATCTGACTCGGTTGAATTTGTATCGAGATATTTTGTCGATCCAAAAACCAATTTTTAAAGTAACAGATCTGGCAAATGTTCATGGAACAAATTATCAGCAAACCTATAACAACCTTCAAAGTTTGCTTAAAGATCTTCAAAAGTTATATCAGATTCCGCCTGAAGAATTTTTTGATGGTAATGAAGTATTCCGGACCCGTTTTACAATGTCTTTAACAGAGTATCGGAATCGAGTTATTACAAATACGCTCACTTTTCGTTTTATCGATTCGCTTTTTAAGAATGAATTTTCTGATATAAAAGGTTTTTTAGATACTAATTTTATTTCCCGTTCTACTCTTTCTCGCAAAACTTCCTCACTTCATGAATATATGAAACATTACGGAATTGGAATTTCATACATCGATATGAAGTTTATAGGTGACGAAAAGAAAATCAGAGAATTTTTATTTATTTTTTATTATTCTCTATTTATGGGTTATAAGTGGCCTTTTGAAAATGTTTCTTTTTCAGAGGCACGTCAAGTTCTAAATCTATTTAACAATAGTGAATTTTACTATCTTTACTCTAATAAAGTTGACGAATATCAGTGTATTTTCAGAACAGCCATTGCGATGAAAAGAATGCAGGATGGATATCCAATTTCTAGAGCTAGTAGGCTTGACTTAATTATTGAAAATAATAAGTTTTTTAACACTGAAAAAGCTAAGAATTTTGAAATATTCCGCTTATCAAATACATATTCTTTTAACGAAGTGGAAAATTTATTTTTTACATTTAATCGAACAATTTCTCCATTCATTAAATCAAATGTTAATGATAATAACTTAATTGAAACTTTTAAGTCGAATAATTCTAAATTGTGGCAGTTTACGGTTAAGTATCTTGAATTTTTGGCAAATGAATACTCACAAGATCTGTCTTCTAAAGTTTTAGAAGATAAGGTGTTTTTATCTAATCTTGTTCGCGTTTTTTACTCTTATTATGTTTTTATGGGTGATTATCCGACGGTTGGGCGCCTTTTTGGAAAAGAGAAGCACAATTTATCTGGATATAACTCCTTAATTGAACTTACCCGTTCTTTTATTATTAAAAATGCGGGTGATTATGAAATGCAGGATATTGTTATCAGTAATCGACAAATTGGTGAAGATATCTATCAGCTCTTTTTGCCGGTTATTAGTAAGATATTAACTGCGGATGCAATTCGCGTTAAGCTTTATCTTGAAGATGATATTTTGGCTAGCAGAGACCTTATGACATTTCTATCTGATCTTAAAGGAATACATATTCTTAGCAAAAAAGATCCGATTGAACTAGCAGATGTTGTTATTACTCCACTTGGACAATTGGATAATCTTCCGAATATTGTTGTTCCTAAAGATAAGAAAGTTTTATATTGGAATAGCGAAGCCAACGAAAATGAATTTTATCGAATTTATCGTGAAATTCAATTACTTCAGGTTGAACGAACTAATTCAAGTCAAAAAGAAGTCAAGAGTTATCCAGATCAGAAAGAATTAGCTTAATTTAAGCAATATAAAAAGGATTGAAATGAGGAGTCTATCCTTCATCTCAATCCTTTTTCTTATTCATTAGTTAGAAGAATCTGAATTTATTAAAAGGCCAATAACGAACAAAAATTTTTCCGGTTAAAGAACTTCTTTTAAGAAAGCCAAATGATCTTCCGTCGTGAGATACTGGGCGGTTATCACCCATCACTAGGTATTCTCCCTTTGGCACTCGATCAACGTGAAATAATTGTTTAAGCGTGAAATCATTAGTATATTGAGTTTGGTTGGCTCCATAAGTACTGTTGAATTGAGCAAGTCCTTTTTTTTCTTTACTTGCACTAAGATATGGTTGGGCAATTTTTTTGCCGTTAATATAGAGTTGATCGTTTTTAGATTCAACTTTATCTCCCGGTAAACCAATAACTCGTTTGATGTAAAGCTGATTAACTTTATCAGGAGCTTTTAAAACAACAATATCGTTTCTTTTCACTTTAAAATTTCTGGCAGAAAGAAGTCTTTCGCCGTTGTATAGGGTAGGTTCCATTGAAGGTCCATTAACGACATCATTACCAATCACATAAGTTAAAAGCAGCTGGGAAATTATTAAGACAATCCCAAAGAGAATCATAGTCTGAAAAAAGTTAGTGAAACTTTTGTTAGTTTTTGAATTCATTCGTTCCTCTTAAAAATAGTAAAATTTATCTTTCATATTATACCGCAACTAATCTTTCTACGTTACCGGTATTTATAAAATGTATTAATAAATAAGAAAATTATAATCGAAGCTGATAAAATCAAGAATACAGGAATTCTTTGTTAGCTAAACTTAAAATTTTTAGTACTTTATAGAAGGCAAAATAATGGAATTTAATAAAAGATTACAAAACCAAAGAAAACTTTTAAATCTAACTCAAAAAGAAGTTGCGGAAAATCTCCACGTCACCCAACAGACAATTTCTAGTTGGGAAAATGGGCGTAGTTATCCTGATCTCGATTCTCTAATCAATCTTAGTGAAATGTATCAGGTGTCGCTTGATGTTTTGTTAAAAGAAGATGCCGAATTAAAAGATAGCATCGAAAAAAAACAGGTAATTCACGTAATTAGACGGATTCACATTTCATTACTTGTGGTTAATTTAGGGTTACTTTTAATTGACCTTATCTATTTATTTAATGATAAGAAGCAGGATGCTTCAGTGTTAATCTTGCTGGCGGTAATGTTAATCAATAGTTTTGCATTAGTTTATATCAGCTTTTTTATGAGATCCCAATTATTTAATAAACCTCGTTTAAAACTTAGCAGGTATTCCTGGCCGATTCTTATATGCTTTTGGATCTTAGGATTAATTTTATTTTTTTCTCCAGTATCAAAAATTTTTAGTGGCTTTTTAATTGGTGTATTAATAATTTTAACTTTTGCATTATTTCTTAATCAAAAGAATTTGGAAAATTAAAATTTTTTGCTGTTAAACCAAAGATACAAAGATTCTTTGTTAGCAAAAATTGGTCTAATTTCTTATTCTTAAAATAACTAATTTTGTGAGGATAAGGATATGAATGAAGAAATAAAAAAAGATGCCGCTAAAGTAATGAGGTCGAATATCATAATTTTAATGGGATCAAATATGTTTTTATTGTTTGTGGTTTATATGATGAGTAGTACTAAGATCGGTGCGATAATTTCTCTTGTTTTGATCGTCGATAGCTTAATTACAATGCGTTTAACTAAATTTACGGAGGATAAGCTTGATCAGCCAATTAAAAAAATGAACGGGATAGTTCAAGCTATTTTAATTGCGATGTGGATTTTTTGCATTGCTTTTTTAGGTGCTCATTCTTTATTTGTGATATTATTCGTTGGAATTACTGTAATAGGATCTTTTTTGTTTTATATTAAAAGATGGATTTAACTAAATTTTAAAGGGGAACTAATGTTAAAAGTAGATAATGTTAGCAAGTCTTTTGGAGACGTTCAAGCATTAACTGATGAATCATTTGAGGTTCACAAAGGAGAAATCTTAGGTTTAATCGGGCAGAATGGTGCTGGAAAAACAACAACTTTTCGGATAGTTTTAGGTTTAATGAAACCTGATTATGGAAATGTTAAGTTCGATGATCAAAAGGTTGATGAAGAGGTTTTAAACAAAATTGGTTATTTACCAGAGGAAAGAGGACTTTTTCCGAAAATGAAAATTGAAGATCAAGTCGTTTATTTAGCTGAACTTAAGGGTCAATCTCGACAAGTTACAAAAAATAAAATTGACGAATATTTTGAGAAGTTTGAAATTAAAGGTAAGAAAAACGATAAACTGAAATCTCTTTCGAAGGGAAATCAGCAGAAAGTTCAGTTAATGGTAACTTTAATCCATAATCCTGATTTTATTATTTTTGATGAACCATTTTCAGGTCTTGATCCAGTTAATGCTCAAATTTTTCGTGATGCAATTTTAGAAGAAAAAGAAAAAGGAAAATGTATTATTTTTTCAAGTCACAATATGGATAATGTTGAAGAACTTAGTGATCGCATCATGATGTTAAAAAACGGGAATACAATTCTTAATGGAACGGTTAAAGAAGTCCGAAATAGTTATGGTCGTATTAAGGTCTTTTTAGAGTCGCAGTTAACTGCTGAAGATCTAGAACAAATTTCTGGCATAAAGGATTTGAAAGAAAAAGATGGTCGTTTTGAAATTACTTTAAGCGATCCTGAGGTCGGTAAAGAAATTTTAGCTCAGGCTCAAGCCAAGGGAAGTTTTCAAGAATTTTCTCAGCAGCCTTTATCATTAGACGAAATCTTTAAGATTAAAGCGAGGGAAAACTAATGAACAAACTAAAAGTGGTTTTAAAAAATGTTTTAATTCAAAATTTGAAATCTCCCATTTTTATTTGGATGTTAATTTTTCCGATTTTAATTGGAGCTGTGGTAGGCATCGTTGGTAAGTCGAGCTCTGATCAAGCAAAAGTAGCAGTTATTTCGTCTAATGACTCTTTAGCTAAATCTTTTTCTCATTTTGATTCGGATGATACTAAATACATTACTAAATATGATGATCAGAAATCTGCTAAAAAAGCTCTCATTGATCAGAAAATTGACGGTTATTTAGTCCTGAAAGAACAAAAAGGGGAAATTGCTGCTTTTCTCTATAATACCAATCAAAGTTCCAAGATTTCCGAGCAGGATATTCAGTTAGCCGTTAACCAAATCGGTTTAAGCGTGAAAGCTAATCATCTTAATTTACCACCGAGAACTTTGAAAAAAATAGTGACGCCGATTGAATTTAAACAACATACTAGTATGGTCAGTAACCATCAATTGGTGACTCAGGATCAAAGTAAATTAATCATAAAAATGGTAGCAGTAATGGCGGTATCGTTTATTTTCTTCTTTTTAATGATCATTTACATGACTCAAATGGCAACAAATATTGGGCGAGAAAAAGGCGAACGGGTCATGGAAGTTATTTTATCGAGTACTAATGCCAAAACCCAGTTTTTAGGCGAAGTTGGCGGGGTGTTTTTAACGATGGTGGTCCAAATTTTAATTTATTTGGCGATGATTTTAGGATTTATAAAATATTTCCAAGTCACCGATGGATTCAACGGAATTTTAAAAGATCTTAATTGGGGTCTGGTGTTTAGTCCTGAAATGATTTACACACTAATTTTTGGAATGATGGGTATTTTTATTTACCTAGTAGTGGCGGCAATGCTGGGAGCTTTAGTTTCTAGTATTGAACAAGTCAATCAGGCTATTATTCCGCTCATGGTTCCAGCAATGATAGCTTATATTTTAATCTTTGCTTCAATTGGCGGTGGACTTACGACGATTACTAAAATTTGTGCATTTATTCCTTTTATTTCTCAGACTTTAATGCCGTTTTTACTAGTTCTAGGAAAAGTGACCTGGCTTGAAAGCATCGTTTCAATTCTTATTTGTTTAGCTGCAACAGTTGTAATATCTTTAGTTTCTGCAAAATTATATCGTTCAAACGTTTTGGTTTATTCTCAAAAAGGAGTTTGGGATTCATTTAAATCATCGCTTTCCCTTAGAAAAAAGGCTAAAATGAATTAAATAATTTCAATTTGGGGAAGTTTATTCATGCAGTCAGATCTTAATTATGATTATATTTCGCAGGTTCTCTTAAAAGTTGGGAGAATTATGATCGAAAATGGTGCTGAGACTACGCGAACTGAGGATACAATGAAAAGGATCGCAAAACAAGCAGGAGTTTCGGATTTAGAAGTGTTTTCAACTTTAACAGGGATTGTGATTGGAATTAATAAAGTTGATAAAACCGCAGTAATTCAAATCTATTCGAGAGCAACCAATATGGAGCGAATAGTCGCAATAAATGATTTATCCCGCAAATTTACAGCTGGCAAAATCACATTTAAAGAATTAGCTTGTGGTGTAGATCAAGTGGAAAAATATGTTCCAGACTTTCCGTGGTGGCTTAAAGGAATCTCTGCGTTTTTGATTAGTGGTGGTTTAATGATCCTTTTTTCTCATGCAACGGCTAATTGGGGTGATTTTATTCCAGCCGGAATTATTGGCATGTTAGGATTTTTAATGTCATCATTTTTGCACCGTTTTTATGAAGTACAGTTTATTAGTGATTTTGTAGCCTCTTTTTTGATAGGTATTTTGGCGGTAGTCTCATTAAAGTTGCATTTAATTGTCAGTTTAGATGGAGTGATTATTGGTGCGGTAATGCCCTTGGTACCCGGAATCGTTATTATGAATGGTCTGCGGGATATGCTTTCAGGACACTTACTTTCGGGATTATTACGATTTCTTGAAGCCGTCTTAACATTTATTTTTATTGGTGCAGGTCTTGCCCTAGTTTTGAGGTTCTTTCGATGATAATGGAAATTTTAACTAACTTAATTTTGAGTTACATTGGGAGTGTCAGTTTTGGCATTATTATCAATGTCCCTCATCGTTTATTAAATGCAGCTGGACTTACAGGAGTTTGTGGCTGGATGACGTATTTACTATTTCATGATTTAAATTTAGGAATCTTTATTTCTAATTTTATGGGTGCACTTGTAATAGGACTTATAAGTTATCTTTTTGCAAAGTACAAAAAAGTTCCGATTCTTAACTTCAATGTTTCAGGTTTAATTTGTTTGGCACCGGGTGCTTTAACTTATAAAGGAGTTCACGATACAGTATTTAATGGAGTGAATTCTGGGTTAAATGTTGTTGTTCGAGTAATGATTGTAATTTTAGCTTTGGCTGTCGGTACGATGTTGAGTCAGTTAATAGATGAAGCTTTTAAAAGAATCATCAAAAAAATCCGTGCTTGATTTAAAGTATAGTAATTGATAAAATACGATTGTGCGATGAGTCGATGGGGTACGTATGTACCCTTTCAGCAGGTTGCTTGCACACCTCGGGAAGAGGAAGCAAGGATTAATAGTCTGCTTAAGAAATTAAGTCCTGCACATAGTTCAAACCTTTGTGTTTGAGCTTTTTTTTTAGAAAGTTTATAGTTAACTTGAGGTAAATTAAAGTGGAGATTGCGATTTTAGAAGCTAGTAAATTAATTGAAGAAGAAAAATACTTTTTTGAAAAAAGAGATTTATTGTTAAAAGAATTTATAAAAGATGATCAAAAGCTCATTCAGAAATCGTTTGAGACAGTAAAAAATAATTATGAGAAAAACGGTCTCGCAATGTATCAGTTTGACATTAGCGATTTGGATGACTTAAAAGTTAATGTTTTTTCAAATATAATTAATTTACCGTATTCATATGCGAACAAGTATGCTGAATTTTTTTCTGACGGTTCGAAGGCAGAAATTAAGTTTTATTTTTCAATCGAATCTCCTTACGTAAATAAATCTAAACTTTGGATTGCCGAAATTAATAATTTAGATGAGAATGTTAAAGTCATTGAAGAATGTTTGGGACAAGCTAAACAAAATCTAACTGAAGATAAAAAGGAACTGTCGAATGAAAAAATCACAAAAAAATAGCTTAATGGCTTTAGCAATTATTTTAGTTGCGTTAATTTTTTTAGGTGGTTCCTTTATGGCTGGATCAAAGTTAAAGCATTTGCGAGACCATAAAAGGGTTCAAACAATGTATCACCTTTTGTCTACAAAGGGGAAACTGCATACTGAACGTAACTCGTATACTTATTTAACAGAAATAGGAAAAAAACGACTTCAGTCGAATCTGACTTTTGATAAAAAAGGACTGCCTGATGATACTTTGACAGCTTATTCGGAAGAAAAACTATATTTAATACCTTATAACTATGAAGGACAAATTAAACTGCCAGATAATCCTAAAAAGGGACAAAGGCTCTATTTTAAAGCACCTTTTCCGCTGACAGTAAATGATAATCTAGAGCTAGTGATTTATTACAAAAATAAGACAGTTCATTATGATTCGACTAACGTTTTAACCAAGAAAAAGAAAAAAAAGAATGTGGGATTTATCTATCTTGGTGAAAGTTCTGACAGCAAAGGAGAACTAATTGACGATATAAAGCTCATTAAGAATCAAGCTGACGAAAAGGTTAGATTTAAAATTGTTAATTTTGAACGTTCATATGATCGTCCTTCAGAAAAAAGTTTTAAAAAACATCCCAATTTATTTTATACGAATAAACAATTACTAGATCATCCAAAAATTTCTTTAACCGTCGGTTATCATGAGGACACATCTAAATTTAGATGGGGGTTTAAAGATTATCCAGAAGATAACTTAAAAGTTAAAGTTATTTCGAATAAAGTTAAAAATTATGAACGGAAAATAAAATTCGAAATGCAGCCACAAGGGAAACTTTTAACTGATTTAAAAAAAGATAATAATAAGACATATGAGTTCAGTTTGTTATATAATGGATTGGTGATAAGAAACCAATATTATATAACTAATAACCTTTCATCTCTTTCGAATTTTAATAATGGAAAATAAAATTAAAAATTTAAAAAAAGAATGTCCAATCTGCGGTGCAGTAATTGATGCCGGATTGGATTATTGTCCTAAATGCGATTCTTATGTGGGGGATATTGTCCCGCTTGATGATCAAGAAAATGATCAAAAAATATCTTCTGAAGGTTCATCTTCTGAAGGTGATTTTGGTTCGAATTCTTCTACGAATAAAGGATTTGAGGAACTGGATACAATTTTAAGTGACAGTCAAGAAAGTCAAAGTAAAATTACTATTCATGAATTGCAGCAACTGTTAGCATCTAATGGTCAAACGGTAGATAATAGCGTTGAACCGCTGACTTCTACATCTCAGAAAAAAGAAGAAATTGATTCAAATCAAAATTATGCTGGAGATACTGGGCGTCCGCCAAAAAGAAATGAACTACGTAAAAAAAAGAAGGGGCCTTCTTTCTAATTCTAAAAGCGTTGATGCGAACACTAAACAAGAAGATGAGTTAGAAAATGATCATGATTTTGATCGTTATTCAAGTGTAGACGAGATAAAAGATCTTAATGCGCCTGAAAAAATTATAATTAATACTCAAGTTGAAGAAGAAGTTGATGAACCTGAAGATTTTAAAAGCAATAGATCGAAACCTGAGAAAAAGATTCATCAAACGGCGAGTAAAGATAACATCTTCCAAGAATTTCTAGAATTTATCATCAAGTCTTTAAAAGCTCCTTCGCTAAAAACAACTTCTAATGATTTTTTAATGGGAATTATTTCTTTAGTTATAGAGTTTATCTTTTTCGCTTTTTCACTCCAGCTTCTTTATAATAGTGGGTTTCAAATGAGTGCTAAGGGAAATGATAAAGCCTTTGGTCAGTACTTGATTCATGCATTAGATCCAAATAATAAGCATAATATTTTAGGATTGATGTTAGTTTTATTTTTAGTTTTTCTGCTGATTCCGCTTCTGGGAATCTTCTGCGATAAATTTTTAATTCGTGATCGAGATTTTTCAATAAAATCATTTATTGCTCAGTTTTCTCGCTATTCAATATCCTTATTGCCGATCTCAGTTTTAGCATTTGTTTATTCTTTATTTAATAACCCTTTTGTTACTAAACTTACTTTAATATTACTTTGTCTAGCTCCGGTTATATTGATATTAGCGAGTTCGTTATACTTACTACAAGCAAGGGGCCAGGTTCTCTTTGATCGGGTTTACATTATTTCTTTATATTTTGCAGTTTCGATGATTGTAAGTTATCTTTTAGTTCATCCGTATTTCATTAGTTTTGCAAAATCTTTTACCACTTTTTTAGGTTAGAGGCATTGGTTTAAAAACCAGTGTTTTTTTGATTTGTTTTTAATTGTTATTTACGTGTTAAGACTGGAAATTACTTCTATTTTCAGTAATAATGAAAATGACAATGAAAATAAAGATGGGGGAATCAATGAAAAAGGGTTTTATTGAAGGATCTTTAGATCGAGTTTTTAAGCTTAAAAAAAATAACACTACCATTGGACGTGAGATATTAGCTGGAACTACTATCTTCATTGCAATGTCTTATATTTTATTTGTTAATCCAAGTGTTTTAGGTGCTGCGGGCATGGATCAGGGGGCAATTTTTGCAGCAACGGCATTAGCTGCAATTATTGGATGTGTTGCCACAGCTTTTCTAGCTAATTATCCGATTGCGATTGCTCCTTCTCTTGGGAGTAACGCTTTTTTTGCTTATACCGTAGTAGTTGGCATGAAAATTCCATGGCAGACGGCTTTAGCAGGTGTTTTTGTCGCGTCATTATTATTTTTATTAGTTACCGTTTTTAAAGTTAGAGAAAAGATCATCAATAATATTCCAGCAGATTTAAAATCGGCAATTGCAGCAGGAATTGGTCTTTTTGTTGCTTTTGTAGGACTCCAGAATGGAGGACTAGTTCAAAAAGATAAATCAACTCTTTTAACAATAACTGATTTTCATAATCCGACAGTTTGGCTGACAGTATTTGGACTAGTGTTAACTCTAATTTTGGTTGCCAGAAAAGTTCCAGGTAATATGTTGATCGGGATGGCAGCGACTTCGATTCTCGGAATTTTAACGGGTTTGATAAAAATGCCTAAGGCAATTGTGGCACCGATTCCTTCAATTAAACCGACGTTTGCGCAAGCTTTATTTCATGTTAAAGATGTTTTTACACCGCAAATGTTAACGGTCGTTATAATATTTTTCTTAGTAGCCTTTTTTGATACTACCGGTACAGTTGTTGGTCTTCTTGAACAAGCTGGTTTAATGAAACGAGGCGAGAAGGTTTCACCGCGAGTTGGAAAAGTATTACTTAGTGATGCAATTTCAATGACAGGTTCTTCAATTTTCGGGAGCTCACCAACTTCTGCTTATGTCGAATCATCGACAGGAATTGCAGTTGGGGGCAGAACCGGCCTTACCTCACTAACTGTCGCAGTATTTTTTGCTGCTAGTCTGTTCTTTTCACCGCTCTTATCAGTAGTAACTTCGCAAGTTACTGCACCGATTATGATTATTGTTGGTTCATATATGGTTACTTCTCTAGGTAATATTGATTGGAACAAGTTTGAAAGTGCCTTTCCAGCATTTGTTACGATTGCCGGGATGCCGCTCTTTTATGATATTTCCTATGGTTTTGCATTTGGCGTAATGTCATACGTAATTATCATGGTCGTCAAAGGCAAAGCCAAAAAAGTACATCCAATTATGTATTTGGCATTTTTAATTTTTCTATTTTTGTTATTTGCTTTAAATCTTGCTCATTAAATTAAAAAATATTTATTAATCCTGAATCGTTCTTTCTCAACGGTTGAAACAAAACTTTATATATTGATCTTTAAAATAATCGATTACGAAATAAAATTTAATATAACTATTTTTTATAAAAAATATATTAAAAAATAACCGAATAAAGAATCGGTGAGATGTTAAAGTTCAGTAAAGCGTTTGAGACTGAAAGGATTAATTAAATGAATTGGAAGAGATTAAAGCTGCCGTTATTTTTTATGATAAGTTTTGTATTGTTAATTGCTTTTTTGAACACCATGCCAAAAGAAAAAAGCCAAGCCAATAATTTATCTCGTGAAAATAATGTAATCGATTCCAGGGAGGAGGACGTTTTAACTAACCCTTCCAGTCATTTACAGCCGCACGGAAAGTTAGTTGCTCAAAGTCAAAATAGAATTACTTCTAGAGGTGCTGGACCAGTAGTTAAAACTAATGATTTTCGTTTAACTGCTGATGATCGTTTAACTACTGCAAATCAGCCTTATGTGGTTTTAGATTGGGAAAATGTCTCTGGAATAAATGACGGCTATCTCGTTCAGCGTTCGACAGATTCAAGTTTGCCGGATAATGATGCTTTGTGGCAGACTCCGCCAACTAATTATGGCAAGAAAGTCAAAATTTTAAACGTCTATCCAGTTAATGGTAACTTTTTGAAAACTTGGATGGATCAATTGGATCCTAATACCGGACAGCCGGTTTCAATGGGCTTAATAGAAGTGACGCCGGTTTCTCTAATTGACTTTAATAATAACCCTGATAGTTATTTAAAGGACGCTGCGGGTAATTATCAGTATGACGGGATTTATTTTGGTTCATCTGATGGGAATAATAACCAAGATTTAAACAGCAGTAGTGTTAACGCAGTGAAAAGTTTTGGTCAGACCGGGAGGTCAGTGATTTTTGGTCACGATACGGTCATGAGTTCACTGCATCCATATTTTAATAATTTTGCCTCAGATCTGGGGATCCAACTAATGCCAAATATTGATGATGCTTCAATTAATGATGATCGTTTTGGTTCTAATGTGGTTCAGTTTTCGCCGCAAGCCAGAAATGGATATTTAACCAAGTATCCTTATCTACTCGACCCTAATGCGCAATATCACATTCAGCCTTCGCATTCAGGAGGCCAATTTTACTTGTATTCAGGTGGAGGCACCCGTTGGATGGAATATTTACCTCCATATTATGTTTATGGAGATTCAGGGATTCCGACCTCAGAGCACTACTTAGATTCCAGCGGTCAACGGACGTGGACCGATGACGGGAATCGCATTGGCGATAACAATGATTATTTAGTGACGAAAAATAATTATGCAATCATTCAGACGGGTCACACAACTGGATCGTGTACGCCAGATGAAGCAAAAGTAATTGCCAATATGGTGTATTACACGAGCAGCCTAAATACCACCACGCATGGTGAAGATCACACGGTCAGTGATACGACAGCACCAGATACTCCAGGACTAAGTGTGTCAGTGGATAAGAATTATGCAGAAATTTCAGTAATTGGAGTTGATCTAGGAACTGATTATTATTATCGGATCAAGGCACAGACGGCAGCGGGAACTAAGTATTCGGATGTAGTTAAATCAACAATCACTAGCGGCATTAAGGGTTATGTTTATCAAATTGACACAGATCCCAACGGAGTGGCAACCCCAGTTAAGGATGCTAACGGAGTAGTTACAAATATTAATACACACAGGTTCATCACCGTTAACCGCGCTGATGGTGTTAGCAGCGGGGGTAAGAAGTATTTACATATTGTTGCAGTTGATAATAATAATAACTTCGACGTAACTAAAACAAAAACGGTTACTTTAAGTGATTATCTGTGGTGGAACGTTGACAGCAACAAAGTTTTGACGATTTACCCTCACGAACTCAATTGGGATTTGGATCACGTGAATTGGACCGCTAAAAATGGTCAAGCCATGCAGAACTGGCCATGGGTTCCAGCCGTATATCAATCGTCTGATGAGAGCGTACCAATATTTAAAGCCGTAATTTCACCTGGCGTAACGGTAAAAGATTCAATGTATAAACTTTTTAGTGATTTAAAACAAATGACCTCAATTGAAGGACTTGATCAGTTGGATACCAGTCAGGTAACTAATATGAGCTGGATGTTTAATTATTGTTATGCGTTGCAGAGTATCGACTTGACGCCGCTTAATACCGCTAACGTCACCGATATGAGTGCGATGTTTAGATACTGTAGATCACTCAAGAATTTAAATTTAACACCTTTAAACACGAGTCGGGTCACCAATATGAGTGAGATGTTTTTTGGATGTGTGTCATTGACGGGTTTAAATTTAGCACCCCTTGACACGAGGCAAGTGAATGACATGAGTGAAATGTTTTGGGGATGTTCGTCAATGACAAGTCTCGATGTCACGCCGCTTGTGACAAGCAATGTCACAAATATGAAGGCAATGTTTGATTATTGCAGTCAAGTTAAAAGTTTAGATGTCACTCATTTTGACACTAGTAAAGTCACAGATATGAGCTATATGTTTGGGGACTGTAGAGCCTTGACCAGTTTGGATGTGACTAAATTTAATACTAGTCAAGTAACAACTATGAGATCGATGTTTCGAAGTTGTAACGTTTTACCAGAACTTGATGTGACTCATTTTGATACCAGCAAAGTTACAGATATGGGTGCGATGTTTTCCGGTTGCGGATCGTCATCACTTGATGTGACTCATTTTGATACCAGCAAAGTGATTTATATGGATTCGATGTTTGCTGTCTGCAGTTCTTTACCGACCGTAGATGTGACCCATTTTGATACGAGTCAAGTGACAAGAATGGATGGCATGTTTTCGGGATGTCAATCGATGCCAACTATCGATGTGACCCATTTTGACACTCGAAAAGTAACAACAATGAATACGATGTTTGCATCTTGCGGGGCATTAACGCAGCTCGATATTAGAAATTTTGTGACTAATCAGGTTAACGATATGGGCCGGATGTTTGAGGGTTGTATAGAACTAGTTGATTTAAAATATGATTTTACAAACTTTAACACGAGTCAAGTGAAGGATATGGATGCAATGTTTGCCTCCTGCCAATCTTTACCAGCGATCGATGTGACTCATTTTGACACGAGTCAAGTAACTAGAATGGATCGCATGTTTTATGACTGTACAATTCTTAAAGAAATAGATCTTAGGCACTTTAACACGAGTAAGGTTATTTATTTTTCAGAGATGTTTGCTTATTCTAAAGAGTTAACACAGCTTGATTTAAGCAGTTTTGATACGAGTCAAGGCACAAATTTTAATGAGATGTTTAGTAATTGTCTGAAAATAAGTAGTTTAGATCTGAGTAATTTTAATACGAGGAAAGCAGTACGAAACTATGGTCAGGATAAAAGACAAAAAGTTCTTAAAAATATGCCGTCACTATGGAAGTTAACCTTAGGACCAGACACAATTTTGGATTATGAACTTCTTTCAGAAGATAATTTAGGTAATCCAGTAGCGGGGACGAAAATTAAAGATCTTGATCAACCAACTTTAAATTGTTATGCAACAAGTGATTACTGGCAAGAAGTAGGATCAGGGGGGAGTGATCACAATCCTCAAGGGCCAAAATCTCATGGCAATGATATTACTCGTGACACGATGAATAGAACTGATAAAAGAACTTATGTCTGGGATCAGGAAGGCTTTCAAACGTTTAGGGTAAGTAATGTTGGGTATATTTCAGGTCAAAATCCTTGGTTTAATGAAAAAGAAGTAGAAAGCATCCCGCAGATAATGACTGAAAAAGATAATCGTAATTTTCGGCAGGGACAAACTTGGAAGATTGAGGCAGCAGTTACGCAGCCACTGCAGTTATCCAGTGATTCAACAAAAATAATTTCTGGTAATCCACTGTGGTTTCATGATACGGATACAGGTAATAAGTATAATTTAACTTCAACTGCTCAGACGGTGCGTACAGGAGCAAGAAGCACGGATTACCAAGATGAAATCAACATTCCATGGACGGTAGGAATAAAAACTCGAAAGACAGATATTCCGAGTATTGGAACTTACTGGGGTCAAATTACATTTACACTAGTGAATACTTCGGGGATATAATTATAATTATAAATTTATGATTAATATTGATAATTTATTAAAAAAAGGTAAAAACAAACTCGTAAATGTTTTGTTTTTACCTTTTTTGCTGCATTTTACATTACTCAGTCTTTTTACTTTACCAATAAATGCTCATAGCTATATAATTATTCAAGTTATAAAAATGCCGTTTAGCAGATTCGAACTGCTGACCCCCACCTTACCACGGTGGTGCTCTACCTACTGAGCTAAAGCGGCAATAAATAAAATTTAACAAAAACTTACATGGGTGTCAATTAGAAAAGAGGAAAAATGAAAAAAATTGCATTAACGGGTGATCGGCCCACTGGAAAACTTCATCTTGGTCATTATGTTGGATCGCTAAAACAACGGGTCGAGCTGCAGGATCAGGTTGATCAAAATCTAATTATGATTGCAGATATGCAGGCATTAACCGATAATGCAAGGGATCCTGAAAAAATTCGTCGTAGTTTGATTAACGTTGCATTGGATTATCTTTCGGTAGGGATTAATCCTGATGTTTCAACGATTTTTGTTCAGTCGCAGATTCCAGCCTTAAATGAATTAACCATGATTTATCTAAATCTTGTTACCGTTTCGCGGCTTGAACGAAACCCAACTGTTAAAACCGAAATAAAACAAAAGAAATTTGGTCAAAGTGTTCCGGCGGGCTTCTTTATTTACCCAGTTTCGCAAGCCTCTGATATTACGGCATTTAAAGCCAATTATGTACCGGTTGGTGATGATCAAGAGCCGATGATTGAGCAGGCACGAGAAATTGTGCGCTCTTTTAATTCAATTTATCAAAAAGATATCTTAGTAGAGCCGAAAGGAATTTTCCCGCCAAAAGGTCAGGGAAGAATTCCGGGCATTGACGGAAATGCCAAGATGAGTAAATCGTTAGGCAATGCAATCTACTTGTCTGATAGTGCTGATGAGGTCAAAAAGAAAGTTATGTCGATGTATACTGATCCAAATCACATCCACGTTGAGGATCCAGGTTCAGTAGAAGGCAACGTTGTTTTTACTTACTTAGATATTTTTGATCCAGATCAAGCTCAGGTGCAAGAATTAAAAGATCAATATCAAAAAGGCGGCTTGGGCGATGTTAAGATCAAACGTCGTTTAATCGAGGTCTTAAACGCTTTTCTTGATCCAATTAGAGCTAAACATGATGAATTTGAAGCTAATCTAGATTATGTCTATCAGGTATTACAAGATGGAAGCGAAAAAGCAAATGAAATTGCAAATGCGACACTTGAAGAAGTGCGTGATGCAATGGGAATTAATTATTTTAAAAAGATCTGATCCAGCAGATCTTTTTTTAAAGGAGTAGATTATGCAGTGGGCAAAAATTAAAGTTATTACAACTAATGAGGCGATTGAGGCCGTCAGTGTAATTTTAGAAAAAAATGGAGCTAAAGGGGTTGAAATCAATGATCCCTTAGATCATTATGATATTCCGTCATCTGATACACTGGTTGATTCAGCAGTACTTGATCAAGGAGATGTAAGTGTAACAACCTGGATTCCAGAATCTGAAGATTTAAATCCTGAACAAATTAAACAGGAAATAGAGAACTTAACTGAGTACGGAATTGATCCGGGAGAAGTTAAAATTTTTATCTCATTTGAAGATGATGAAAACTGGAACAAGGTGTGGAAAGACCATTATGCTCCAATTCCTGTTGCTGCAAATTTGGTGATTGTTCCAATTTGGCAAAAGGAAGAATACAAAAATGATCAACGAATTAAAATTTTTATTGATCCGGGAATGGCTTTTGGGACGGGAGATCATCCGACTACCATTTTAACTTTACAGGCACTTTTGATTGCTTATCAAAAAGGAGATCGAGTTTTTGATATTGGCAGCGGCAGTGGAATTCTCTCAATTGCAGCAGTTAAATTGGGAGCAAAAAATGTTTATGCAACTGATATTGATCAGGCAACCATGGAAAATGCCAGACAAAACTTATCGGTGAACGACGTTAGTGATGAGGTCAATTTAGTTGTGAGTGATCTTTTAAAAGGAACGGAAGAAAAAGCCGATTTAATTTTGGCAAATATTTTAGCCGAAGTGCACTTTAAATTAATTCCAGAACTTGATTCGCACCTGAAAGAAAATGGTCGAGTTGTTCTAGGCGGAATTATAAACGATCAGGCGGCCGCTGTTGAAGAACAGTTGATAAATCATGGTTTTAAAGTTGTTGAACGTTTGGCGATGAAAGATTGGGTTAGTTATATTGTTCAAAGAGGTGATTAATGCAGCGAGTTTTTATTTCTAATGAATTAACTGATCAAATAACGCTTAGTGGTGAAGATTATCATCATTTGATCGAAGTCTTGCGGTATCAAAAAGGCAAAACCTTTGAAGTTGCTGATAAATTGGGGCAAGTTGCAGTCTATGAAGTTAATAAAATTAATGAATCAAAGAAAACCCTTGATATTAAATTAGTTTCAAAAAATGATCGTGATACAGAACTTCCAGTTGAGGTAACCCTAATTTGTGCTCTAACCAAAGGGAAAAAAATCGACGAAACGGTCGAAAAAGGTAGTGAATTTGGCGCAAATCATTTTATTTTTTATCATTCTAAATATTCTCCAGTTAAATATTCAGACGAGTGGGGGCAAAAGAAAGAAGAGCGTTTAAATAAGATTGCATTGACTGCTGCTAAGCAATCTCATCGTAACTTTATTCCAACCGTTACAGTTCAAGAGCACCTTCTATGGGACGAATTGGAATTTCAAACAAAATTTTTAGCTTATGAAAAAGCAAGTGATTCTAAGAGTGACTTAAAAGAGCGTTTAAGTAAAATAGCAATCCCATCATCTTTGTGCTGTGCATTTGGTCCGGAGGGTGGTTTTGCCTCAAAAGAAGTAGAAGAATTTATTGAACACGGCTTTCATTCAATTTCCTTAGGTCGTCGAATTTTAAGAGCTGAAAATGCACCACTGTTTTTTTTGAGTGTTTTGTCATTTTATTTTGAGATATGAATACTTGATAGGTAATATACGTTATAATGGATCATATTTATCGATCAGGGTGTGGGAAAATGGTAAAAACGAAAAATTTTACAATTGATGATGTAATTGAAATGTGCCGCAGTTACATGAATGAAGAACATGTTGCAATTGTCAAAAAGGCATATGATTTTGCAGAATATGTTCATCGGGATCAGCGGCGTAAATCAGGAGAAGAATACATTATTCATCCAATCCAAGTAGCGGGTATTTTGGCTGAATTAAAAATGGATCCCGACACTGTAAGTTCGGGTTTTCTTCACGATGTAGTCGAAGATACGGGCGTAACAGTCGGTGATGTTGAAGTCCTTTTTGGCAGTGATATTGCTTATATTGTTGATGGGTTAACTAAATTATCGAAAGTAAAATATGTTGCTCATAAAGATGAATTAGCAGAAAATCACCGCAAAATGCTTTTAGCAATGGCGAAAGATTTGCGTATTATTATGGTTAAATTAGCCGACCGATTACATAACATGCGGACCCTAGATTACTTAGCCCCTGATCGCCAGCAGGCAATTTCAAACGAAACTTTAGAAATATTCGCTCCTTTAGCCGATCGTTTGGGAATTAGTGCGATTAAATGGGAGCTAGAAGATTTATCTTTTCTTTACCTTAAACCGAAGGAATATCATAAAATTGCTAACTTAATGGATACCAAAAGAGGAGAACGAGAAGGCTACATTAATGAAGCAATTGAAGCAGTAAATAAAAGTCTCGCAGATTTGCATCTTGACTATGAAATTTACGGCCGTCCAAAACATATCTATTCGATTTATAAAAAGATGGTTACAAAGAATAAACAATTTGATGAGTTGTATGATCTTTTGGCACTTAGGGTTATTACCCAAAATGTTCAAGATTGTTATGCTGTTCTTGGAGCCGTCCATACCGAGTGGCGTCCCATTCCCGGTCGTTTTAAAGATTATATTGCAAGTCCGAAGAAAAACTTATATCAATCGCTTCATACGACAGTAATCGGACCTGGCGGCAAACCATTAGAAATTCAGATTAGGACTGAACAAATGCATCAAATTGCTGAATTTGGGGTGGCAGCTCATTGGGCTTATAAAGAAGGTGAAACTGATCAGGTAAAAATTGATGCAACTGGTAAGAAGCTTGATCTATTCCGTGAAATTCTAGAAATTCAAAGTGAATCCGAAGACGTTGACGCTAATGATTTTATGGCAACGGTTAAAGGTGATCTTTTTTCTGATCGAGTTTATGTCTTTACCCCAATGGGAGATGTGTATGATCTGCCAAAAGGATCAGTACCGCTCGATTTTGCGTATCTTGTTCATACAGAAGTTGGCAATCATGCAATTGGTGCCAAACGTAACGGTAAGATTATTACTTTAGATACGCCGCTTGAAAACGGTGATATCCTTGAAATTATGACAGCAACTCAGGCTAAGCCTAGTCATGATTGGCTCGATTTTGTTAAAACTAATCGAGCGCGTAATAAGATCCGCAGATATTTTAAGAATCAAGAAAAAGAAGAAGATGTTGAGCACGGCAGGCAGCTGCTTGAAGAATATCTAATTGATAAGAAATTTGATCCAAAAGAATTTATGTCTAAAGAGGCACTAGCCAAAGTTGGAGATAAATTTAAAGGTTTTGGACCTGGAGAAATTCTAGCTGCGATTGGGTATGGCGAATTATCACCTCAATCAGTAGGTAACCGATTAACTGAAGATTATCGAAAAAAATTGGCTAAAGAAAAACAAGATCAAGATTTAGCTGAGATGCTGAGTTCGAATAATATTCCCGAAAAGAAATCTAGTATTGATGATAATACGGGAATTTACATCGAAGGGATCGATAATCTTTTGGTTCATTTAGCGCATTGCTGTATGCCAGTTCCTGGAGATCCAATTGTTGGTTATGTGACTCAGGGAAGAGGAGTTACAGTCCATCGAGCCGATTGTCCTAATGTAAAAAATAATAATGCACAGCAGCGTTTAATTGAAGTATTTTGGGGCAATCCGGATAATCGAAATGTGCTCTATTCAACTGATATTGAAATTTATGCTTATAATCGAGAAGGTGTTTTAAAAGATATCGTTCAGGAGTTGAGTATTCTGGCCAAAGGCTTGGGTAATATTAGTGCCAAGATCAGCTCAGATGATAAAACGGCGACAATTGAAACAACAGTTAAGATTTATAATCACGATAGTTTAAGGCGCATTATGGAAAGTTTGAAAAAAGTGCCGGATGTTTATGATGTAAAGCGGGCAAATAAATGAAAGTAGTTCTTACAACAGTAAAAGAAGCAGCAGTCACGGTTGACGAAAAATTAATTAATCAAATTGGCCGTGGCTTTTTGCTTTTAATCGGGGCAGAAGAGGGAGATACAGAAAACGACGTGCTTAAATTAGTCGAAAAGATCAGCAAATTACGTGTTTTTCCAGATCAAGACGATAAGATTAATTTAAGCTTAAAAGATATTAAAGGTGAAGTTTTAGCCGTTTCTCAGTTCACTTTGGCGGCTGACATCAAAAAAGGAAACCGGCCGAGTTTTGTTTCAGCAATGTCTTATGATAATGCGTTAATTCTGTATAATTTCTTTTTAAAAAAATTAAATGATTTAGGAATTAAAACTTTACCGGGTGAATATGGAGCCCATATGGAAGTCAGTTCAATTAATGATGGACCGTTCACCCTTATTTTACAAAGCCATAACGGAGTTCTGAAGTAGGGAGTAATAAGTTGTTAAACAGCCAAAAATTTTTAAATTATATTTGGGATTTTGATGGAACCTTATTTGATACATATCCGATCTATAATTCTTCTTTACAAGCTGCAATAAAAAAGAATACCTTTAAAAGTATTCCTTTAGATGATATTGAACGAGTTATTCGAGGCAAGTCAATTGGATTTGGCTTAAAATATTTTGCAGATGAATTTAAGATTGATCCGTTAAAGTTAAATGATGATTATCGATCTGAATATTTAAAACATGAGATGGAAGCAAAACCTTTTATGGAAGCTTCTCAAGCATTAAAAGCAATCGTTTCTAAGAGCGGGAATAATTTTTTGATAACCCATAATGATGAGACTGCTTTAACTTTACTTCAAGCTTTTGATATTAAGGAATACTTTTCGGACTTCGTTTTAAATAACAGTGGTTTTAAAAGAAAACCGGATCCTGAGTCTCTTAACTATCTGATTAACAAGTATCAATTACCGCTTAACGAAACGGTTTATGTTGGAGATCGAGAATTGGACATTGAAGCTGCTCATAATGCAAATATTTCTGGACTTTTCTTTGCGCCAAATGATTTGATTACTGTTAATGATGCTGATTTTAAAATTAATAATTTGGCAGAAATTGAAAATTATTTAAAATAATTTTTTAAGCCATCAATAATTTTATCAGTAACCTGATCACGATATTGACGCGAACTAATTTGAGCAAAATCCTGATCACTGTTTATATAACCTAATTCTAGTAGAATACTAGGATAAAAGCTGTCTCTTAATACTTCAAAATCGCCAAAAGCGACTCCGCGATTTGACAGTTCTAAATCGTTAAGTTGATGAGAAATCGATCTTGCTAATTTAAGATCGGTTTTTTTTGAATAATAGTAAGTAGTTACACCACTAGCTTGATTTGATTGATTAGAAGAATCAAAGTGGATACTAATAAAAGCATTTGGTTTAGTTTTATTGGTTAATTCAACTCGGTCTTCTAATGAGATGTAACGATCATTACTTCGAGCCATTACGACATGAGCTCCGGCACCTTCAAGCTTTTGTTTTAAAGTTTCGGTGAACAAAAGGGTATATGATTTTTCAAAATTCTCGTTATCATTGGCTTGGGCACCGGGATCGCTTCCACCGTGTCCGGCGTCTAAAACTATTGTTGATTTAGTTATCGAATCAGGTCTAATAATTTTAATAGGGTCTGGAATTTCAGTTGTTACCATTTTTCTAGCTACAAACCCCGTTACATTATCTGGATTTCTAACTTCATAGTAATCACCCTTGGAACCTAAAACTGATAGCTTAGTCTGCTGTTTCAAATTAGCAATTATTGCAGAATTAGGATCAGCATCACTTCGTAGGCGAGTCATGGGTTCAAGCACGTAAACATAACGTAATGTTTTTTGATTTTCGATAACTTCATTATCAGCTAAGTTAAAAAGCTTATTATTAATCCAACCAACTTTTCCGTTAATAATAATTTGGCTCCATTCGCCATTGGAATAGACAACATTTACTTTTTCACCTTTGTTAATACGTTTTAAAATTTTACTATTAGTATTTGCATATTCTCTAACGTTAGTTTGATCGGTATTTATAATTCCTACTGTATTGGTTGCTGAATCAATTTCGGTGGAATCAGTCAGCCAGCTGGCAACCCAACCGACCTTATCCCCGCCAAGTCTGACCATATACCAACCGTTTTGTTTCTTTATAACTTGAATTTGGTCACCTTTTTTCAGCTGACCCATCACATTATAAGAAAGCATTGGACCAGTTCGAACATTAACAACTTTTGCCTTAATGCTGACAACATTAGAAACAGCTAAAGCGTAAGTTGTCATAAAACCAATCACGATTGCGATTAACAAAATTAGATTAATATAATTTTTTTTAAGAAAAACTTTCATTATTGTTTCCGAATATTCACTTCAATTTTAGGTACTGAAATAACGATATCTTATTTTTTAAAAATAGGAAAGGGTTAAAATTTGATCCTAATTGATTTTATCAAAAAACCTGATCAAAAGATCAGGCTTCTTTTCTGAGCTATTTAAAATTTTTAATTTGAGAAACCATTGCGTTTTGCCAAGATGAGCTATAAAACTGTTCATTAATATGGTAATTTGGTTTCTTTTGTTCGTTTTCAAGAAATGGTCTAACAGCACTGTCAAAATATAACCAGCCTCGCCATCCCAAATGAATTGTATCAGTCATAAAGTACGGAATATCACCATCATTTGAGAGATCTACAATATGATGAAATCCTTGAGAATTTAACTGAAATTTCAATTTGGTAACTGCATTTTGAATTTCTTTTTGTGATAGTCCTGTATATTTTTGCCATTTTGCATTAACTGGCGGTAAAACAAATATTACATCTGTATTGTTACGGGCAAACATTTCCAAAGCAGCCTCAAAATCTGAGTACTCAGGTGATTTTGTAAAAGTTTCGTCTTTTTGAAATCCTTTTAGCTGTTTAACTCTCTTTTTAATTTGTTTACGATAAAATTTGTCGCTAATACCAAACTTATTATTTGAAGTCTGTTTTCGTCCCAATTGACCAGCTAAATCATATAATTTATTGTAATCATAATTATTCGGAAGCTGTTTTTCACACTTTCTAATTTTTAATTGATTCTTCTTAGAAATAAATAGTGTTGAAAAGAAGCGATCTTCTTTTAAAAGAATACGATGACGTAGTTTTAGATAAGACTTTTCAAAATTAGATAAATCTTTTCCTTCACTAACATCTTTAAAAGATTGCCTTAAAATTGGATCTTTTGAAGAATTAAGCATTTCATAGAATCTTTTTGCAATGTAACGATCCATTGTTGAATTATGTTCGTTAAGAATCCATTCTGTCGCTTGCAGTGGTGAAAAATAGTAGTTAAAAGCGTCTAATTTAGCCCCTTCAGGGACAAACCATTGGGGAGAGATTGAAAAGACGGCTTTTTTATTTTTTAATTGTTTAGTAACAGTCTGCATCGTTAGAAATTGAACTAACGATTGGGTTCCTTTAGCTCCCAACAAGAAAGGCCGATAACTACGATCATATTTTTGAGCCAAAACTGAAGGGTGCATGGGATCAAATCGTGACCACTCAGACGAGCCAAAAAAAGCTACATAATTGTCGTTAAGCGCCTGCTCTTTAACTTCCTTTCCTTTAACAACTTTGGCTTCTAAAGAAGTTGCAGCATCTTTTTGAACATTCTTATTGATATGTCCAAAACCAAAATTTAGGGGTGAAATTAACAAAAGAAAGACGAGGATCGCGGCACAAATGATCGGGCCAAAAATCTTGAAGAGTTTCTTAAACATTATTGAAGCATACCACTAACTTTGTTAACAATTTTTTCTGGAGTATCCCATTCAGCACGGTCAAATTCAGAAATTTGAACATCAATTCCTAATTTTTCCTGCAGTTGAAGTAACATTTCAACTGTTGCCATTGAATCCATTAGAGCTGTATCGAATAAATTGACATCCATTTGATCTGATAAATCATTTCCCGTGATATCTTTTAATACTTCAAGAACTTCATTTTTAATTTCCATGATAGAACTCCTTTTTTATTTTAATTTAACATGTGGTTTAGGTGTTGTCACCGGGGAAAACCATAATTGGTTCAAAAATCCTGAAAAGATTAAAAAACTGAAACATACAATATTTGCTGTTAAGAAAATAGCAAAATATTTAGTAAATTGATTATGGGGGATCTGTTCTTGATGTTTCTTTTTAAATCTTAGCCAAGCATCGTTAATAACGATCGCCAATCCATGGAATAAACCATATGTAATATAATACCAGGTCAGTCCATGCCAAAATCCCATAATTAACATATTTAAAACATAGGTCACGTTGGCTGCGGTAATTCTTGATTTAAAGGTCTTCTTTTTCATAAACATAAAAAGAAGTCTCATGTAAATGTAATCTCGAAACCAAAATGATAAGCTCATGTGCCAACGATTCCAAAAATCTTTGATGTTTAAAGACTGCCAAGGACGATTAAAGTTCATTGGGGTGTTGATTCCGAGGATATGAGATGTACCAACGGCAAATAGACTGTATCCCGCAAAATCAAAAAATAAATCAGCGGAATAAACATACATTACACCTAAAAGCGGCCATGATAAACCAAGAAAATTACCACGCTGAGCCATCGCCATTGTTTTTAATTCAGGCAGCATTAAGGTTCCTGTTATATAGGCCAAAATAAACTTATAGAGGAATCCGATGAAAATATAATGGATCCCTTTTTTTAGCATTTCCAAATATTCATCTTGTTTTGGAACTCGATTGTAATCCTTTTCGAATCTGCGATAACGATCAATCGGACCAGAAGAAATCGTTGGAAAGAATAACAGAAACTGTAGAAATGTTATTAAATTTAAGTTTTTTATAACTCCATCACGTGTTTCCATGATGGTTTGAACAACCCGAAAGGTTAAATAACTAATTCCTAAAAATCCAATTAAAGTTTGAACCTGATCATGGGTTGCAGTAGAAATTTTTACAAGAGTCAGCGGTAAAACCGCTAGAAAAACTGCAAGGTAGAAAATCCAAGATTTGTTGGCTTTTTTCCGATAAGCTGAATAGGCAAAAGTTAAAACTGTTTCATAAATGGTGTAAATAATTAACGCAACGCCTTGATTCCAAGATGGACCGCCGAAAGTTAAAAATAAGAAAAAAATTGAGATAATTGATTCATAAATTTTACTTCGACGACCATTTAAAATTAAAACAATAATCGGAATTAATGCAATAAACAAAACTCCAAAATACATTGGATTTTCATATGGTTGAAAATAAATCATTAAGAGTTAACCTCTTTAATTATCGTTTTAATATCAATTTTGCCATTAGAAGTTTGGGGAAGAGCTTCTTTGTATATAATTCTTTGCGGTACCATATAAGAAATCATTTCTTTTTGTAATCCAGCTTTAATCTTTTCTGTTTCCTGCAGCTCTTTTCCTTCAACCGATTCGTTTGGTACTACCCAAGCAATTAATTGAGAAACTTTTTGATTACGATCATAGATTGGGACCACAACACCTTGCTTTACAGAAGGCTGATGCTGTAAGTGAAAGCTTACTTCTTCTAACTCAATGCGATACCCATGCAGCTTAACTTGAAAATCGGTACGGCCAAAGAAAAGATACTGCCCATTAGAATCACGAGCACAAAGATCACCAGTTCGATATTTACGAGGAATTGGGTCGATAAAAGCAGCTTTCGTTTTTTCAGGATTATTAATATACCCTTTAGAAACGCTCGGTCCGCCGATGATTAGTTCGCCCTTTTCATTATCAGGTAATTTTTCATCAGTTTCGGGGTCAACGATTGTAAATGAGGTATCTTCTTTGGGAGTTCCAATCGGTAGTCGGTCATATTCAGATAAAATCTCATCAGTAATTTCGACAGCCGAAACTGCAACGGTAGCCTCTGTCGGACCGTAAGTATTAAAAATATGAGCACTAGGAAAACGAGTACGAAGAGTTTGGGCAGTTTTATGCGTTAGTTCTTCACCACAGAAAAGGAAGTGAGTAATATTTGGCATTGACTGAGCATTAAAAGCCGGATTTAAAAGACAAATATCCATAAATGTCGGTGTTGAGACCCAAACTTGTATGTTAGTCTGGGGTAAAACTTGAAACAGCTGTTTGAAGTTATCAGTGACTTCTTTATCGATGGCAACTAAAGTTCCACCTTTAGCTAAAGTAGGTCCCCAGTTCATGACCGAAAGATCAAAAGAATAAGGTGGTTGAGATAGATTTCTGGGATGCTCAGGCAATTTAAATTGATCTGATAACATCCAATTTACGTAGCTCAAAAGATTGTTATGAGAAATTTGAACGCCCTTGGGTTTTCCAGTTGTACCAGAAGTAAAAATTATATAGTAAGTTTCGTCGCCGTTAACTGCATGATCAACACGATAGTCAATTTGGTTGGAAAAAATTTGTTTAAGCTTTTCTTCATTAACAGTGGGAATCTCAGGTACAGAAAAATCAGTTTCTTCAACAGTAATTAATGCTGCCGGCTGAGCAATTTCACTAATCAACATGAGTCTTGTTTGAGGTGAATGTGAATCAACTGAAATATATGCATGACCAGATTTGACAACCCCAAAGAACGTTGCAATCGTTTCAAATTTTTGATTCCCATAAACTAAAATTGGCCGATCGGGGTCTAATTTTAGCTGGTCAATATAATTTGCAAGATTATTTGAATATTCTCTTAATTCACCGTATGTATTTTTAACGCCATCATTTTCGTAAACAATTCGATCTGGTTCATTAATTCCAAATTGATCGACCGTTTGGATAAAATTTTCTATCATATAATTATCTCCAATTTAAAATCCATTATATATAAATCCGCCGCCACCGACGCCGCTATAACTATAAAGATAGACTAAAACCAAAAAAATTGCTGCATAAAATAAAGTTGTAAAAATAAATCGAGTAATTTCATTATTTTTAAAGGCTAGCCATTTTTTCTTCATTAAAGATTACTCCTTAGCCATTGCTAAAATTATTTGATGATCTCAAAACATACCACCCCATTATAGAATAATTTACCTATTTAAACTAAAAATTATTAAAATCAATCCATGAATTTAAAAAAAAAATCGATTTTTGAAATTAATTATAAATTTTTAATCAATAATTATAATTATCCATTAAAAAAAATCTAAAGCTTGGTCCTTGGGACCGATTTTCCTTTAATTAATAAAAAATTATATCAGAGCTTGTGGGCTTTAGCCATCAATTGGTTTTTGTTGACAGGGATCTTTTTCGTGTTTATTCTATTGTTATAGAATAACAGAGAGCAGATCAATAGCTGAAAGATCTGAAAAACAACACGTGACGATTCTCGGCAGTCCGCTGCCTTATCAAAGTAGAGTAATAATTATAGGTGGTACCGTGCATATTGCGCCCTAAAAGTTTTTTTAGTGGCGTTTTTTTTTATTTTATGAGGTGAAAAATTGCTTTATCGAAAACCAAAAGGAACTAATGATATATTGCCTGAAGATGCTGTTTTTTGGCAGTATCTTGAAGACACGGCTAAAGAAATAGCATCAAAATTTGGCTATATGGAAATGAGAGTGCCAATATTTGAAAGTCTTGATCTTTTTCAAAGAAGTGCAGGAGAGACATCTGATGTAGTTTCTAAAGAAATGTATGAATTTATCGACAAAGGAAATCGAAAGATGGCGCTGAGGCCCGAAGGAACAGCGGGTATTGTTCGAGCATATATTGAAAACAAACTGTATGGTCCGGATTACGTTAAACCAGTTAAGGTTTATTATATTGGATCAATGTTTAGATATGAAAGGCCACAAAGCGGACGCAGCCGCCAATTTAATCAATTTGGCGTCGAGGCTTTTGGAGTTGAAGATGCACGCCTTGATGCAGAAACTATTGCAATGGGACAAGAACTTTTAAAAAGCTTGGGGATAAATGAATTTAAAGTTGCAATTAATACTTTAGGGGATCAAGAGTCTCGTAAATCATACGTTGCAGCGTTAGTCGATTACTTAACACCTTTTAAAGAAGAACTATCAGATGATTCAAAAATTAGATTGGAAAAGAACCCTTTGAGAATTCTCGATTCAAAGGATCACCATGATCAGGAAATTGTCGCATCTGCTCCAAAAATAAGTCAGTATCTAACAACAAGTGCCAAAGAATATTTTGAACAAGTAAAAAGTTACTTAAAATTAATTAATATTCCATTTGAAATTGATGAAGATTTAGTTCGGGGACTAGATTATTACAACCATACAATTTTTGAGTTAATCTATACCGGATCTGTATTTGGTAAAAATCCTCTTACTGTATTAGCCGGCGGTAGATATAACCAGTTAGTTGAAGAACTGGGAGGTCCAGAAACTCCGGGAGTTGGTTTTGGAATGGGAGAAGAGCGAGTCTTTGAAATTTTACAGCACGATCAAGAATTAAAAGAACGCCTGCAGCCAACCACTGATTTATTTATTATTGGAGTAGGGGACGAAGCATTTAAAGAAATTTTTGTTTTAACGAATCAGCTGAGAGAACGGGGAATCTCGGTTTCATATGACTACACAGGCCGTTCATTAAAATCTCAATTTAAATTATCCAGTCGAGAGAATGCGTCATTTACTACGGTAATTGGTGATGAAGAGTTAAAAAACAAAACTTGTAAAATTAAAAAAATGATTGATGGAACGGAAGTTGAAGTACCGTTTGATAAGATTACAAAAGAAATGTTAGGAGAAATATAATGGCAAAAAGAACGAAGTATGCTGGCGAGGTTACAGTAAGTGATGTCGATCAAACAATAACATTAAAAGGGTGGGTTCAAAAAAGACGTAATTTAGGAGCCCTTATTTTTGTTGATTTAAGAGATCGATCGGGCATTGTTCAAATCGTTTTTAAAGATGATGCTTCTAAAAATTTACATGATTTGGCTGAAACGTTAAGAAATGAGTACGTAATTGAGGTTACCGGTAAAGTTTGCAAAAGAGCTAATGGTGAAGCAAATGAACGCATGAAGACCGGTGAGATTGAAATTGAAGTTACCGATTTAAAAGTTCTCAGCACTTCGAAAGCTTTGCCGTTTAATATTGAAGATCATGTTGACGTTAAAGAAGACTTAAAATTAAAGTATCGTTATTTAGATTTGAGAAGGCCAGAAATGCAGCGGGCAATCATGCTGCGTTCTAAAATTAAGCACGTAATTCATCGTTTTATGGATGAAAACGGCTTTATTGATATTGAGACTCCCGATTTAACAAAATCAACGCCCGAAGGAGCGCGTGATTTTCTAGTCCCATCTCGTACTTATAATGGTAATTTTTGGGCTTTACCGCAGTCACCCCAGCTATTTAAACAGCTTTTAATGAGTGCAGGCTTTGATCGTTATTATCAAATTGCTCGTTGTTTTAGAGATGAAGATTTAAGAGGAGACCGCCAGCCTGAATTCACGCAAGTGGATATTGAAACTTCATTTTTAAGTGAAGAAGAAATTATGACAATTGCTGAACAATTAATTTCGACAGTTTTAAAAGAAGTAATTAATGTAGATGTTAAACTGCCGATCGAGCGTATGGGTTGGAATGAAGCTATGGATAATTACGGTTCAGATAAGCCAGATCTTCGTTTTGACATGAAACTTATTAATGTTGAAGAAGTCGTCAGTAAAACTGATTTTAAGGTCTTTAGTTCAGCATTAAATAACGGTGGGATTGTTAGAGCGTTAGTTGCACCAAAAGCAGGAGATAAATTTTCTCGAAAAGATATTGACTCTTGGGGTGAATATGTTAAACGCTTTGGGGCAAAGGGTCTTGCTTGGCTTAAAGTTAAAGATGGTGAACTAGCAGGACCTGTTGCTAAATTTATGAAACCAGTGACTGAAGAGTTGTTAAAAGCAACAGAAGCAGAAGATGATGATTTAATTCTTTTTGCAGCCGATGAAAAAGAAGTTGTTTATGCGACATTGGGATATTTAAGAACATTTCTTGGCGAAAAACTCGGATTAATTGATCATGATCAATTCCGATTTGTTTGGATTACTGATTGGCCAATGTTCCATTATTCAAAGGAAGAAGATCGATATATGGCTGAGCATCATCCATTTACGCTGCCAAAAGAAGATACGCTTGAGTATTTAGAAAGTGATCCTAGCAAAGTTTATGCATATGCCTATGATATTTGTTTGAATGGATACGAACTTGGCGGCGGCTCACTTAGAATTCATACGAGAGAAATGCAGGAAAAAATGTTTAAAGCATTGGGCTTCACAGCAGAAGATGCTAATGAACGTTTTGGATTTTTAATGAATGCTCTTGATTACGGATTTCCTCCCCATGGTGGCTTAGCTTTTGGGTTAGATCGTTTTGCAATGCTTTTGGCAAAGAAAAATAATATTCGTGACGTAATTGCTTTTCCAAAAAATTCTAAGGGTGTTGAAGTTCTCACTGATGCACCGGGTGAAGTAGAACAAGCTCAGCTAGATGAATTGGGACTTAAAGTACTTAAGAAGATGCCTTCAGCAGATTTACAAAAAATCGAGAATATTTCGGTTACTGATGAAGTAAGTCTTAGGCGTTATCAGTTAAATGACGCTAAAGAAATTCAGCAATTAGTTGAAGAAAACCGCGATAATTTGGCAAAGTTTTTGCCATGGGCAACAGCTAATGATTTAGCAGCCGAAGAAAGTTTTGTTAAAGAAGCAGTAGCAAGTTTTGACGCTGGAGTGTCATTTGATTATGTTATTGAAAAGAATGAAAAAATTGTTGGAACGATTGATTTGCATAATATTCATAAAACAAATGCCGAGATCGGTTATTGGCTGGCAGAGAACCATCAGCATCAAGGAATAATGACAATGGCAGTTAAAAAATTAGTCGAAGCACTTTCCCCAGTTTTAAACCTTCATCGAGTTGTAATTAAGACCGATCCCTCAAATGTTTCAAGTCAAAAGGTTGCTCTGAATGCTGGTTTTACATTAGAAGGTGTTCAACATGGAGCAGTTGAGCAAAATGGTGAATTTAAAGATTTTCAAGTTTATTATTATCTTATAGAAGGTGAATAATTTTGGAAAATCTCCAAAGGCTATTTCAAATCTCAGTCGAAAAAAATTTAAATTTGCGTTTAGCAATGCCAGCTGATGCAAATGCTTTGGAGAAAGTGATTGAAGAAAATCGTGACCATTTAGCAAAATATCTTCCGTGGGTCAAAATTAATACCTTAAATGATTTAAAGAAGTTTTTAACTAATGCGATTGATTTATTTGGTCAAGGGAAAATGTTTGAATATCTAATCGTAAAAGGAACGGAAATTGTAGGAATTGCTGAAATTAATGAAGTAAATCAAAATGAGCGCTCGGCAGAAGTGGGATACTGGCTGGCAAGTAATTTCTGTCATCAGGGTATTATGACTAAATCGATCAAGGTCTTAATTAGAGAAATTAGTGAGGTTTTAAAGCTACACCGATTTGTAATAAGAACTGATGTAGATAATGAGCCAAGTCGCAAGTTGGCAGTAAGTGCAGGTTTTTCTTTTGAAGGGATCCGCAAAGAAGATCACTTTTCAGCAGGTCAATTTTATGATTCAGCAGTCTATTATTATTTGGTGAAAAATGGAAAATAAAGAGAGTGAATTTCGTGATCATCAGGAAAAATTATTTTTAATTGCAAACGCGTTAATTATTGGAACTTTGACCGGATTTGTCATTTCAGTATTTCGTTTAGCAATCGAAAAAATATTTGATTTAATCACTAAAATTTTTACCAACTTTAATCAGTCGCCAATACCCGTTTTACTTTTAATAATTTTTAGTGTGCTTGCTTTAAGCGGGTGCGGATTCTTAATCCATCGATATCCTTACTTAAGCGGTTCAGGGATTCCTCAAATTGAAGGACAATTAAAAGGTGTTTACCACGAAAAAGCAATAGGTACATTAATCGGTAAATTTTTTGGCGGGATAATCGCGATTGGCAGTGGTTTAATGCTGGGACGCGAGGGACCAAGTGTGCAGATCGGCGGTTCGATTGGTCAGATTACAAGTTCTTTTTATCATCAAAAAGAAGATCGCCATTTAAAAATTTTCATTGCTTGCGGGGCAGCTGCTGGCTTATCAGCTGCTTTTACGGCACCATTAGCAAGCGTTATTTTTGTAGCAGAGGAAATTTATCACCGCTTTATTCCAGTTGTTTGGATTTCAGCGTTTGTAAGTTCAATGGCAGCATCTTTTGTGACTTTAAATATTTTTGGCTTACAGCCAGTATTAAAAATTCATTATATTTCTGTTTTACAGCTTAAATATTATCCCTGGATTATTATAATTGGGATATTAATTGGCTTGCTTTGCCGCTTATATCAAATATTGCTTTTGAAAATGCCGCTGTTAATGAGTTACACCAAGCTCCCAGATTACTTTTTTGGACCTTTTGTTTACATTCTGATGATTCCGCTGGCTTTGTTTTTGCCTTACTGCATCGGTGGGGGAAATCAGTTGATAACTTTTGTAGGCAAAAATTCGATTAATATCTGGTTTTTAGGATTGATTATCTTAATTAGATTTTTATACTCGCTTTTGTCTTATGCAACAAAGTTACCGGGGGAATATTTTTACCGAGTTTGACTTTAGGCGCTTTAATAGGTGCGTGGAGCGCAAATATTCTAATTAATATTGGTGTTCTGCCAATTAATTATTTACCAAATATGGTAATTTTAGGAATGGTTGGTTTTTTCGCTGGAGTAACAAAGGCTCCTTTTACTGCAATTTTATTAGTAAGCGAAATGGTAGGAGGAACAAGTCAGGTATTATCATTATTAATTGTGGCAATTACCTCTTACTTGGTGGTTGATGAATTGAGCGGCAAGCCAATTTATGAAGATTTGTTGGAACAGTTGGTTAGACCGCAAAATCAGTCTTAATACTGAGTAATGTTTTCTAAATAGCATTTAATATATAATTATTATTAATTTTAAGGAGATTTTTATGAGTAGAAATACACGTCGCTGGCTTTGGATTGGCATTCCTGTTGTCATCGTTTTAATGTTAATTTTTTCGGTTATTGGGACCTATAATTCATTAGCTAAATCAAAACAAAATGTTGATGCGCAGTGGTCACAGGTTGAAAACGTGATGCAGCGTCGATATGATTTGATTCCTAATCTGGTTAATGCTGTTAAAGGATCAATGAAACAAGAACAAAAGGTTTTTGGGGAAATTGCAGAAGCTCGCAAGAGTTATGGCAATGCAACAACTGCTTCCGATAAATTAAAAGCTGATGCTAAAATCAATAGTTCTGTTGGAACGTTGATAAATGCAATCGGTGAAAACTATCCTCAATTAAAGTCTAACGATAACGTTAATAGTTTAATGACTCAATTAGAAGGATCCGAAAATCGAATTAGTGTTGAAAGACGGAGATATAACGAATCAATTCAGACTTATAATAATTCAATTGTAACTTTTCCTAAAAATATGGTTGCCGGCATGTTAGGGTATCATAAAATGGATTACTATAAAGCAGATAGTAAAGCACAAAATGCACCAAAAGTTGATCTTGATACAGGTAAATAAATAATTTTAATAGAGCTCATCCAATGAGTTCTTTTTATTCAATAAGATTGGATAATTTAAAATGACAAACAAACAAAATCGAAAGTATAGTTTCATCTTCTTATTTCTTTTGACCTTCTTTTTTTCGGCAATTTCGTCAGGACAAATAGTTAGAGCAGCTGAAGATCTTCCAAGTGCACCAGATTCATTTTATTATGATCAAACTAATACATTGAATGAAACGACCAAAGATTTGGTTCAGAAAAAGAATCTTTACTATAAGGAAAAGTCCAAGGCTCCTCAGATCGTTCTTGCAATGATCAAAAGTACTAATGGTGATGATATTGATGAATATGCGCCGGATTTATTTCAAAAATGGAAAATTGGGAATAAATCTAAAAATAATGGAATCCTAATTCTATATGCGGTTAATAATGGATCGCGAAACGTAAGAATTGAAGTTGGATATGGACTTGAAGGAGATTTGCCGGATGCCTTAGCGGGAAAAATTCTTAGTGATAATAAAAGTGATTTAAAATCTAATTCACCTGATCGCGTTAATAAAGGATTGCAGCAAGTTTTTAAATCAGTTTCGGGAGTTGTCGATAAAGCTAATGGGTACAAGACTTCAGATGTTAAGTACGGTGAAACATACGTTAATCAGAGAAATAGTAACGAAGATAGTACTGGCATAAAACCATATTTTGTAATTATTTTTGTAATATTCATTGCAGTATTGGCCTGTATCAAACCTAGAAGTGTTCATAAAGATGGATTGCGCCACAGTATTTTGTGGTGGATTTTCTGGATCCTATTTTGGAACAACAATCATCGTGGCGGTGGTTTTTGGGGAGGAAGCGGATTTTCCGGTGGCGGCGGAGGGTTCTCCGGCGGTGGAGGATTTTCTGGAGGCGGCGGTTCTTCCGGCGGCGGCGGAGCCAGCATTTAATAAAATGCAGTTAACGATTTGTTAGCTGTTTTTTTATTTTAGGTGACAATTTGATTGTTGAAATTTATTAAATAATATATAGTTAAAATACGTTTAAAGCTAAAATCAGAAAAGGTTAAATAAAATGTTTACAAAAAGAAACTGTATTTTGTACTTAGTGTTATTTTTTATTTGCGGTAGTTTGCTCAATTTTCAAAATGTTGCGGCTGAAATAATACCATATCATGAAGTTCACTCAGCTGTCAGTTTAGATGATGATTCAACATCTAGTTCTAGTTCAACTTCTGATTCCAGTTCTAGCAGCAGTGATTCTAACACTAAATTTAGTGATTTAAACCCAACTCTTCAAGGTATTGTATTTCGAATTTTAATGTCTGTTGCAATGATCTTTGTAGTTTTATTACTGATTGTTCTTTTTATTAGATCAAAATCTGAAAGATTTTTTGCTAAATTCATCCGAAGAACTTATGATGATCCAGATCATAGTAATCCTTTTAAAGGTAATGGGTTTAAGAAAAAATCTTCCGATTCTAAGGACAATCCTCCAAAAAAGCCAGGAATTAAGTTGTAGTGGGCAGTTTGAACTTGTTTCTTTTTTGATTTTAAAAGATCAAAAAAATTGGATCGTAGGGGGCCAGATTTGAAATTTAAAGATAAGTTAATTCCAAGTTTATTGCTAATCTTAGCTTTTGTTATTGCTTTAAATATAAAAACTGTAAATGCGTCAGACTTTATACCTTCGAAGCCCTCGACAAGCTATTATGATGAACTGGGAGTTTTAAGTAATTCAACGAAAGATGAAGTTGAAAATAAAAACGCTGAATATAGTAAAAAAGACAAAGCACCGCAAGTAATGCTAGTTGTGGTAAATTCTAGTCACGGTGAAGGTGTCAGCTTATACGCAGACGAAATAATCTTAGATTGGAAACTAGGAAGCCGAGATAAACACAATGGAGCAATGGTTTTGTATGCGTATAATAACGGAGAACAAAATGTTGCAATAAAAACTGATTATGGATTAGCCCAAGTTGTTACTGATAAAGAAGCAAAAGAAATTCTTGAGAGTAATCGTGATGATCTAAAATCTACTGATTCTATGAAATTAGATCGAGGTTTGCGAAATGTTTATAACTCGGTTACAAAATTAGTAGATAAAAGTTTCAGTAGTCAAGAAAGTGGAGAATCCAAAGGAATAGATTCTGGAATCCGAATTAAGTTTATTTTACTGATTGTTACTGTGTTAATAATTGTTATATTTGCTACATATAAATTCTTTATTAGCGTATATAAATCAAAGAGGCTGTTGTATTGGGGAACACCGATTGATTCTGACGAAAAGTCTAAAGACACCAAAGAATCTGAAAATAAGGAGATTAACAATCATCCTGGCGGGAAATCACGTAAAGAATGAGTAAAATAAATTTATTTAAGTAGTAATATCATAATAATGAATAATTAATGTCACCGGATATAGTAATCTTTGTCTCTTTTAGGTTACTTTTTTAAAAACGGTGATTTTTTCTTGCTTTAAAAAGATAACAGTGTTATCTTTTTGTAGAGGACAAAAATGATTAATAAAAAGAAAGATACTAAGAAAAAAATTATTGAAGCGGCGATTAATGAGCTTCGTGAACACAATTATCAAGATTTATCACTGAGAAAATTATCAAAGCAGGTTGGTTTGACGACGGGAGCTTTTTATAAGCATTTTAGTAGTCGGGATGAGTTGTTTGAAGAGGTTACTTTAGAAATATCAACAGAAATTTCTCAAGAGATTGAAGTTGATTTAATTGATTGTGAACCACAAACTGCAATTTTAAAATATGCCGATAAACTTTTTAAGTTATTTGACGATGATCCTAATCTAATGAATTTTTTGTTTTTTAATCCAGTTGCTAGTCAAGTTCTGATTGCGAAAAAGCCAGTGTTTCCGCTGCTTGAATTAATTCAGCAATTGATAAGAAATTTGATCATTACAAAACATTTAAAAGTGAATGAAGAAGAACTATTTATTCAGTTGTGGTCTTTTATTCAAGGGTATATTACTTTAGTGGTTAATCACGTTACTCATTTTGACTCGCAATTTTTAAAACGAACCTTAAACCAATTATTGGAGGAACCAGAGAGTGAATAATTATTTGATTATCTATTGCCATCCTTGGAATGGAAGTTTTAATCATTCTGTTTTGCAGCAAATTATCGCCAATTTAAAATCGCATCATCAGAAATTTGAATTGATCGATTTATATAAAGAACATTTTGATCCAGCATACGATGAGGAAGAGTTGAGACTTTTTCACGAAGGAAAAACTCATGACCCATTAGTTACAAAGTATCTTAAAATGATGCAAAACGCAGATCAAGTAATTTTTGTCACACCAATTTGGTGGAATGGAATTCCCGGGATGCTTAAAGGTTTTATTGATAAGGTGATGAAAGAAGGTGAGGGGTTAAGCCATATTGTCACAAAAACTGGGATCAAAGGAGAATTAACCAACATCAAAAAGGCTTACGTTTTTACAAGTTCAACTTCTCCGACCCTATATTATAAATATTTGGCTGGGAATGGAATTAAGAAGATTTTTATTAATCAGACTCTTAAACAAATAGGCGTAAAAAAAGCGAGATGGATCAATTTTGGCAACATGACCCATTCAAAAAAAGAACAAAGAGAAAAATATTTGAATCGCATTTGGAAAATGAATCTGTAATTTAGGATGTTCTTTCTTTCGTTTTCAGGTAAAATTATTCATCGATGGATAATAAAAAACACGAAATTTATATTACAGAAGATGGTTCAAAACTTAAGATTCCTCAGGATCGAAAATTTCAATTTAAAGCAGATGGCAAAACCTATCAGGTTAATTTAATTGAAAATGATCAAAATCAGCAGTCTGATTTGATTCACAAGTCAATATGGCCGATTATCGTTGGGTCGTTAGTTTTTTTGCTGCTGGCTCTTTCAACTCAAAAAAGATATTTACCGATTTCTGGAGTTTATTCTTTATCAAGCTTCGTAATTGTAATTGGTGCGGTAAGTTCTTTAGTTTTATTAATGAATTATTTTATTCGAGGTAAATTCAAAGAAATACCGCGATTAAAAGATTTATCTTGGCGAAGTTTTCCGACGATTATCATTGCTTTTACCTGTATTACAATATTTTTCTTGATTGCCTTTTTCTGGCTTTTAAGTGTGGCTTTCAAAGGTGCAGAATTTGATATTTATACTTCAACGATTCTGGCTTCAATGTTTTTGGCAATTAATAATTACAGCGTGAATTTTATGATTAATAATGTTTCGCCTTCGATGATTACTAATTTACTAATTGTGGTGATTATTAGCGGGGTCATTTTTTCTATTATCATGAATCAAAATTCTCGTTGGTGGGAAGTAAATCTGAGCTTTTTGGGCTCGAAGGCTGCAAAAAATGCTTGGCAGTTTAACTTTACTTTAATTCTTTCAGCTTTGTTGATGGTGGCGCTGATTGACTATCTATTTGTTTCATTAGAGAAAAAGTTTCACAATAATTGGCGGCTTAACCTTTTAAGAATTACTTTAACGATGACGGCAATTTGTTTGGGAGGAGTGGGGCTTTTTCCGAACGTTCATGGAGATATTTTACATGAGCTGCATGATGATTCAGCTTTGTTGATGGTTTGTTTAATATTTTTTCAAATTGTTGCTATTAAATGGTTGCTGCCGCAAGTTACAAAAACATTTTTGGCAACTTCGTACATCATTGGAGGATTAATTCTTTTCGTAGGAATTTTATGGAAAATATTTCGGTACTTTTCACTTACTGCTTTTGAAATTTTTGCTTTTATTCTAGCATTTTCGTGGCTTTTATTATTAGTTCAGAACTTGGAATTTTTAAGCCGTAAAGAAGTGCCTTTATATGTTTTGAAGAAAAATTAATCTAAAAAAATTAACGCTGATGAAATTAAAATCTATTCTGGATTTTGATTTTCATCAGCGTTTTGTTTATTTAATTATATTGTTATATGCATCTTGTTTTTGATGTCAAAAATTTATTAAAAACCCCTTGAAAAATAACTTCAAGAGGCTTTTTTTAGATAAATTCTTCTGATAGTTTTATGTATTCATCAATATCTTGCTTAATTAAATCGGCTCCATCCTGCCAAAAATCTTCTTTAGTTAAATCTACGTTTAAGTGCTTTTTGGCTAATTCTTCGACATTCATATTAGCAGTATCGCGTAACAGTGAGATATATTGATCTTCAAAATTATCGCCCGATTTCTTAGCAAAAGCATAAATGCCCAAACTAAATAAATATCCAAAAGTATATGGGAAATTGTAAAATGGAACGCCGTCAATGTAAAAGTGAAGTTTACTGGTCCAAAAATGAGGATGATATCCATTTTCGTCAAGCGCTCCTGCAAATGCCTCTTTTTGAGCGTTAATCATCATTTTATTGAGTTCAGCAGGAGTAATGATTCTTTTTTGTCTTTCGGTATAAAAGTCTTTTTCAAAAATAAAGCGGGCGTGAATGTTCATAAACATTGCTACGGCATTGACCATTTTAGCATCTAAAAGAGTTAATTTTTCAGCATTAGATTTAGCACTTTCAACATTGGCATTATTAATAATTGTTTCGGCAAAAGTTGACGCAGTTTCGGCAACATTCATTGCATAGTTTTGCCGCCAGAGGGGGAGATCATACATCTGCATTGTATGAAAAGCATGACCTAATTCGTGACCAATAGTAGCAGCATCATTTACAGAACCCGTAAAAGTTAAGAAAATTCTTGCTTCTTTAGAAACGGGAAGCGGGGTTTCAAAACCGCCAGGCTGTTTGCCTGGTCGATCTTCAGCCTCAATCCATTGATGTTCAAAGGCATATTTTGCAACTTTTCCCATTTTTGGTGAAAATTTGGTGAAATTAGTAACAATAATATCTGCTGCTTCTTCATAGGTTAACTGGCGGGATTTATAACCAGGCAGGTCAAGAGGTGCGGATTGGTCCTGCCATGAAATTTTGTCAGTTGGCAGTTTCAAAAGGCGAGCTTTTCGGTTAAGGAATTTCACCAACATTTCTTTGTTTTCTGAAACAACATGCCACATCGTATCTAAAGTTTTTCGACTCATTCGGTTAAGTTCAAGTGGATAATCAAGAAAGTCTTGATATTTGTGAGCTTGATATTCAGTTAAACGAGCGCCTGCTAAATGATTAAGTGTATCTCCCGACAAGTTTTCAGCACTGCCCCACATTTTTTCATAATTAGTCATCAAGTTCTTTCGAGCTGCGGGGTTAGCAATACTGTCAAGTAAATTCAGTGCTTGTCCTGCACTTACTTCATGGTTTTGATCATTTTCATCTGTGTAAGAAGTTTTCAAACCAGAGGCAATCGTTTCATAATGACTGGACCAGGCATTTAAGGCATCCTGCTGCAGCTTTTGAATGAAGTATTCAGTTTGGGGATCTAATAAACGCTGCGCCTGTTTTCTTTGTTCCTTTAAGGTAAATTGAATTGATTCCATTTGAGGATTTTTTAAAAGTTCATTGAATTCATCATCACTTAATTCAGCAAGTTTACGGCCCCAACTTTGTTCCAATTGGATTAATTTTAAATATAAATCTTGAAATTGACCGTATTTTACATTGACTCTTGAATCAGAATAAAATGCGGCCTGCCACATTCCAATAAATGAAGAAATTTCTCCTAAATTTGCTTCTGCATCTTGAAGTTTTTGAGCAATTTTAGGAAAATCTTTTAACTCTGTTTGATCAAAAGAATTGCTGATCTCGTCAATCATTTCATCACTTTTATGAAATGCTTCTTCGAGTTCTTTTGATTCAATATCACCGCCAAATAAGTCTTTCAGGTTCCAAGTTTCTTTTAATGCCATAAATTATGGTCCTTTCTCTCTCATGTTTATGAATAATAATACATGCTTTAATCAAAATAGTGAAGTAGCAGCAAATGATAAAATATATAGTAATTTAACAATGATAGCGCTTAACGAGTATAATTGAGTATGAAAGATAATTATAGATAGGAGCACAAAACTATGGTACGCAAAGCTTATATGATAGGAACTGGAATTGGTAATTTAGCTGCTGGTATTTATTTGATTAGAGATGGCTATTGGGACGGTTCGCAGATTACGATGTATGGAATTAATAAACATGGGGCTAACGATGGAGCGCCTTATGAGAAATATCAAAATGAATATGAAGTGCCGCATGTCGGAAATACTAAAGGTTTCTTAGCCGAAGGCGGGCGCATGCTTAATGAAGAAACATATGAAAATTTATGGGATGTACTAAGAAGCGTTCCATCGCTTGATAATCCCGGTCAATCCGTAACGGATGATATTCTTAACTTTGATCATGCCCATCCAACTCATGATGTCGGACGTTTAATGGATAAAAAGAATGGAATCCGAAATAAAGATAATGCTGACAACTATTATCATATGCAGTTTGATAATAAAGACCGGATGCTTTTAAGCCGCTTAATGCTTTTGCCGGAAAAAAAGGAAGAACTCCTTAATGATATTAGTATAGAAGATTGGTTTAGAGACAGTCCTCACTTTTTTACAACTAATTTTTGGTACATGTGGGAAACTACTTTTGCTTTTAAGAAAGAAAGCAGTGCAATGGAGCTTAGGCGCTACATGAACCGGATGATTGTTGAGTTTAGTCGAATTAACACATTAGAAGGCGTTACCAGAACACCGTATAATCAATACGAATCAATTATTGTGCCGATGCGTAAATATCTTAAGGACCATGGCGTTAATTTTGTTAATAATATGTTGGTTAAAGAATTTGAATTTGCTGACACTCCACTGAGAGATGACATTATTGTAACTGGTCTTAAAATGGAGAATGTTGAAACTAAAGAAGCAAGTGAAGTTAAAATTGCTGAAGATGACCTTGTTTTTGATACGAACGGAGCCATTACTGACGATGCAACTTTGGGTGATCTGGATACACCAGTGACTGAAAACCATGACTATCCTGTCAGTGCCAAACTTTGGAAGCAAGCAACTGAACACTTTTATAGTTTAGGGCACCCGGATAAATTTTTTAATGATCGAGCTCAATCAGAATGGTTAAGTTTCACAATTACGACCAAAGATCATTACTTGTTTAATCAGATTGCAAGAATCACCCAGCAGCAACCGGGTAATGCCTTAAATACGTGGATTGACAGCACTGGTTTGCTTTCAATTGTCGTTCACCACCAACCTCATTTCCATGCTCAAAAACCTGAAGAGGGTGTTCTTTGGGGCTACTTCATGTTTCCACGTAAATTAGGTGATTACGTATTAAAACCAATTATTAAAATGACAGGGCGTGAAATTGTTGAAGAGTTGATTGGTCATCTAGCTGAAGTAGATCCAGCACAAGATAATATTAGAAATCATAAAGATCGGATTATGGACAGTGTGATTAATTCAATACCAGTTTATATGCCTTATGCCAGTGCATTATTTAATCAGCGGGCAAAGGGGGACAGACCAGATGTAGTACCAGCTCATTCGCACAACTTAGCTTTTATCAGTCAGTTTGTAGAAATGCCATTTGACATGGTATTTACTGAACAATTTTCTGTTAGAGCTGCTCAAATTGCAGTATATAAACTTCTGGGAATTCCTGATTCTGAATTAACAAAAGTCCATCATTACGAAAAAGATCCACGTGTTTTATTAAGAGCCGCTAAAACAATGATTAGATAATCGGCTTTGTTTTGCTTACAACAAGAAAATGTGATAAAATTTATCAGTTGTATGTATACAACCGCACTGATCTGGAATTAATGAAATAACCAGTAAGGCGAGTCTAATATAGGAGTGAAGTTAAATGTACGCAGTTTTTGCAAATGGCGGAAAACAGTATAAAGCCCAAGTGGGAGATACTCTTTTCCTCGAAAAAATTGATCAGGATGTTGACAGCGAAGTTACCTTCGATCAGGTTCTTTTAGTTTCTGACGATAATAACAAGATTACTGTTGGCAATCCAACAGTTGCTGGTGCTACGATTAAAGCAAAAATCGAAAAGCAAGGCAAAGAAAAGAAAGTCGTTACTTTCAAATACAAGGCAAAGAAACACTATCATACAAAACAAGGACATCGTCAGCCTTATACACGTGTTTCAATCGAATCTATCAACGTTTAAGAGGTAAATAAAAATGTTAATGAATTTTCATATTAATAATGTTGGATTAACTAAAATGGCTCACCATAAAGGTGGCGGATCGTCATCAAATGGTCGTAATTCTGCTGGTCGTCGTCTAGGTGCAAAACGCTCTGATGGTCAATTTGTTCATACAGGAACAATTATTTATCGTCAACGCGGTACACATATTCATCCAGGAACGAATGTTGGCAAAGGCGGAGATGATACTTTATTTGCCTTAGCTGATGGCTATGTTAAGTATGAACGAATGGGTAAATTCAAGAAACAAGTTTCTGTTAATCCCGAATAGTTATTTTATTAAAGCAGACACATGTTTTTCATGAATGTTTGCTTTTTTGTTTGGAAGACTTATGGAACATAAAAAGTTAAAAAAGTTTCAAAATTGGTTAAGTGAAAAAGGAATTGAAGGGGCACTTCTTTTAAATCCCGTGAATGTTTCTTATTTTACTGGATTTTCTGGCGATGAATCTTACCTTTTTGTAACTCCAAAAGAAGAAATTTTTATTACCGATTCGCGATTTGTCAGCCAAGCAAAAGTTGAATTAAACGGTTTTAAAATTCAACAAAACCAAAAAGGCTTGGATGGAGTTTTAAATTTAATTCATGAGAATTTTTCTTTAGATGATATCGGAGTAGAGCTAACTTGTGTGTCTGCAGCGGATTATTTAACGATAAAGAAGAAAATTCAACGTCCAATAATTGACGTTTCTGAAGAAATTGATGAATTACGACAAGTTAAAGATGAATTAGAAATCGAAAAGATTAAAAAGGCTTGTGAAATCGCAGATCAATCATTTGCGATGATTTTAAAAGAAATCAAGGCTGGCATGACTGAGTTAGAAGTTGCAGCTCGGTTAGAAAGCCATTTTAAAGAACTCGGATCTACTGGACCATCTTTTGAAACAATTGTGGCTGCTGGAATTCGTTCTTCGATGCCACATGGAGCTGCTTCTAGTAATAGAATAAAAGAAGGAGACCTCGTGACTTTGGATTTTGGTTGTTACTACGAGGGATATACTTCTGATATTACTAGAACAATTGGAGTTGGTTCGGTAAGTGAAGGTCAGCGTCAAATCTACAATATTGTATTAAAAGCGAACAAAGAAACGATTGCCATTCTTCGCCAGGGAGTAACTGGCGCTGAAATGCACGAAAAAGCTCATAGTATTATTGATTCAGCGGGATACAAAGAAAATTTTGGTCATGGTACAGGGCACGGAATTGGTCGAAGTATTCATGAAGGCCCGGGGGCTTGGGGCAAATATCAAGCAGAGCCTGTCGTTAGTGGTAACATAATAACAATTGAACCTGGCATTTATTTACCAGATCGATTTGGTGTTCGAATTGAAGATGATGTATTGATCACAGATCAAGGATATGAAGTATTAACAAATTCACCGAAAGATGAATTAATAATTATTTAATGGAGAAAATTAATGATATCAGTAAATGATTTTAAAAATGGTTTAACAATTGGTACAGGAAAAGATATTTGGCAGGTAGTTGAATTTCAACATGTGAAACCGGGCAAAGGCGGAGCGTTTGTTCGTTCAACTTTACGTAATTTAAGAACCGGTGCTGTGCAGGATAAAACTTTTAGAGCAACGGAAAAAGTTGAAAAAATTGACGTAAATACTAGAGAAATGCAGTATCTATTCAATGATGGCGGCACTTATACTTTTATGGATACTGAATCTTATGAACAAGTTGAAATTCCTAATGAAGTTGTTGGTGATCAGACTAAATATTTAAAAGAAAATATGTTAGTTAGCATTTCTACTTATAATGGTGAAACTTTAGGAATTGAATTACCTAATAAAGTTGATTTAACAGTTGCAGAAACTGAACCAACAATTAAAGGTAATACAGCATCTGGCGGATCAAAACCGGCAACAATGGAAACAGGATTAGTTGTACAAGTACCATTTTTCATTAATGAAGGAGATGTTCTTACAATTAATACAACTGATGGTTCATACATTTCAAGGGCTTAATGATGGCAAATTTACGGAGTGGATTAAAGCTAAATAGCAGCTTAACTGTAACTGGCAAGGTTTCAATTTCTCAAAAGGCGTTAGAAAAGATTTTAGAACTAACAGCTGGTAATGTTGAGGATGTTAATGAAATGTCTAATGCTTTCCAGAATATTTTTGGCACTAAATTTCCAGAAGTTCGATTAGTGCATTCGGCAGCGATCAAGCTGGTTAATGATGAATTAGTTGCTGATATTTATATTAATGTTAATTATGGTGTTAATGTAATTCAAACTTCTTATAAAGTTCAGTCTGAAGTGATTAATCAGTTTAAAGAAATGCTTGACCTTGATCTTTCAAAAGTTAATGTTCATGTGCTTGATCTAATTGATGAAAACATTAGTGATGAAAAGGCATGAAAAGAAAACAGCAGCGAGACTTATTAGTAAAATCGGTTTTCGCTCATTTTTTTCAAAAGGATCTATCTTTAACTGAACTTTTAGATTCAATTGAATTTAATTTTATGAATGAGCGTTTAAAAAATGAAGACCATCGAAAATATGTTGATCCTTTACTAGAGCATTTATCTAAAGAGGAATCAGAGTGTCAAAAACTTATATCTGATCATCTAAAGACAACCTGGAAAATCGAAAGAATTCCATGGTTGGATTTAGCAGTTTTGGAAGTTGCGATTGTTGAAATAAAATATTTAGACGATATTCCTTTTGACGTAACGGTTAATGAGGCAGTTGACTTAGCCAAATTATATTCAACTGAAAAGTCACCGAGTTTTATAAATGGGATCTTAGTCAGTATTTTTGAAGAAATTAGCAGAAGCGTTGAGTAGTAAATGGATAAAATTATAGATGGTAAAAAAGCAGCTGATGAAATAGCCCAAAAATTACAAGGAACTGTTGCATCATTAAAGCATGTTCCAGTTTTACAAGTTTTGGTTTTAGGCGATAATCCTGAGAGCGAAATTTATGTTCGTAATAAGAAGAAGCGGGCATTAGAAATTGGAATTAAAGTAAACACTACTTACTTGAATAATGATGTTGATGAAGAAGAAGTTCTTTCTTTAATCAACACTTATAACTTGCAGCCTGAAGTTACCGGTATTATGGTTCAGCTGCCGCTGCCACCGCAAATTTCTTATTCCAAAGTTGTTAACTCGATTGATCCGCTCAAAGATATGGACGGATTTAGTGAAATTAATGTTGGCAAATTATGGACCGGAGTAACTGATTTTATAGCCCCTGCTACGCCGGTCGGCATAATGAATTTGCTTGATTTTTATCATTTTGATGTGTCAGGAAAACAGTCAGTTATTGTTGGACGAAGTAATATTGTTGGTAAACCACTTGCGGGATTATTGTTAAATCGTGATAGTACAGTGACAATTTGTCATAGTAAAACGCAAGACCTGCAAAAAATTACGAAACAAGCAGATTTTCTTTTTGTTGCAATTGGCAAACCTGAATTCATCGATGCTTCGTATGTGAAAGAGGGTGCAGTTATTGTTGATGTTGGAATTAATCGAACCAAAGAAGGTCTTAAAGGAGATGTTAATTTTACATCAGTTTTAGAAAAATGTTCATCTATTACACCAGTTCCAAAGGGCGTTGGTCCGATGACAGTTATTACTTTGATGCAGCAGATTGTTAATACAGCAAAATTGAGAGAAGTGAATGGATAATAAAACGGTAAATAAGGATGATTATCTGAGCGTAAGTCAGATTACGACTTATATTGGAAAGAAATTTAGTCAGGATCCTTATTTAGATCACGTTAATATTAAAGGCGAAATAACGAATTTTAGAGAGCGGCCGAATGGGCATCAGTATTTTAGTTTAAAAGATGATGGTGCTAAAATTGGGGTCACTCTTTTTCGTAATATCTACCAAAAAATTAACTTTAAACTTAAGGATGGAGATATGATCGTTTGTACCGGACGAGTCGGTATTTATGCTCCGGGCGGAAGTTATTCGCTGATTGTTGAGTCAATTGAACCCTATGGATTAGGAACCCTTTTGGTTGAATTACAGGCAAGAAAAGAAAAGTTAAGCAAAGCCGGCTACTTTTTACCTGAGCGAAAAAGAGCGATTAGTCAGTTTCCAAAACGCATCGCAGTAATTACTAGTCCCAGCGGGGCAGTGATTAGGGATATCATTACTACAACGCGTCGCCGTTTTCCACTTGTGAAGTTAGTTTTATTTCCAGCAGTTGTCCAAGGAGATAAAGCAGCTGAATCAGTACTGAATCAATTGAATCGAGCAAATCAAATGGGCACGTTTGATACTATTATCATTGCTCGAGGCGGCGGATCTTTTGAAGATCTTTGGCCGTTTAATGATGAAGCTCTAACGATAGCTGTAGCTGAAAGTAAGACGCCAGTTATCACATCTGTTGGACATGAGACAGATACGACGCTTGTTGATTATGCTGCTGATCTTAGAGCTCCGACACCAACCGCTGCCGCTGAGTTAGCAACACCGCTTCTTGATGAACTTAAGCAATCAGTACGTCAGAAGAAACTTGAATTACGTCAGGCTGAGCTTCATTATTTAGAGAATTTAACTGCCAAAATAAAACCTTTGACCGAAAGTTACTTATTTAGAAGGCCTGAAGCTTTTTATCAAAATCAATCAATATCTTTAGATCGATTAAAAGAACGACTTTTACAAACTGAAAAAAATGTATTAGTTCAAGATCAAAACAAGCTTAATCATTTTCAATCACTTTTAAAGTCGTTTGCACCTAATAGAACACTTAATCAATTTAAAATCGCTAATAAACAAGCTCAGAATTCTTTGGTTCGGGTAATCCAAAATTTAAATCATAATGAACAAGTTAGATTAAATAATCTTTCTAGAAATCTAGTAATGCTTGATCCGCACAATGTTCTTAAACGTGGATATGCAATTACAGAAGATAATAAACATAATGTTATTGATAGTATTTCAAAAGCTAAAATTGATCAAAATATTCGAGTGATTTTAAGTGATGGTGTATTAATTTCAAAAGTCGATCAAATTGAAGGAGAAGATAATGCCAGCAAAGAAAACTAGTGAAAAAGAATTAAGTTTTGAAGAACAAATGCAAAAATTAGAGGGAATTGTAAAACAGCTTGAAGAAGGAAATCTTCCACTTCAAGAATCCATTGATCGGTTTAAAGAAGGAGTTAGTATTTCTAAATCGATGGAAAAAACTCTTTCTGAAGCTCAAAAATCAATTTCCTCAATTATTGATGAAGATGGCAATATCAAAGATTTTGCGGAGCAAGCAGAAAATGAATAGCGATCTTTTAAAGGTGATTTTAAAATTTAATGAATATTTAGAACACCTTTATGGATCAAAAGAGATCGATCCAAAATTAAAAGAAGCAATCAACTATTCATTGTTGTCTAATGGTAAAAGACTTCGGCCGTTGCTCTTTTTTAGCATTCTTAATTCTTTTGGGATCAATGAATTCGAACATTATTTTGACATTGCTGCTTCACTTGAAATGGTTCATACGTATTCTTTAATTCATGATGATCTGCCAGCAATGGATAATGATAATTTAAGAAGAGGAAAACCCACAAACCATGTTTTATTTGGGGAGGATTTAGCAATTTTAGCTGGAGATGCCTTATTAACTGATGCGTTTAAAGTTATTGCTGACAGCAAGGTTTCTTCAGATCAAAAAGTTTCATTAGTAAATGCTTTATCAAATGCTGCTGGTTCTCAAAATATGGTGAATGGTCAGGTTCAGGATTTACAAATTTCAGATGTTTCAGAAGAGAATTTAATTGAAATGCATTATCATAAAACAGCTGCAATGTTTGTGGCTGCGAGCGAATATGGAGCAATTTGTTTAAATCTTAATTTTGATCAAACCAATTTATTAAAAAAATTTGCTAAAAATTTTGGATTGGCTTTCCAGTTAGCTGATGATTTGAGTGATTTAGATCAAGATCAAAGCGGTGAAAACAATTTTGCAGTTGATTTTGGGATTCAACAAGCTCGACAACTAAAAGAAAAAAGAATCTCTTCAGCTAATGAAGCACTGGATCGTTTGTCGGGCGACCATTTTACATCAGATCCCTTAAAGAAATTTTTAGATGAATATTTATAATTATGAGAGTAGATAAATTATTATTATCCCAAAATAAATTCAGCAGCAGAGCTAAAGCCCAAGAAGCAATTAGTCAGGGTAAAGTTTTTCTGGCTGACGGTAAACCGGTAAAAAAATCATCTTTAGATTTACCTGATGATACTGCTTTTACGATTAAAAACCATGATAATTATGTTAGTCGCGGTGCTTATAAATTATTAAAGGCAATTGAAGTATTCCATCTCGACTTTACGGATAAAATGGTTTTGGATATCGGAGCTTCTACCGGTGGATTTACTCAGGTGGCATTAAATGCGGGAGCCAAAAAGGTATACGCTCTTGATGTAGGTTCTGGTCAATTAAACACCACGCTTGTAGAAGATCCAAGAGTAATAGTGATCGAAAATTATAATTTTCGTTATGCTAAAGAAAATGATTTTCCGCCAGAAAAGTTCGACTTAATTCAATGCGATGTTTCATTTATTTCTTTGAAACACATCATTCCTCCTGCATCGACATTATTAAAACCAAATGGAAAAGCTGTGTTTTTAATTAAACCTCAGTTTGAAGCAGGAAAAGAATATATTAGAAAACATGGCTTAGTTAAGGATTCAGCTGTTCACTTGGCGGTTTTACAGCAAGTTTTAGGCTATTTTGTAGAAAATGGTTTTAAAGTTAAGGGCTTGTCCTACTCACCAATAAAGGGGCAGCATGGCAACGTAGAATTTTTGGTGCAAGTTCAAAAATCTGAAGAGTCATCGAATCCATATTCTGAAAAAGATTTAAAATTATTAATAAAAGATGCAAAAACTAATTTATAATTTTGAAAAATATTCAAATCAATGTATAATATTCACAATTTAAATAATTAGGATGAAGATATGTTAAAAGCAGATCGTCAAAATGAAATACGCGAACTAATCAAAAATAATAAAATAAGTAGGCATAGCCAGTTAGTTCAAATGCTCGAAGATAAAGGTTTACATTTTACTCAGGCAACAATTTCAAGAGATATGCATGAAATGAATATTGTTAAAATTTCTAGCGGTGATGATGGCTACATTTATGTTTTGCCAGAAGAATCAAATAATGGTTTGGAACAAAAAGCAGGACAAATCATTACTGAATCAATGGTCAACATTGAGGCTCAACATTTTATTGTGATTGTTAAAACGATACCTGGATATGCCCAAGCTTTGGGTTCTTTGCTTGATCAACTTGCATTTTCTGAGGTTCATGGACTTTTAGCAGGCGATGATACAATTTTTATGATTACTAAAACTAGTAATGATGCAGCTGAACTAATTGATAAAATAAATAGTTTAGGGACAAATAATGCTCGAATCACTCGTCGTTGATAATTTTACAATTATCGAACATCTTGAAGTTGATTTTCACCATGGTCTTAGCACTTTAACGGGTGAGACTGGTGCAGGCAAATCAATTATCATTGATGCAATTGCTCAAATTGCAGGTGCTAAGAGTAGTAAAGAGTTAATTCGTCATGGCAGTGACAAGGCAACTATTTTGGCTGAATTCTCGCACTTTCCATTTAGCTCGCTAAAAAAATTATTTGAACAAAATGATATTGATTTAGATGAAGATTACCTCAGTATTCAAAAAGAAATTAAAAAAAATGGTCGCGGAATTGCTCGGATTAACGGGAGTGTTGTTAACGGAAGCTTTTTACGACAAGTTGGCGACCATCTTTTTAATATTGAAGAACAATCTAAGCATCAGCAGCTTTTAAATGCTGATGCTCAATTGGCATTACTTGATGCTTTTAGCGGCAAGAAGTTAGTTCAAACTTTAGCTAGTTACGAGAAAACTTACCGAGAATTAAGATCTATTAAATTAAAGAAAGAAGAAATTCAAAAGAAAAATCAAGATTTAAAAGAAAGACTGGATTATCTGAAGTTTGCAGATCAAGAGATTACTGAAGTAGATCCAAAGATTGGTGAAGATCAAAGGCTGGAAGAGAAGAAAATTCAACTTAGTAATTTTGAAAAAATTTCAAGCAGTCTACAACAAATTCAAACCTTAATTGGCGGTGAAGATTCGATTCAAGATCTTTTAGGACAAGCACAAGCACTTAGCGATAGCCTTGAAAACTATGGATCAAGTTACCAAAAAATTGCTGATAATCTTACTAATGCAATAGAAGCGGTAAATGATGCAATGTCAGAAGTTAGCGATGTAAGTGATACGCTTGACTTAAATGACGAAAATGAGCTAGAACTAGTGATGGAGAGATTAAGCAGTTTTGACCAATTAAAAAAGAAGTATGGCGGGACGTTGGAAGAAGTCTTATCATATCAAAAGAAAGCCCGTTCAGAAATTAAATTTGCTGAAAATAGTGAGCAGTCCTTAAAAGAATATGATGAAAAATATCGCCTTTATCTTGAACAAGCTCATCAATTAGCTGATAAGTTGACAGACATTCGTAAGAAATCAGCTGATAAATTAGAACCACTGATAAATTCTGAACTGAAAACTCTAGAGTTTCAAAATTCAAAATTTGAAATTAAATTTACGAAAAGTGAACTTCAAGAACGAGGACAAGATCATTTAATGTTTATGGTCCAAACTAACATCGGCGAGAAAATGCTCCCGTTAGCAGAAATTGCATCTGGTGGGGAGTTGTCACGAATACTATTAGCCTTAAAATCAGTTTTTTCACAATTTTTTGAAAATGTTACATTTATATTTGATGAAATAGATTCAGGAGTCAGTGGTCGGGCAGCTCAATCGATGGCCGATAAAATCTACCAAATTGCTCGTTCAAATCAAGTTATCAGCATTACCCATTTACCTCAGTTAGCAGCAATGAGTGACTATCAATATCTGATTGAGAAGAAAATTGTTGATAACCGAACAATCAGTTCAGTTCGTCTGCTTGATCAAAAAGAAAGAGTTGACGAGATTGCTCAAATGCTGACGGGGACAAAAATGACGAAAGTAACCAAAGATCATGCAATGGAAATGTTAGAGCTAGCTCAAAAATCTAAGGAGCGGGAATAAATGGCTGAAATAAAATTTCAGATTATTAAGAATCTTAAAGTATTATCCAAAAACGAAAAAAATGGTTGGACGAAAGAAATTAATCTTATTTCATGGAATGATGCCGAACCTAAATTTGATATTCGTAGTTGGGATCCAGAACACCATAAGATGGGACGAGGAGTAACATTATCTAAAGAAGAATTACAGGAACTTTTATCAATAGATCCAATGGAGTTTGAAGAATAATGGCTTGAAAACTAACCGTATTTATAAGACAATAGGTTTCATATACGGGAGAGTTTAAATAATGTCAAAAGGAATGTTAATTGTTTTATCCGGTCCTTCTGGGGTTGGTAAAGGTACAGTTAGACAAGAATTGACCCGCAGAGATAAAGGCCAATTCGTTTATTCAGTATCGATGACGACTCGGAAGATGAGACCTAAAGAAGTTGATGGAGTTGATTATTTTTTCTCAACGGTTGATGAATTTCAGCAAGCAATTAAGAACGATCAAATGTTGGAGTATAATCAATATGTAGGAAATTATTATGGAACTCCTCGAAAGTACGTAGAAGATACGATCAACCAGGGAAAAGATATTTTTCTTGAGATTGATGTTGGCGGGGCAATGCAGGTAAAAGAAAAGATGCCTGAAGGAGTTTTTATTTTTTTAACTCCGCCAGATTTGAAATCGCTGCGGGGAAGAATTACTCAACGAGGCACAGATTCTGCTGCGGTGATTGATCGAAGAATGGAACAAGCAATTAACGAGATCAATTTAATGAAAGAGTATGACTACGCCGTGGTCAATGATGTTGTTTCAAAAGCAGCTGACCGAATTGAGACTATCATCGAAAGTGAACATTTAAAAGTAGAAAGAATTATACAAGACTATCTAAAAGTCTCAGGAGTTCAAAATGATTACAAAGCCAATAATTGATAATTTATTAGAAAAAGTACCGTCACGTTATTCTTTAGCAGTTTTAGCAGCTAAAAGAGCACATCAAATTGAAGATGGCTTTACTAAAGCGCTTGATCATTATGATTCATTAAAGTCTGTTGGGCAGGCTTTAGAAGAAATTGATCATGGTAAAATAACGGTGGAAACTCAAGATGAAATTGAAGCCAAAAATAAAAAAGAAAAAGTTTAGTTGGATTGGGGGTCTGAAGTAATCAGACCTTTTTTAGTTTAATTATGAAAATTGCAAAAGTAGTTGTTGATGTTCCAACAAGACAAACTGATCATACCTTTGATTATGAAATTCCGACAGAGATGAATGTTGAAAAAGGGATGCGGGTCGTTGTTGAGTTTGGTCATCGAAAAGTAACGGGTTTTGTCATAGATTTAGCGGAAGTTCCTGCATATGATGGGAAGCTAAAAGAAATTTCTGAACTTATTGATGAAAAACCAGTTTTAAATCGTGAGCAATTGGCAATGGCAGATTTTTTAACGAAGGAATTTTTCACTTTTAAAGTTTCAAATTTATGGTTAATGCTGCCGACGATGTTAAAAGGAAAAACTGAAAAGTTTCTTATTGCGCATGATTTTAGTGATCCTTCGCTGGAAAATATTTTTAGCGCAGGACCTGTTAAGTATGATTTGAGATCATTTACCAGTGATCAAATAAAAAAAATTAAAAAGGGCATTTCCAATAATCAGATCGAAGTTATTTACGGTCAGTCGCGTCAAATTACAAAAAAATATACAGAAATTATTAATTTAAATATCTCTAAAAAAGAAATTCCGAATCAATTAGAAAAACTTTCAAAAACGAATAAATATGGTCGTTTGTTTTGGGAAACGGTTGAAAAAGAAGGAAGCCCTCTGGCAATAACACATTTAACTAAGGAAGTTGGAATTCCTCGAAGAGTATTAAATAAATTAGTGCAAGAAGGCACAATTGAAATTCAAAAAGTTGAAACTTATCGCAAACCTTTATCTGGTTTTGCTCACAAGCAGCTAAAAGAATTGAAGCATACAAAAGATCAGACTCGCACCATTGATCAAATTGCAGCTTCATTAAAGAATCCTGAGGTCTTTTTAATTGAAGGAATCACCGGCAGCGGGAAAACAGAAATTTATCGTTCATTAAGCCAAAAGGTGATAAATCAAGGGAAAAAGGTTATCATTTTGGTGCCTGAAATTTCCTTAACTCCCCAGATCATTTCTTTTTTTCAGCAGACTTTTGGAGAACGAATTGCCGTTTGGCATAGTCGATTATCCAGAGGAGAACAATATGATGAATGGCGCCGAATAAAAAATGATGAAGTTGATCTTGTGTTAGGAGTTAGATCGGCAATTTTTGCTCCAATTAAAGATCTTGGATTAATTGTCGTTGATGAGGAACATGAAAATTCTTATCGTCAGACAGAAAATCCTTCTTATGATGCGCGAGAGCTTGCTAAGTGGCGCGGAAAATATAATTCTTGTCCCGTTATTTTCGGTTCGGCAACTCCAACTGTGACGGCAAGAGCAAAAGCAGAAAAGAATGTTTATCAATTAATAAAATTAGATAAACGAGTGAATAAAAACGGACATCTTCCAGAGGTAAAGATTGTAGATTTACGTGATCCTTCGGTTCGCAGTAAATCGCTTGTTTTTTCAACTCCTTTAAAGAAAGCCATTCTTGAGCGATTTAAGAACGGTGAACAAACAATTCTCTTTTTAAACCGCCGAGGATATGCAAATTTCTTAGAGTGCCGTAATTGCGGTTATACTTTTAACTGCCCTAATTGCGATGTTTCTCTAACGCTTCATCTTTATGAACATAAAATGATCTGTCACTATTGTGGTTATTCTTCAGAAATTCCACAGGTTTGTCCAAATTGTCACGAGAACGATTTACGCAGTTTTGGTGGAGGGACAGAAAAAGTTGAGGAAGAAATTCATCAACTTAATCCAGAAATCCAGACTTTAAGGATGGATCGAGATACCACGAGCCGCAAAGGCAGTTATCAAAAAATTATCAGTCAATTTGAAAATCATGAAGCAGATATTTTGATTGGTACACAAAGCGTTGCTAAGGGGCTCAATTTTCCAGATGTAACGCTCGTAGGAGTTTTAAATGCTGATATTAGCCTTAATCGGCCAGAATTTGATGCAAGTGAAGTTACTTTTGATTTATTAACTCAGGTTGCTGGACGTGCTGGTCGCGGGACGATTGCGGGTAATGTTATTATTCAAACTTATAATCCTAACCACTATGCAATTCAAGATGCAAAAAATCAAAATTATGAATGGTTTTTTAGGCAGGAAATGTATGTTCGTCATCTTTATGGATATTTACCTTATTACTATACAATTTTTCTTAAAATTACCAGTAAAGAGGAAATGCTGGCACTGAAGACAGCACTGCAAATTAAAGAAACCTTAGAGAAAAATAAGGAAGCGCAAACGGAGATTTTAGGACCTGCGCCATATTATATTAAGCGAATCAATAATGAATATACTTATCAGTTATCATTAAAGTACAAGAAAGATGAATTGATCAAAACTACCTTACAGGAAATTATGAGTAAGACTCAGAAAAATGCTAATAAAGTAAAAATCAGTATCAGTCATATCACTTGTTAAGAAAAGGAAAATGAAATGAAAAGTGTAATTTTTTTTGGAACCCCGCTGTTTTCGGTTAATGTGCTGGGAGCTTTGTTAAAAGAGGGTTATGACATTAAGTACGTTGTAACACAACCAGATAAAGAGGTTGGACGTAAAAGAAAACTAACTGCGAGTCCGGTTAAGGAGTTTGCTGTAGATCATAATTTAACTGTTCTTCAGCCCGTCAAACTAACCGGCAGTGAAGAAGAGGAGAAAATCATCTCCAGTCATGCAGATCTTTTAGTAACCGCGGCTTTCGGTCAATTTTTATCAACGAAATTATTAGACAGTGCTAAATATGCAGCTATTAATTTCCATGCTTCACTGCTCCCGCATTACCGTGGTGCAGCACCGATTCAGTACGCGCTTCTTAACGGAGATGATGTGACCGGAATTACAATTATGGAAATGGTTAAAAAGATGGATGCCGGAGATATCTTCTTTCAAGATCAGGTAAATATTACCCCTGAGGATAATTTAGGCAGTTTAACCGTTAAATTGGGAGAATTAGCTGGTGAGATGGTTAAAAGTGATTTACCGAAAATTTTTAATAATGATTTCATGCGAATTTCACAAGATGAAGAGCAGGTTAGTTTTTCTCCATCGATCAAACCAGAAGAAGAAATGTTAGATTTTAACAATGATTTAGAACATTTAAATAATAAAATCAGGGCTCTTTCACCTGAACCAGGTGCTTATTTTTTGAATCAGGGCAAAAGAATAAAAATTTATGAAGCAATTCCGTTAGTCGAAAAAGTTGAAGGGAAACCTGGCAGTATCTTTCTTCGAGATAAAAAGAGATTAGGAATTGTAACAGGAGATCAACGAGGAATAATGCCTCGGATAATTCAATTGCAGGGCGCAAAAAGAGTCGATGTTAGAGACTTTTTAAATGGGGCAGGCAAAAATTTAAAAGTTGGAGATCAATTTGTCACAATCGATTAAACAATCAGCACGTTATCTTTCTTTTTTAGCATTAAAAGAGATTCTTTTTGATCAAAGATTTTCAAATAACGTAGTAGATTATTATTTAACAAAAAGTAATCTTAATGATGCTGATCGGAGACTTTTTACTAATTTGGTATACGGGGTCACTTTTTATAATTTGCGCCTCAATTATGAACTTTCATCATTTTTAAGCGTAAAAAAGACTGACCCAGCAACGCTTTTAGTAATAAAAATTGCAATTTACCAAATGTATTACTTAGAGAAAATTCCTGATTACGCAGCAGTTAATGAAGCAATTGAAATTGCTAAAGTTGTGAATCGGCGTGATGTCAAATTTGTAACCGCTGTTTTACACCAAACCCAGCGGAGAGGACTTCGATCTGTTGATGATATTAAAGATCCGGTTAAAAGACAAGCAATGACTTATAGCATGCCTGATTGGGTAGTACAGAAATTAAATCTTGAATTAGGGACAAAAAAGACTGAATTAATATTTGATTCTTTAATTCAAAAGCCCCGCACTAGTTTAAGAGTCAATACCACGAAAATTACTCAAGCCGAATTATTAGCGCAGAATGCAGACTTTCAGCCTAGTAAGATTTCTCCCGTCGGAGTGATTTCTAAAGCAGGTAACGTTATCCATCGATCAGATTTTAAAGAAGGTTATTACACAATTCAAGATGAGTCTAGTCAGTTGGTTGCGCCTAACTTATTAATCGAAAAAAGCGATGTAGTGCTTGATGCCTGTGCTGCCCCCGGTGGTAAAACGACTCATATTGCTCAATATCTTGATTCTTCACAAAATGGAATGGTTCATGCGTTTGATCTTTCGGATAAAAAATGTGCTTTAATCGAGGAAAATGTCAAACGTTTAGGTTTAGAGAAGGTTGTTAAAACACATCTTGCTGATGTAACGGAGATTCAAAGCAAAATGCCAGGGGTATCTTTTGATAAGATTTTGGTTGATGCACCTTGCAGTGGCTTTGGACTTTTACGCCGTAAACCGGAAGTGAAATACAATCATGAAACATCTGATATAATAAGTTCGAACAAGATTCAATTAAAAATTTTAGATAGTGTTGCCCCAAGCCTGAAGGCTGGGGGTTACTGCTTTATAGTACATGTACGATTTTTAAAGAAGAAACACAAGACGTGGTTTCACAGTTTTTAACTAAACATTTAAATTTTTCTTTGGTTAATCTATCTGTGAACCCACAAAGTGAAAAAGAATCAATGTTACAGATTTACCCGGATGATTATTTAACAGATGGATTCTTTATCGCATTAATGCAGAAACAAGAAGCTTAGGAGAATATGAAATTTTTTCAAAAGACTGATATAGGCCTAAAAAGAGAAAATAATGAAGATGCAATTGGCGTTTTTACGAATAAATCGCAAGAAACATTGGCAATGATTGCTGACGGAATGGGAGGACATCTCGGAGGAGATGTTGCTTCCAATATTGCCCTAAAACTCGTTGGAACTTCATTTGAACAAACTAAAGATTTGAATGCAGAATCATTCATTTCTTGGGTGGATGCCGAGTTATTTAAAGTAAACGACACTATTATCGAGCAATCTGAAACAACTATGAAACTCCATGGAATGGGGACGACTTTTGTCGGTGTTTTTTTAAGTAATCAAAAACAAATTGTATTTGCTAATTTAGGCGATACAAGGGGTTATTTATTTAGGTCTGGTAGCTTAGAACAAATAACTGTCGATCAGACTTTGGTGAATGAACTTCTTCATAAAGGCGAATTGAGTGAAGAAGAGGCTGAAGTTTTCCCTAATAAAAGCATTATTACTAGTTCTTTAGGGGTCGATAAAAGAGTCGATGCAGTATATAAAACAATAGATTTAAAGGGTGATGAAATTATTCTTTTGAGCAGTGACGGATTAACTAATATGGTTTCTGATGACGAAATCTCTAAGGAACTGTCCTCGAATGCCGCTCCGCAGCAAATTGTTGATAATTTAGTTGAAAAGGCAATTAAAAACGGTGGACTAGATAATATTTCAATTATTTTAGGTATTAGCGATAGAGGAAGTGATCAATCATGATGGAAAAAGGATACTCTGTCGGCGGCCGATACCGGATTATTCGCGAAATTGGCGAAGGTGGGATGTCGGTTGTTTACTTAGCCCATGATTTGATTTTAGATCGTGATGTTGCAGTTAAAGTTTTAAAATATGATCTGCAGAACAATCCAGAAACAACCAGACGTTTTGAGAGAGAAGCAATGGCGATCTCTGAATTGAACCACCCTAATATTGTTAGCATTTATGATGTGGGAAATGATCATGGAATGCAATATTTGGTAATGGAATATGTTGACGGGACAAACTTAAAGGAATATTTAAGAGATAATTTTCCGCTTCCGCTGGAGAGAATTCAGCAGATTATGGAACAGATCCTTTCGGCGGTGGCTCACGCTCATTCGCAAGGAATTATTCATCGTGATTTAAAGCCGCTTAATATTTTAATTAATAAAGACGGCAATATTAAAATTTCAGATTTTGGAATAGCGATGGCCTTAAACGATGAAGGGATGACTCAAACCAACTCAGTTTTGGGGACGGTCCATTATCTTTCACCAGAACAGGCTAGGGGAGCGCAAGCTACTAAACAGTCTGATATTTATTCACTTGGGGTTATTTTGTATGAACTTTTAACGGGTTCAGTTCCTTTTGTTGGTGAGACCCCTGTTTCAGTAGCAATTAAACACTCTCGTAACGACTTACCTTCCGTTAGACAAAAAGATCCAAGTATTCCGCAGTCATTTGAGAATATTATTAGTCGAGCAACCGCGAAAGATCCGCAAGACCGTTATGCAAATGTTGAAGAGATGATGGGAGATGTTAAGACAGCGCTTGATTCTGACCGGATTAATGAACCGAAGTTGTTTATTAATCATGACGATAGTGAAGCGACTCGTTTAATTCCAACTCATCCAGTTAGCGATCTCGATGATCAGGATTTGTCTAAGATGCCTGAAGGAGGAATTTTACCTTCTGAAGATGAACCAAAAGATTCAAAAAAACCTAAAAAGAAATGGTCAAAACAGAAAAAGATTATGGTGATTGCCGGTGGAGTGACTGCTGCAATTGTTTTAATCATGCTGTTAGTTTTACTTTTAAATCGGAAAAAGAATGTTGAAGTTCCGGATGTAACAAATATGACTCAAGCCCAAGCGGTTTCAATGCTGAAATCTAAAAAGCTTAATATTAGTCCCAAAGTTGAGAAGGTTAGTGACAGCAAGGTTAAAGCTGGTAGTGTTATAAGGACAGATCCATCGGCGGATTCTAATGTTAAAGAAGGGGACAGTATTAAACTGTTTGTAAGCACGGGGACACCTTCTTATAAATTAGATGATTATACTTTTAAACCTTTTTCAGATGTTAAAGATAGGCTGGAGCGACATGGCATTAAAGTGAAAGTTAAAAAGAAATATTCTGATACTGTTAAAGAAGGCTTAATTATGAATCAGAGTGTTAAATCTAGTCGGCGGATTTCTAAAGGCAGTACGATAACTTTAACGGTCAGCCGCGGTCAAGAGAAAGTGGAGATGATTGATCTTACTGGCTATTCACGTAAAAGCGTAACTGATTTTGCTAATGATCACGGTCTTAAGAAGATTGAGGATCCTGCTCAATATTCTAATGACTATGACAAAAATACGGTAATGGCCCAGACTCCTGCTTCTGGAACTAAGCTGAAGAAAGGTGATGAATTTCATGTTACTTTCTCTTTAGGTCCGAAACCACAAGAAACGGCTTCATCGTCAAGCAGCAAATCTAGTTCAAATGATAGTAATTCTCAATCTAATAAAAACGAGAATGATAATGAAGTTTCATTTTCAGTTAATATTATTATTCCTTACCAAAATAATAAAGATGGTGATACAGCGCCGGCTAATGCAAATCCTGAACAAAACGATGTAAAAGTTTATTTAAGTGATGCACATCATAATATTAGTGATTTATACACTGAAATTAAGATTAGAAAAGATACTCAGATAACATTACCTTTTACAGTAGAAAAAGGGCAACGAGGTCAGTATCGAGTTGTTTCTGACGGTCAGTTAATTATGTCTGAAAATGTAACGGCACCGTAAATAATATTTTTACAATGATGGGGGTTGCTCATTAATGGTGGAAATTGGGCAGATAGTTGATGAACGTTATCAAATTATCCAAGAGATTGGAAACGGTGAAAATTCGACTGTTTATTTAGCTCACGATTTAATATTAGACCGTAAAGTAGCAATAAAAATTTTAATAGTCCCGCTTCAGTCAGGGTCACAAAAAAGTCAGCATTTTGAAGAAATAGCTGCTGCAATGTCAGAATTAAATGATCCCAGAATTGTTAATATTTATGATATTGGCAACGATCATGGCAATCAGTACATTGTGATGGAATATGTGTCGGGAACCAATTTACAAGAATACCTGCAGATGAATTTTCCTTTAAGTTTTGAAGAAATTCAAAGGATCATGGAGCAGGTTCTTTTTGCAGTTAATGCAGCTCATTCAATGGGTTTTATTCATGGTGACTTGAAACTGAGCAACATTTTAATCGACGATGAGAAAAATATTAAAGTTAGTGATTTTGGTTTGTCCAGTGCTTTAAAGGAAATCGGAATCAAGCCAATTAATGTGACAGACATTTATTATTTAGCACCGGAGCTGCTGAAAGGGGGATATCCTAGTAAACAATCTGATTTGTATTCTTTAGGAATTATTTTTTTTGAGTTGCTCAATCAATCGTTGTTTCTCATTGATGGAGATCCAAATTCGATAACTGTAGATCAAATGACTTCAATTCGTCAAAAAGATCCCCAAATTCCGCAATCTTTTGAGAATATTATTACTATTGCGATGGCATCAGATCTTAATAATCGTTATCATTCAGCTGGGCAGATGTTAGATGATTTGAATACTGCTCTAAAAAGTGAACGATTTAATGAACCTAAAATTATTTTTGATAAGCCTGATTTTTTGCCGGAGTCGTCTAATTCAAAAGAAATTTTGGAAGAGTTCCCTGAACCTGAGAAGCCTTTAAAACAAAAAACGCACTGGAGTGATCAAAAGAAAATTTTTGTAATTGCTACGAGTGTGATTGTTTTTGTATTTTTACTTTTGACTTTAATTTTGCTTTTAAATCACAAGAAAAGTATTGAGTTAACGGATGTCACCAATATGACAGTTAATGAAGCAACATCAGCTTTAAAGGAGCAAAAACTAGTCATTAGTCCAAAAGTCGAAAGAGTGAGTGATAAAACTATTAAAGCAGGTCACGTAATTAAAACAGACCCACCAGCACGAACAGTTGTTAAAGAAGGTTCAACTGTCAGGCTCTATGTCAGTACGGGAGTTCCAAAAACTAAAATAGAGGATTATTCTTCACAACCTTTTTCAGAAGTAAGTGATATTTTACGCCGCAAAGGGTTAAAAGTTGAAGTAGAGAAGGAATACTCAGATAAGATTAAAGAAGGATTAATTATTTCACAAAGTATTGAATCAGGTAAAAATGTTCCTGAAGGGACCTCAATTACTTTAACGGTCAGTAAAGGTGTTGAAACATTTACGATGGATAATTTAATTGGTTCTTCGGGTGAAGATGTGATTGATTTTGCAAATCGAACTGGTTTGAATCAAATTGCAGATCCTCCACAATATTCCGATCAATATCCAGCAGGAACGGTAATGTCTCAACAGCCTGCTTATGGTTCAAAGTTAAAAAAAGGTGACAGTTTCCACGTTACGCTTTCTCTTGGCCCTGAACCGAAAAAAAATCTTCCAAATGATTATGACACGGATGATAGTGACAATTCAAATGACTCTGATTCAAAAGATAGTGACACAGATAGTGATTCTAAAGACTTAGTGGTTGAAGATCTAATTGGAATGAGTTTAATAGAAGCCAATGATTATGCCAGTGATAATGGGTTAAATGTAGTTGAAGATCCTGCTAAGTTTTCTGATAAGTACGAAGCTGGCCAAGTTATTTCTCAATGGCCGTCCAAAGGGGCACACATAAAAGAAGGAGACACAATTCATATTACATTATCTAAAGGGTCACAACCCTCTAATGGCACATCTCATTGATAATAAGTTATAATTGTTGATTAAATGCAATAGAAAAGAGAAAAATAATGATAGTTCCTTCAATTTTGAATGCTAATTTACTGAACTTAAAAACAGATTTACAAGAGTTAGAAAATTTAGATATTGAAATGATTCATGTTGACATTATGGATGGCAATTTTGTACCAAATATTTCTTTTGGTTCAAGTTTTGTTGAAGCAATTGCTCAAGAGACAACATTAAAGCAAGATATTCACTTAATGGTACAAAATCCTGAACGGATAATCGATCAATTATTAGAAATTCAACCAGCTGGAATAACGTTTCATTATGAAGCAACTCATGATAGTTTTCGACTTTTAGAAAAAATTAAATCAAAAGGGGTTAAAGCGGGCATTGCATTAAATCCCGGTACCTCTTATGAAGCAATTGAAGCTGCGATTATGGCAGCGGATCGAGTTTTGGTGATGACAGTAAATCCGGGATTTGGCGGGCAATCATTTATTAAACCAATGCTTCATAAAGTAAGAAAATTAGATCTTACAAAACAAATTAATCAATATTCGTATCAAATTGAGGTTGATGGGGGTGTCAATGAACAGACAATAGCATTGTGTCGTGATGCAGGAGCAGATGAGTTTGTGGTTGGTTCATATATTTTTAACGAAACTGATTTAACAAAACCAGTTTCAAAATTACGAAATATTTTAGGTTCTGAGCAATAAAAAAAGCAACTACATTAGTTGCTTAAACTCTAGTAAGCTTACCAGATTTTAAAGTTCGAGCTGAAACCCAAACTCTTTTCTTTTTGCCGTTAACTAAAATACGGACTTTTTGTAAATTTGGTTTCCACGAACGACGGCTAGAATTTAAAGCGTGCGAACGGTTATTACCAAATGTGGTATGTTTACCTGTAAAATAATCTTTTGCCATTTGTCTGCTCCATTAAAAAGTATCTTAAAAATATTATCATCAAAGATGTATTTTTGCAAATTATTAGTATTATAGAGAGAGTAATTTTGAGTTTTGCGGTACACTAACATTATTGTTTTATTTTTGTGAAAGGAGTTCTCAATGGGACTGAAAGTTAATACAAAATATGGTAAGGTTGACGTTTCAAATCGGGTAATCTCAACAATTGTGGGAAATGCTGTAGCTGATGTGTTTGGAGTTGTTGGTCTTGCACCTAGTCGTAATCTTCGTGATAATATTTTAGTGTTGTTGAATAAAACAAATTATCAAAAAGGAATTCAGATCAAACAGGTAAAAGGCGAAATTGAAGTAGAGGTTTCTGTTGTAGTTGGTTTTGGAATGAAGATTTCAGAAATTGGGAAGAATGTTCAAGATCGCATTAGGTATAATTTAGAATTGATGTTGTCTGTAAGTCCTTCAATCGTTAATGTGGTTGTACAAGACGTAAAGTTGATTGATGATTAATGAGAATGGGGAGTACCATTGAGTAAGCAAATAATTGATTCTGATATTTTCAGAGATATGATCAAGATGGGAGCACACCGTCTAAATAAGAATGTTGATTTTATCAATTCATTAAATGTGTTTCCAGTTCCTGATGGTGACACTGGGACTAATATGAACCTGACTTTTCAAAGTGGTGCTAAATTTGTTAATGAGTCAGAATCTAAAAGCGTTGGTGAACTAGCCGTTTCTTTTAGTAAAGGCCTTTTAATGGGCGCTCGAGGAAATTCTGGAGTAATTTCATCGCAAATTTTTCGCGGATTTCAAAAATCAGTCAGCGAAAAGGAAACTTTAGATGCCAAAAGTTTTGCTGCTGCTTTACAGCAAGGAGTTGATTCAGCCTATAAGGCTGTTATGAAACCAGTTGAAGGAACAATTTTAACAGTTGCTAAGTATGCTGCTCATAGTGGCCTCGAAGCAGCAAATCAAAGTGACGATTTGGCAGAAGTTATGGAGGCGGTAGTAAAAGGAGCTAAAGAAGGGCTTAAAAAGACTCCTGATTTACTTCCAGTCTTAAAAGAAGTTGGTGTCGTTGATTCTGGCGGTCAAGGGCTTGTTTTCCTTTATGAAGGATTTTTAAATGGAATCAAAGGTGAAGTTAACGATGACGTTTATACCCCGAGCGATGAACAGATGAACGAAATGGTTAATGCAGCTCATCACCAAAGTGTTCAGAGTCAATTAGCAACAAATGATATCGAATTTGGGTATTGTACGGAAATGATGATTACTTTAGATCCAGAGGTTCATTTTGATCTTTCGGAATTTAGAACTTATTTAGATCAACTAGGGAATTCACTTTTAGCTGTTTCTGATGATGAAGTAGCGAAGGTTCATGTCCATACTGAAAGTCCTGAGAAGGTTTTTAGTTATGGAGCTCAATTTGGTCAACTAGGTAAAATTAAAATTGACAATATGCGGCTGCAGCATGAGACAATTATTGAGAATGATAGCAATAGTGATAAAGGCGATGATATTACTACCGAAATAATAGTTGTTGCCCAAGGTAAAGGGTTGATTGAATTAATGAAGAGCTTAGGTGCAACCCACGTTATTACTGGTGGTCAAACAATGAATCCGAGTACTGAAGACTTCTTAAAAATTTTAAATCGGACTCATGCTAAAAATGCGATTATTTTACCAAACAACGGGAATGTTTTAATGACTGCCCAAGCAGCTGCCAGTTCAGTAGATCTGCCCGTTGAAGTGATTGCAACTAAATCGATTCAACAAGGTATCTCAGCACTGTTCTCTTTTGTTAAGGAAAATTCTTTATCAGAAAATGCTGAAATGATGAAAGAAGATATCATGATGGTCAAATCGGGTGAAGTGACCAATGCAGTTCGTGACACTAAAATTAATGGTATCGAGATTCATTCAGGTGATTTTATGGGGATTGCAGATGGTGAAATTGTAACAACTGCTGAAAGAAGACCAGACGCCTTAATTCAATTAATTGAACATATGATTGATGATGATAGTGAAATTGTTTCAATTTTTTATGGAATCGATGCTTCTAAACGAGAAGCCGCAAAACTTGAAAGTGAAATTCAAAAGAAATATCCCGATCTTGAATTAGAAATTCATGCAGGAGATCAAGCAGTCTATCCATATCTTGTTTCAGTTGAGTAAAGATGGTCAAAAGTAAAAGTTCGCATTTATATGAATCTGTTTCGATTCTTTCGGGGGTCGGTGCTAAGAAAGTTGAAGCACTTAGTGGTCTCGGAATCAGAACGGTGATGGATCTTTTTTATTATTTTCCTTATCGGTATGAGGATTTTTATGAACAAAATGTTTATAATCTGGCTGATGGTGATAAGGCGGTTTTGCATGGTCAAGTTGTAACTACACCTGTGTTAAGCAGATTCGGTTATAAAAAGAGCTCTTTACGATTTAAAATGGAAGTGCAGGATCTTGTAATTAACGTTGTATTTTTTAATCAGCCTTATTTACGGGATAAAATTATGATTGGTGAGGATCTTGCTGTCTATGGAAAATGGGAACAGGCAAAGCTTAGCTTGACTGCAAGTAAAACTGTGGACTTGAAAAAGACCGACCAGTTGGAGCCAGTTTATTCAACAACAGCTTCTATCAAACAGTGGGCAATTCGAAAACTAATTAAATCAGCTTTTGAAGATTATGGCTCTGAGTTAATTAATATAGTGCCTAATGAAATCAGAGATCCGTTACATCTGATGGATGAACACGACATGATTTTTAAAATTCATTTTCCTAAATCATATGATGATGTGAAAGAAGCACGGCAGTCAGCGGTTTTTGAAGAATTTTTTCTGTATTTAGGCCGTTTAAAGTGGTTGAAAAAGGATGACGATCAACTCGGAATTCAAGTTAACTATAATCTAAATGAATTAAAACAATTTATTGAAACTCTACCCTTTGAATTAACTGATTCGCAAAAACATGCAGTTAACGAAATTTGTTTTGATTTAAAAAGTGAACAGGCAATGAATCGCTTATTGCAGGGAGATGTTGGATCTGGTAAAACAATTGTGGCTGCACTGGGTATTTATGCAGCTTTTACTGCGAAAATGCAAAGTGCTTTAATGGTTCCAACAGAAGTTCTTGCAGCGCAGCATTACGATAATTTAAAACAACTTTTTAATGATACTAATCTTCAAGTTGCACTTTTGACAAGTGGGACCTCAAAGAGTGAGCGGAAAGCTTTACTTGAAGATTTGAAAAACGGGAAAATTGATCTATTAATTGGAACTCATGCATTGATTCAGCCAGATGTGGAATTTAATAATTTGGCATTTGTAATTATTGATGAACAGCATCGATTTGGTGTTAATCAAAGAAGAGCTCTAAGAGTTAAAGGTTTAATGCCTAACATTTTATCAATGACTGCAACCCCAATTCCTCGAACTCTAGCAATTACTATTTACGGAAGTATCAAGATATCGACCATTAAAGAAATGCCGAAGGGTCGTTTGCCAATTAAAACTATTTGGGTAAAAGGAGCAAGCGATCCATTAATTGATCGAGCTGTGCGATATGAACTAGAACATGATCATCAAGTTTACGTCGTAGCTCCTTTGGTCGCAGAATCTGAAACAATGGACCTAAGAAATGCTGAAGAAATTTATGATCAATACGTGCAAAATTATCCCAAAGTGGAAGTTGCATTGCTCCACGGAAAGATGAAGCCGGATGATAAAGAGCAAATCTTGAACGATTTTGCTGCCAAAAAGTATCGGATTTTGGTCTCCACAACGGTTATTGAAGTTGGTGTTGATGTAAAAGATGCAACTTTGATGATTATTTATGATGCAAATCGATTTGGCCTTTCGCAACTGCACCAGCTTCGAGGGCGTGTAGGACGCAGCAGTATTCAGTCTTATTGTATCTTAGTTGCTAATCCGCAAAATGAAGTTGCCAAGAAAAGGCTTGAATTGATGGTTGAATCAAATGATGGATTCTTTCTGGCGGAAAATGATCTTAAATTGCGAGGTGCAGGTGAAGTGTTTGGTAATCGTCAGTCTGGTGAAATTAATTTTAAAGTCGGTGATCCGCTAGAAGATCAAAAAAGTCTGCAGCTAGCAAGAGACGCAGTTGATCAAGTATTTAGCAAAGATCCAGAATTAACTGATGCAGAGAATCAAAACTTTCATGAATTTTTAGTTCATACTAAAGATCAAGACGAAACTATTGATTAAAGTGGTATATTTATATGATCAAGCTAAAGGAGTGAGTGATGAAAATTGCAATTGATGCGATGGGAGGAGATTTTGCTCCCCAAGCAGTCGTTGAAGGGGTACAGAAATTTTTAAGTGAAGATCAAGAAACTAAGATTAGACTATTTGGTCAACAAGAAGCAATAGAAAAACTAATCGAACCTTCGAACCAGCTTGAAATTATAAACACTACTGAAGTGGTTGATGGTAATGATGAACCAGTAGCTGCAATTAGACATAAAAAAGATTCATCACTTGTTCGAGCAGCTCAAGATGTTAAAGAAGGTAATTCCGATGGTTACTTATCTTTTGGTAATACAGGGGCAGTTTTGGCAGCTGGAATTTTTGTCATTGGACGGATTAAAAATGTTGAGCGGCCAGCCTTAATGCCAACTTTGCCGACAAAGGTCCTAAATACATTTTATAACATGCTTGATGTTGGAGCTAACGCTGAATCAAAAGTTAAATATCTAGTTCAGTTTGCCCAAATGGGCTCAATTTATGCGTCTGATTTAAGAGGCGTAAAAAAACCAATTGTAAAATTATTAAATATTGGATCTGAAGAGCATAAAGGAGACGAACTGCATCAGAGTGTTTATCAAGAATTAAAGCAATTGAAAGAAATTAATTTTCAGGGTAATATTGAACCCAACGAAATTATGGATGCCAAGGCTGATGTGATTGTAACTGATGGTTTCACTGGGAATGCTGTCTTAAAAACAATGGAAGGCACGATGAAAACAGTTCTACACCTTTTAAAAGATTCCTTAATGTCAGGCAATCTTAAAACTAAGATGGGAGCCCTTTTAGTTAAAGGAAGTCTTGGTAATTTAGCAGAACAATTTAATAATTCTCGTTTTGGCGGTGCTGTGTTGTTGGGGGTTAATGCGCCAGTGATAAAAGGGCATGGAAATTCTCAGCCGGAAACAGTATACTATGCAATTAAGCAGGTTAAAGAGATGATTCAAGGACAGACTGTTCAAAAATTTAAAAACTTGTATGAATGAGGTTAAAAATGACTGACGAAGAAATATTCAATAAAATAAAGGATGTTATTATCCAACAATTTGAAATCGATCCAGCTAAAGTAACACCCGATCTAAACTTTAAAAATGATTTAGATGCAGACTCAATTTCACTATTAGAATTTTCGCTAGAGCTGGAAAATGAATTTGGCAAAGAAATATCCGATGATGATGCAGAAAAGCTTCAAACTGTACAAGATGCGGTAAACTTTATCAAAGCACAAAACTAAAGCCCTAAACAAAAAATTGAAGAAAAATTCATTTTTAGGGGCTTTTTTAGTATAATTAAAACTATTAGTTTGGAGGAAATGTTTTGGATACGGAAAAAGATAATACGCTTTTAGAGATTGAGCACCTACACACGTCTTTTCGAATAGGCGAATCATTTTATGATGCTGTGGATGATTGTTCGTTGAAACTGCATAAAAATGAAATCTATGCTCTAGTCGGAGAATCAGGTTGTGGCAAGTCGACGCTTGCGACCAGTATTATTGGTTTACTAGATGCAAAAAACTCGAAAATTGAGGGATCAATAAAATACCGCGATCAAGAGTTAATTGGGATGAATTCTGATGAATATGACAAGATTCGGGGCGAAGATATTGGAATGATTTTCCAAGATCCATTGTCTTCTCTAAATCCTTTAATGCGGGTTGGGGATCAAATTACGGAATCTCTGTTATATCACACAAAAATGACTAGTGAAGAACGCGAAAAGAAGGCGTTAAGTTTACTTGAAAGAGTTGGGATTGTAAATCCTGAAGAGACTTATCGCAGATATCCTCATGAACTTTCAGGCGGAATGCGTCAGAGAATTATGATTTCAATTGCTGTAGCCTGCAGTCCAGAAATAATTATTGCAGATGAACCTACAACCGCGCTTGATGTGACAATTCAAGCTCAGATTATTGATCTTTTAAAGGATATTCAAAAAGAGAAAGAGTCAGGAATTATTTTAATTACCCATGATCTTGGTGTTGTTGCTGAAACTGCTGATCAAGTAGGTGTAATGTATGCTGGTCAAATTGTTGAAACTGGCAGCGTTTATGATATCTTTGAAGATCCAAAACATCCTTATACCCGTTCACTATTAAACTCAATTCCTCAAGCAGATTCATTGGGTGATAAATTACATGTTATTCAAGGGAACGTTCCGCCGCTAACCGAAATGAAGCGTTCCGGCTGTCGTTTTGCACCACGAATTCCGTGGATTCCTGATTCTGCACACGAAGAAAATCCAACATATCATGAAGTGGGAGATGGACATTACGTTTTATGTACGTGTTATCAAGATTTCCACTTTGAGGATCAATAGTAGGGGTAATCGTTATGAGTTTAATTGAAATAAAAAATTTAAAAGTCTGGTATCCCATTAGAGGTGGATTTTTTAACACAATTAAGGGGTATGTAAAAGCCGTTGATGATGTAACCTTTGACATTGAAGAAGGAGAAACATACGGCTTAATTGGGGAGTCTGGTTCCGGTAAAACAACAATTGGAAAGTCAGTCGTTGGAATTGAAAGAGTTTCTTCTGGCTCAATTCTTTATAAAAATGAAGACGTTACAAAATCGCATAATCGTAAATCACTCAAATATAATCGTGACGTTCAGATGATCTTCCAAGATTCACTTTCAAGTTTAAATCCACGTAAGCGGATCTTTGATATTATTGCCGAACCAATGCGAAATTTTGAACACCCCTCCAAAACTGAAGAGAAACATCGGGTTAAAGAATTGCTCGACATTGTTGGAATGCCTTCTGGTTCAATGTATAAATATCCGTTTGAATTTAGTGGCGGACAGCGTCAGAGAATTGGAATTGCAAGAGCAGTTGCAACTCACCCAAAAGTTATTGTTGCAGATGAACCTGTTTCAGCACTAGATCTCTCAGTTCAAGCACAAGTTTTAAATTATATGCAGGATATTCAAAAAGAATTTAATATCTCTTATCTTTTAATATCACATGATTTAGGGGTTGTGCGTCATATGTGTAAAAATCTTGCAATTATGACTCGTGGAAGATTAGTAGAAGTCGGGACTCGTGAAGATATTTATAATAATCCGCAGCATATTTATACTAAGCGTCTTTTAGCAGCGATTCCGGATATTAATCCACGTAATCGAGAAGAAGATACAAAAGAACGTCTTAAAGTTGAAAAAGAATATGATGAAGACGAAAAGTCTTGGTATGATAAAGATCATCGGGTTCTTGATTTAAAACCAATATCAGAAACTCATTTTGCAGCAGTACCTGAAGAAACGCTGAAATCAAATGAAGGGGGAGAGTAAAAATGTGGAAAACAATTTTAAGACGAGTTCTTTTAATGATCCCGCAAATTATTATTTTGAGCATTTTGGTTTTTTTCTTAGCCAAATTAATGCCGGGCGACCCCTTTAGTGGGAAAATTACCCCGAAAACTGATCCCGCAACGATTGCAAGATTAAAACAGCAACTGGGGTTAAATGATCCACCGTTGGTTCAGTATTGGCATTGGGTTGTTAATGTCTTTCATGGTAACTTGGGGATGAGTTATACATATGAACGTCCAGTGATTGGTTTAATAGGTGAAAGAGCCGCAAATACTTTTTGGCTTGGCTTGTTAACGGCAATCCTAACTTATGCTTTGGCAATTCCTTTAGGAGTAATTGCAGGACGTCATGAAGGACAATGGCCTGATCGAGTTATTGCTTTTTATAATTTTATCGTTAATGCAATTCCGCCTTTTGCAATTTACTTAATTCTCTTAATTCTATTTTCATTTATTTTGAAAATTTTTCCTTCCAGTGGAACCGTTTCTGCTAATGCTCACGGATTTTTCGGAGTGGTGATGTCGCGGCTGTACCATATGATACTCCCGGCAATTGCGATGACGTTATCAGGAACAATTAGTATTGTTCAATACTTACGTTCAGGAATTATTGATAATACGCAGGAAGATTATGTTAAGACCGCTCGTTCAAAAGGGGTACCAGAAAATGTTATCTTCAGAAAACACATTTTAAGAAATTCATTTTTACCAATTGCTTCTTCAATTGGATTGACAATTCTTAATTTACTTAGTGGAGCTTTAGTAGCTGAACAGATCTTCTCATATCCGGGGATGGGACAGTTGTTTATGCAGTCAGTAATGAGTCGTGATTATTCGGTAATGATTGCGTTAACGTTATTGTTTGGAATCTTAACCCTGATTGGTAATTTACTGTCAGATATAATTATGAGTATCGTGGATCCACGGATTAGAATTCAGTAGGTGAAGTTATGGAAAATAAAGATCAAAAAAATGAAAAATTAAATAATCAAGAAGAAGTAACCCCATCTACCTTTAAAGTAATTTACCGGGAAATTATTCATGATAAGCTGGCAATGTTTTCGCTTTTTGTTGCCTTATTCATTATTTTATTTTCACTTATCGGCAGCTTTTTCTTAAACCAAAATCAAATTTTAAAAGTTGATATTATGAACTCTTGGTTAAAACCGGGACAAAACGGACACCTTTTAGGAACTGATAATTCAGGTTACGATTTATTGGGATTTTTAATTCTTGGTGCCAGAAACTCTATTTTGATGGGATTTGCTTTAGCAATCATTATTGAAGTTGTTGGGATTTTTGTTGGTTTGATAAGTGCATACTTCGGGGGAGTCGTTGATTTAATCATTATGCGGATCGTTGATTTCTTTATGATTTTGCCGTTCTTAATGACGATTATCTCAATCGTTTCAATTTGGCAGCACTATACACCTCTTAATTTAGTGCTGTTAATGGCCGCATTTTCTTGGATGGGGACAACTCGTTTAATGAGGTCGCTTGCTTTATCTCAAAGAGACCGCGATTATGTTTTGGCCTCTAAAACATCAGGAACTAGTACATTTGCCATTATTTTTCGAGAGATTCTTCCTAATATCTCAACTTTTATTATCACTGATTTTACGTTAACTCTTGCTAGTATGATTGGTTTTGAGGTCACACTTAGTTATCTAGGATTTGGTTTGCCGACAAGTGTTCCAAGTCTTGGGACACTGATTGGATATGCAAGTGACACTAACTTTATGTTGACCTATCCATGGGGCTGGTTACCGGCGTTAATTTTATTAATTGTTTTAACTGTTAGTATTAATTTTTTTGGTCAGGCTTTAAGAAGAGCAGCTGACGCAAGACAAAGAACAGCATAAAAAAATAAATAAATTTGTAAAAATATTCAAAAACTGGTATAGTACGATTAAAATTTATTTTGTTGGGAGATGAATTTATGATTAAATTCAAAAAAGCCTTGACTACGGGGATAACATTATTGGCGACAACAATGCTAGTTGCTTGTGGGTCAAGTAGTTCAAGCAGTAGCTCTTCAAGCACTGATTCAAGCAAGAATGATGCAGCTAAATCTTCACTTAAGTTTAAAACTGCTACCAAAAAGGGCAATACAATGGGCGGCACTTTAAATGTAGCTGAGATTAATGACACTCCATTTACAGCTTTATGGCTGCCTGAAATTCAAACTAGTGCTATTGATGCGGATATTATGAGATGGTCGTATGAGCCGTTGTTTAAAACTGATGAGCATTTCAATTTTGTAGATGGTGGACCAGCAGATATTAAGCTTGATAATAAGGCAAAGACTGCCACAATCACCCTTAATCCTAAGTTGAAATGGTCTGATGGTGAGAAAGTAGTTGCTAAAGATATTGAGTATCCTTATGAAATGGTAGCTAATAAAGATACGATTACTGAAAGATATAATGATCAGTATGAAAATATCGAAGGCGTTAAGGAGTATCACGAAGGAAAAGCAAAGACTATTTCTGGAATTACTTATCCAAACGGTGAAAATGGTGATAGCGTTGTTCTTCATTTTAAAGAAATGAAACCAGGAATGGACGTTTCAGGTAATGGTTGGTTCTGGGAAAATGCTGAACCTTATCATTACTTGAAAGATGTTGCATTTAAAGATTTAAAATCTTCAAAGAAGAATAATACTAATCCTGTATTTTATGGTCCATATAAAGTAGATAATATTGTAAGCGGACAGTCAGTTACTTTTGTACCTAACAAATATTACTATCAAGGGACTCCACATTTAAAGAAAGTTACAGTTTCAATCGTGAGCCCAGCAACGTTAGCGCAACAGATTAAAGCTCATAAATATGATCTAATCGATGTAAAGTCAAGCGTTTGGGATAATGTTAAGAATACTAAAGGTTATGATTTCTTAGGTGTAAAACCGCTTGAATATTCATACATGGCATTTAGAGTTGGTAAATTTGACAAAGATAAAGGTACTATCGTTCAGGATCCAAATGCCAAAATGGGTAACGAAAAATTACGTCAAGCAATGGCTTATGCAATGAATGTTGATCAAGTTGTTGAGAAATTTAGTCATGGCTTAGGTTATCGTGATACAACTCTAGTTCCAACTGGTTTTGGTGAATTCCACGATTCTAAAGCTAAAGGCTTCCCTTATAACCCAACTAAGGCTAAGAAACTCTTAGACGAAGCTGGATACAAGATGGGTAAAGATGGTTACAGAACTGATCCTAAAGGTAAGAAATTAGTTATTACTTTAAGTGCAATGTCTGGGAAACCTGAACAACAGTCTATTATGGATAATTACATCCAGAAATGGAAAGATGTTGGTCTCCATGTTAAATTAATGAATGGTAAATTAACTGAATTTAATTCCTTCTATGATAATTTGACAAAAGATGCTAAAGGATTTGATATCTTCATGGCAGCATGGTCACTTTCTACTGAGCCAAGTAATGCAGCAACAATGTGGAGCGCAAATCAGCCAATGAATTATGGTAGATTTAATAGCGCTAAGAATAACCAATTGATTAAAGATGTTCAATCTGAAAAATCTATAACTGATCATGATTATTTTGTTAATGCAATGATTAAGTGGCAGGATAATATGAACAAGGAAGCTTATATAATTCCTATCGATCGTGCATATAAAGTAACTGCCCTTAATAGTAAAGTTGAAAACTACTCACAGAAATTAGCTGATCAACAAAATGCTACAATGAACTATTACAAGATTGGTATCAGCAAATAATCTAAGTAGATTTAAAAAACTAGGGAAACCTAGTTTTTTTTTACTCAAAAATTAGCTGAATGAATATTTTTTTCTTTAATGTAGCTTTTGATTCTTGTATAATCACAATTATGGATACAAAAATAGAACGAATAATAAAATTACAGAATAAATTAGAAAGTCGCTTTGGAATTAAAGTTGACTATGCTCTTTTAGTTCAGGCCATGTCACATACTAGTTATATTAATGAAATTAATGAAGACCGTTCTAAGAGTTATGAGAAGTTGGAATTTTTGGGTGATGCAGTTCTTCAATTTGTAATCACCTCGTATATTTATAAAAATTACTCTGATCTTGATGAAGGAGAATTGACGAGATTTCGGGCTAATATTGTCCAGTCTGCAAGTCTTAGTCAATTTTCACTTGAAATTGGACTTGATAAAGCAGTCTTACTAGGACAAGGTGAATTAAAAAATAGCGGCAATAAAAGAAGATCATTAATGGAGGACGTTTTTGAATCTCTTTTAGGAGCGATCTATTTAAGCACGGGTTTATCCGATGTCGTTAAGTTTTTAAATGAAAGCGTCATTAAAGATATCAAAAATGGCACTTTAAAAATGAATGTCGATTACAAAACAACGCTGCAGGAATTACTTCAAGAAGACGGGACTATAAAGATTGAATATATTCCGCGAGAGCACATTGATCAGAAAGAGGACTGGACGACAGATCTTTATGTTAACGGTGAATTACTAAGCAGTGGAATCGGTCATAATCGAAAATTAGCGGAGCAGGAAGCCGCAAAGGAAGCACTTCAAAAAATTCAAACAGATAAGGAAAATTGATCCTTGTATTTAAAATCTTTAACATTAACAGGTTTTAAATCTTTTCAAAAAAAGACAACAATAGATTTTGACCCGCAGATTAATGGGGTTATTGGCCCTAATGGTTCAGGTAAAAGCAACTTAATTGAAGCAATCCGTTTTGCGATGGGTGAACAATCCGGGAAAAGTCTTCGGGGAAATACCATGAAAGACATTATTTTTTCTGGCTCAGAGACTGAAAGTGCCTTAAATCGTGCGAAGGTTCAAATTGTTTTAGATAATTCTGATCATCTTCTAAGTGAATTTGGTGACTTAGTCGAAGTTGGAAGAACTTTGTATCGTGACGGGACTTCTGATTATCAGATTAATAAACAGAATGTCCGTCAAAAGGATGTTCAGAATTTATTCTTAAGTGCTGGTCTTGGTCGAGACACGATGGCATTTATCAATCAAGGTAAAGTTCAAAGTATTATTGATAGCGACCCAGTTTCTCGCCGGGGCGTATTTGAAGAAGTTGCTGGTGTTTATAAATATAAATTAAATCGTCGTGAAGCAGTAAGTAATCTTGATGCGACTGATTTTGAGGTTCAACGTCTAAAGGACCTCTTATTTGAGTTAAACAATAATTTAAAGCCTTTAGAGGTCGAAAGTAAAAGAGCCACTGAATATTCTAATTTAAAAGAGTTATATGATCGCATTCATCTTTTTAGCATTGTCAAAAAAATTGATCAGTTAGTTTCTAAACGTGAACAAAAAGAAGTTCAGCAAAAGCTTTTAAATGAAGATTTAATATCTAAAGATCAACAGATTCAAAGTTCTAAACAGCAATTACAAAAATATACTGAACAATCTAATCAGCAGCAAATTGAACAAGATGCGCTGCAGCAAAAATTAGTTCAAATTATTAAAGAACGTGACGATACTAGTTCAGAGCATCAAGTTTTACTGACCAAAAAAGATCAGCACGAAAATCAGATAAAAGAACTAGATGAGCGAATTATTGTTTTGCGCAAAGAAGCTAAACAGATTACTTCTGAACAAGAGTCGACGACTCAGAATATTCAAAAAATTACTGATGAATTAGTACTTAAAGAAAAAGAGCAAAGTGCTTTTGTTGAAAACAGCGGTGCCAGTTTAGAGGAATTAAACCATCAACTTGATGAGCTAAAAGAACAATATTTTGACCTGTTGAATAAAAAAACAGGTTTAAGAAATGAACTGAATGTTTTAGAGAGTGCTCAAACTGCAGGAAATAACTTAATTGCTAGTTATCAAAAACGGATTGATGAAAAGTCAGAAACTTTAACTGAATTAGATCAGCAATTAGAAGCAATAAATAAAGAAATTCAGTTAAACCAGACTGCAATTGAAAATAATCGCAAGAAAATTGATGAATTAACTAGTCAGCGAACAGAAATTCAAGCAATGCGTTCCAAATTAGAGCATGAGATAGCTTTAAACAACAATAAAAAGCAATTATTAAGCGGTCAAATCAGAGATTTAAAAAATCAAGAACGTGCGATGAACGGTTTTTTTGAGGGTGTTAAAGCAGTTATTCAAAATTCAGAACAAATTGGCGGAATTGTTGGGACAATTTTCCAATTAGTAACCGTTCCTGTTAAATATCAAAAAGCACTATCAGAAGCTCTAGGCACTAGGTTTCAAAACATTGTCACAAGTGATGAGGTTTCTGCAAAGCGGGCAATTAGTTATTTAAAGAAGGCTAATAAAGGAAGGGCAACTTTTTATCCGCAAGATCGGATTCAAGAGCAGACAGTTAGTGATTCTTTGAAAGATCAATTAGCTCAAGTTCCTGGGTTTTTAGGAATTGCAATTGATTTAATAAGTTTTGATGAGAAATATCGTAACGTTATTTCCAATTTTTTTGGTAAATTAATTATCGCCGAAAATCTTGATGAGGCGACTAAAATTGCCCATTTAACTCAAAGTCGTTATCGAATTGTCACATTAGATGGTGATTTAATAAATATTGGCGGTTCGATGACGGGTGGAAAATCAAGTACCCGAAACGATTATTTCCGTCAAACCGAAATTGATGAGAAAGCTAAGCTTTTAACTGAAGTAGAGAGTAATATTTCTAAAAATGAGGTTGAAGATAAAAAGCTTATTTCTAAATCGCAGGAAATTGAAAAACTTTTAAATCAGTGTCGGTTAGAAGTAGAGTCTTTACGTAAAGAAACAGAAGAGCAGAATCGACTGCAGGCGCAAATTAATGCGAAAAGAAATAGTGTTAATGAACAAATTGAAGAACTAAAATTAGAAATTTCTGAACAGGAAAAACACCAGCAGAGTGCCGAAAAAATTGAAGAGTTAAAAGGGCAATTAAAGGAAAATTCTGAAACTACTACGAAACTTGATCAAGAAATGGCTTCAATTAACGAACAAGTTGATAAACGGTTACGTGAGGATGAATCAGGAAAAAGAAGTGAGTTAGAATCAGCACTCGCTACCTTAAGGGAAAGAAAGCTTAATTTAAAGCAGCGTCAAAAGGATTTTGATACTCAACTTAAAAAGAATCAGACTGAACAAAAAACAACTCAAGATCGAATTGAAAACTTAAAAAATGATCTTAAAAATTTGATTGTTGAGATTAAGGAATCATCAGATAAACTTAAACAGTCAAACGATCGTGAACAAAAACTAAATGATGAGAAAAAGGCGTTAATTGAAAAGTCTCAAGAAATAACTTCAAAGCATTCAGAATTAGATCGAAAACTTGAATTACAGCAAAAAGAGCGATCTGATGTTGCTGAGAAGTTAAATGATCTAACAGTTCAGTTAACTAGGTTTAAGGTTCAATTAGATTCACTTTTAGACGATTTATCAAATGAATATGAAATGACCTTTGAAGGTGCAAAGCATTTTGTAGACGAAAATGAGCTAACCGATGAAGAACTAAAATCAGATCCTCAGAAATTACAAAAGAAGCTGCGGGATTTTGGTAATGTCAATTTAGATGCGGTTAATGAATATCAAAAATTAAAGGAACGAGTTGATTTTTCTGAAAAACAGCTGAATGACGTTTTGCAGGCAAGAGTTGAGCTGCAGGAGTCAATTGATAAATTAGATGATCGAGTTCGGGATCTTTTTAAAGAAGCGTTTGATGCAGTAAATGAAGCTTTCCAAGAGATTTATCCAACCATGTTTAGTGGTGGAACGGCAGAGCTGAAATTAACTGACCCGGATGATTTACTAAAAACTGGAGTTGAAATTGTTGCTGCACCCCCTGGCAAGAAGACGCGCTCACTTAGTTTACTTTCAGGAGGAGAAAAATCACTAAGTGCGATTACTTTACTTTTTGCGATAATTAATGTTAGTACCGTTCCTTTTTCAATTCTTGACGAGGTTGAAGCAGCTTTAGATGATGCTAATGTTGATCGTTTTAGTCAGTACTTGGAACGGTTTAATGGGAAAACTCAGTTTATTATTATTACTCACCGACGTTCAACAATGAGATCTGCACAAAGGCTTTTTGGCGTTACAATGGTGGGGACAGGAATTTCCAAGATGGTATCGGTGAAGCTTGACGATGAGCTTACTAACGAGGAGTAACGATGGGATTATTTGATAAATTAAAAAAGTCACTTTTTGGCAATAATTCTGAAGAAGAAAAAAATGAGGAACAAGCAAATTTATCAGAGACTGATGATTTAAAAGAATCCGAAAATGATTCTGCTGATGAAGGACCTGCTTCTGAAACCAATGTACCTTTAGATCAAAAAACAGATGAGACTGATATTTCAGATCAAGAGCCAGAAGAAGCAGAAATACCAACACATGAATCAGAGAAAGATGAAGTAGATAATTTTCCTGAAGAATCTGATCATGATAAAGATCAAAAAGAAAAAGAGACAATTGAAGTTACTTCCAATGAAACTGAAGACAAAGCCGATAAAAATGAGAACGATCAAGAAGAAAATATCGAAGTAGATAATTCTCCTGAAGAATCTGATCATGGTGAAGATCAAAAAGAAGAAGAGACTATTGAAGTTACTTCTAATGAAACTGAAGAAAAAACTGATATAACGGGAGTTGCATCTGAAGATCAGCCTGAAAAAGAAAATGATGACTCTAAGCCCGATCAAAAGTATCAATCAGGCCTAAAAAAATCACGAAATAGTTTTGCTGCGGGCTTTAATCACTTTTTAGCTAAATTTAGAACAGTTGATAATCAATTTTTTGATGATCTTGAAGATTTTTTAATTGAGTCTGATGTTGGTTATGAATTAACGATGGATTTAACAGACCAGCTTAAAGAAATGGTTAAAGAAGAGAATCTTAAGACTAAAGAACAGATCGGACAGGCGATTGTTCAATATTTGGTTGATAGTTATGATACTGATGAGGCAGGGAAAGCTCTTAATCAGCAAGATGGTTTAAATATTTATCTATTTGTCGGTGTAAATGGTGCTGGCAAAACTACAACAATTGGTAAATTAGCCAATCGGCTCGTTAAAGAAGGAAAAAAAGTTATTTTAGTTGCGGGTGATACTTTTAGAGCAGGTGCTACTGAGCAGTTAGATCGCTGGGCAGTAAAAACCGGAGCAGAAATTGTAAAAGGGAAAACCAATCAAGATCCTGCATCACTTGTTTTTGAGGGAATTCATCGAGCAAAAGAGGAAAACGCGGACTATTTAATGATTGATACAGCTGGACGCCTTCAAAATAAAGTGAATTTGATGAATGAGCTTGATAAAATTAAGCGTACGATCAAAAAAGAGGCCGAAACTGATCCGACAGAGACTTTGCTGGTAATTGATGCCACCACGGGGCAAAATGGCTTAAATCAGGCAAAAGAGTTCAATCAAGTAACTAAATTATCAGGACTCGTTTTAAGTAAGCTTGATGGAACTGCCAAAGGTGGAATTGTCCTGCAAATTAAAAAGTCACTTAACATTCCAGTGAAATTAGTTGGTTTAGGAGAGCACGTAGATGATTTGGTTGATTTTGATCCCGTAGAATTCATGCGTGGTTTCTTCAGCGGAATCTTACAAGTATAATGAATTACGTAGAAAAACTGCGGATTACCCAATTAATTGATGTTTACGGCGAGTTGTTAACTGATAAGCAGCGTGACTATTTGACGTTTTATTATGATGAAGATCTTTCATTAAATGAAATCGGCGAATATTTTAAAATTAGCCGGCAGGCAGTTTCTGAAAATTTACGGCGCTCAGTTCAGCAGTTAGAGAATTATGAAGAAAAAATTGGTGTTTTAAATCGGCTAGATCAACTTGAGCAAGTTTTGAACCAGGCTGAAGAAAAAGAGCAGGCACCAAAGGATTTAATCGAAAAAATCCGCACAATTATGGATTTTGAAAGAGGTAATTAATGGCATTTGAAGGATTAACAGAAAGATTAAAAGAAACTTTTAAGAAAATAAGCGGCAAAGGCCGAATTAATCAAACTGATCTTGATAACGCAATGCGTGAAATTCGAGCAGCCTTGCTTGAAGCTGATGTTAGTTTGAAGGTAACTCGTGAAATAACCCGCCGAGTGTCAGAGAAGGCGATAGGTGCTGATGTTCTTGAGAGTATTACACCTGATCAGCAGATCGTTAAAATTGTTAACGATGAATTAACAGATGTAATGGGTGCTGAGGCTGCAAGTTTAAATAAATCTAAGCATATTCCGACGATTGTTTTGATGGTTGGTCTCCAAGGTGCTGGTAAAACAACTGCGGTTGGTAAGTTAGCGCGAAAACTAGTTGAAGAAAATAATGCTAGACCATTGTTAATTGCAGCCGATGTGTACCGTCCCGCTGCGATCGATCAGTTGAAAACTCTTGGTAAAACTTTAAACGTACCAGTTTATGACGAAGGGACCGATGTAGATCCAGTCGAAATTGTCAAAAATGGGCTTGAAAAAGCACATGAAAACAACAACGACTACGTCTTTATTGATACGGCTGGCCGATTAACAATTGACGAAGAGTTGATGGATGAGTTGAAGAGAATTAAAGATTTAACTCAGCCGACCGAAATTCTTCTAGTTGTTGATGCAATGACTGGTCAAACTGCCGTTGATGTTGCAAATGATTTTAATGACGCTTTAGGCATTACCGGGGTTGTTTTAACTAAACTTGATGGCGATACGAGAGGTGGGGCTGCCCTTTCAATTCGCTATGACACAGGAGTTCCAATTAAGTTTGTCGGAACTGGTGAAAAGTTAAGCGATCTTGATGTATTTTATCCAGATCGAATGGCTAGCAGAATTTTGGGAATGGGAGATATTTTATCTCTGGTTGAAAAAGCCCAACATCAGTATGATGAACAGCAAGCTCAAGATTTGGCACGCAAGATTCAAGAAAATAATTTTGATTTAGATGATTTTATTGAACAAATGAATCAAGTTCAAAAAATGGGACCAGTTGATGAATTAGTCAAAATGGTCCCAGGTCTTTCAAACATGCCGGGAGCTTCTAATATCCAATTTGGTGATAAAGATTTTGCTCATATGCGGGCAATTGTGTCCTCAATGACTCCAGATGAGAGAATGGATGCTAATCTTTTAACGCCAAAACGTAGAAAACGAATTGCTGCAGGTTCTGGCCGTGATGTAATGGAAGTCAATCGTTTGATTAAACAATATAAACAAACTTCAACCCTTATGAATAAGATGCAAAAAGGAAATATGGGTGGCATGGATCAGATGTTTGCGGGACAAGGTGTCAAAGGCAAACTTGGTCAGATGGCAATGAATTCCATGATTAAGAAAAATAAAAAGAAGAAAATGAAACGTTTGAAGAAAGTTAAACGTTTTAAAACAAGCTAGTCAAATTAATGCCCATCGTCGGGTATTTTTTTGACCCTTTTGCGTAATTTTTAGATGTAGGCAAATAAATTATGCAAAAGGAGTTTTATGAAAAAATATATTTTACCTTCAAACGATCTGGTCTTCAAAAAAACTTTTGCCAGTCCAGAAAATATTCACATTTTAAAAGGTCTTATCTGGGACTTTCTTCACATCAAAGCAAAAGATATTAAAATCGGGTCCCCTTACAACATCAGATCGCTTAAAGAAATCAAAAATAATGCCCGACTTCAGGTAACCATTGTTGATCTATATGCTCAGCTGGAAGATGGGACAGGGATCATTGTTGAACTGCAGGTCCTGCCTGAGTTATACTTAGCGGAAAGATTGATGCACTATTGGTCGGAGAAATACAGTGCGAATTATGGAATAAAAGGACTGGCAGATATTGAAACGGATAAGTACAATTCGTTAAGACCGGTGTATCAAATCGTAGTTTTATATCATAATTTTTTTGATGATGAGTTGCCGATTCATACGGTTGAAACGACAATAAGAGAAACTAAAGATACATTTAACGGTGGAGACGGCAGACAGCTGATGAAGATGGTAATAGTTGAGCTTAAGAAAGCGGCTGATAATCTACCAGCAGATGTGATTGAATGGTTTCAATATTTTAAAGGTAAACCGGTTGGAAAAAAAGCACCTAATTACATCAAAGATGCGCACAGAAAAGCAGAATACATTAATTTCAGTGAGGAGGAGAGAGAAATGTTAAGTGAAATTGAGAGAATCAAAGCAGATAATGAGAGCAGTCTTGCTTATGCGAGAAAACAAGCGATGGAGCAGGGTTTGGAACAGGGTTTAGAACAAGGTTTGGAGCAGGGCTTGGAGCAAGGCCTTGAAGAAGGAATTAATAAAGCTAAACTTGAAGATGCCAGTAAGATGTTAGACGAAGGCTTAGACATTGAACTTATTCAGAACATTACTGGACTTAGTTACGAGGAAATTAAAAAACTAAATTAACAATAGATGAAGCAGAGTAAAATCTGCTTTTTTAGTATTTAAAATTTGTTATTAACTACATTGCATAGTTTTTTAACTTAAATTTGAATTGCTGACACCGATACTAGTGTTGAAATGTTCAAAAAACTGTCAAGTAAAAATACTTTACACCACCCAAAAAAGTTGGTAGAATATTTAAGTTATCTTAACAAAAGGAGTACGTTTAATGGCAGTAAAAATTAGAATGACGAGAATTGGTAGAAAAAAGAAGCCGTTTTATCGGATCGTAGTAGCTGATTCTAGAATGCCCCGTGATGGCCGTTACATCGAACAGTTAGGTTATTTTGATCCTTTAGCTAATCCTCAAAAATTAGAATTAGATCAAGATAAGGCATTAGATTGGTTAAAGAAAGGTGCTCAGCCATCTGATACGGTCAGAAGTTTTCTTTCTAACCTTGGCGTCATGAAGAAATATCACGACGAAAAATATACAAAAAAATAATTGATAAAATATGAATGATGATCTAAACAAAATGGTCAGGACGTTAATTGCGCCTTTAGTGGCATATGAAGATAAGTTGGATATAGAGATTGATGATCAACCGGATGTAATTCAATTTATTATTCATTCAGCACCAAGTGATGTTGGTCGGCTAATTGGTCGTAATGGCAGCGTTGCTGAAAATATTCAGCAGATTATTCGAGCTTTCGGGCACCTTGGGTTAAAGAAAGTTCAAGTCTCTGTTATTGGTAATAATGACTAAAAATCAAAACTTCTTTCAAGTAGGAATTATTTTAAAAACTCATGGTCTTAAAGGAGAATTAAAAGTTAAATCAACTACTGATTTTCCAACGCGCTTTAAAATTGGTTCAAAACTTTTGATTAAATCTAAAAGTGGAGATATTCCAGTAGAAATAGCCAAAAGCCGTGAACAAGCAGGTTTTTGGTTCATAACGTTTAAAGACCTTAATGATATCAATCAAGTTGAAGATTTTGTCGGTCAAACACTTTTTGTAACTGAGCGTAATGATCAGTTAGAAAAAGATGAATTTTATGTTTCTGATGTAGTAGATTTACCAGTATATACGGTTAATCAAGAGAAATACGGCAAGTTAAAAGATGTTTTAAAATATGGACCAAACGATGTTTGGGTGATTGAAAACCAAGCAGGAAAAGAAATTTTATTACCGTATACAACAGATTTTATTAAAAGCGTTGACCTTGTGAATCAAAAAATAATTATTGATTTGGAATTATACGCAGATGAAAGTTGATGTTTTAACCCTTTTTCCTGAGATGTTTGCAGCTTTAGAGTCTTCGGTCATTGGAAAATCTTTTGAAAGTGAATTAGTAAAGTTAAATCTTATTAATTTTCGAGATTTTACGGACAATAAACAGCGGCATGTCGACGATGCACCATTTGGCGGTGGACCCGGAATGCTTTTGATGCCTCAACCGATTTTTAGTGCCTATGATACAATCGATCAAAGTGATTCTCCGCGGACTATTATTTTAGATCCCGGCGGCAAAACATTTGATCAAGCACTAGCGAGTGATTTATCCCAAAGTGAGCATTTAGTTTTCATCTGCGGGCACTACGAAGGATACGATGAAAGAATCAAAAGTTTAGCTACTGATGAAGTTTCCTTAGGAGATTTTGTCTTATCAGGCGGTGAACTTGCCAGCATGGTCATGTTAGATAGTATTATTCGATTGATTCCTGGAGTGTTAGGCAACAGCGATTCGACTGAGACAGAATCTTTTTCCCATTATTTACTGGAGTATCCGCAGTATACGAGACCCCGTGAATTTAGGGGGATGCAAGTGCCTGATATTTTAGTTAGCGGCGATCATCAAGCAATTAGAGATTATCAATTACAAGAAGCAATAAAAAGAACGCAAGAAAAAAGGCCAGACTTATATCAAAAGTTTATGGCACAAGATACAAATGATAGTTAATATTTTTGGAGGTTAGAATGAATCCAGTTATTGAAGAAGTTACAAAAGATCAAAAGAAAACGGATCTTCCTAAATTTAAAGCCGGAGATACGATCAGAGTTCATGCTCGGATCGTCGAAGGTAAGCGCGAAAGAATCCAGATTTTTGAAGGTGTTGTAATCAAACGTAAAGGTGGAGATAGTATCAGTGCCACTTATACAGTTCGTAAAATTTCTAGCGGTGTTGGAGTGGAAAGAACATTTCCTCTTCATTCACCACGTGTTGCAAAGATCGAAGTTATTAAAATCGGTAAAGTTAGAAGAGCTAAATTGTATTACTTCCGTAAACTTCGTGGTAAAGCAGCTCGTATTAAAGAAGTTAGAAAGTAATCAACAATCAGCAAAAGTCCTTGGATTGAGGGCTTTTTCTTTTGTTTTTTTCAAGTAATAATTTGCCGAAAATTGGTATTTATTTTATACTAGTAATCAATGTTTTACGGTAAAAAGATCGGTGGGTGAAAAAATGGAAAATAAATATTTAGAACGAATCAATGAATTAGCTCACTTACAGAAGACCGTTGGGCTTTCTGAAGAAGAAAAGAAGGAACAAGCTGAATTACGCCAAAAGTATTTGGAAGAATTCAAGAAAGGCTTTCGTTCGCAGATTGAAAGTTTAAAGGTTATTGATCCAGAAGGAAACGATGTAACACCTGAAAAACTAAAAGAAATTCAAAAGAAAAAAGGGTTACGAAAAGATTAAATTTAGGGAGAGAGATTAATGGCATGGATTATTTTGGCCTTAGTTATTGGCCTTTGTGGTGGAGTAGTAATTGGAATTTTTATTGCTCGTTCAACGATTAAAAAACAATTGGTTGAAAATCCACCGATTACAGAAGATATGATGCGCGCGATGATGATGCAGATGGGACAAACACCATCAAGTAAAAAATTACACCAGGTCATGGAAAGTATGAAAGATGCGCAGCGCAAAGCAAATAAACGAAAGAAGTAAGGATGAATATATTTTCGAAACTTTCGTGGTTTATTAAAGCTGAATGGAAGCGGTATTTAATTGGGATTGCAGATCTTTTATTCCTTGCAATAATCCATATGCTGCCTCCTTATATTATTGGCTTAATTGTTGATGAGCTTAATAAACACACTCTGACCTGGAACAAGTTATTATTCCAGGTTTTTTTGATATTAGTTTTAACATTAGTTGATTACGGAATGCGTTTTATTTGGCGTTACGCCCTTTTTGGTGGAGCGGCCAAATTAGAACAAACTTTAAGAAGAAGACTTTTTCAACATTACTTACAAATGGATGAAAAGTTTTTTCAAAAATATCGCGTCGGCGATTTAATGGCTCATGCCACTAATGATATTAATGCAGTTCAGCAGGTTGTCGGAAGCGGGGTCTTATCACTGGTCGACGCAGTTGTAACCGGTTTGACAACAATTTTTGCTATGGTTTTTATTGTTAGTCCTAAGCTAACAGCAATGACATTGATACCGATGCCTTTTCTAGCTGTAACAGCTTTCCTATTAGGTCAATGGATGCACAAGGCTTTTGATCGATATCAGGCATCATTCTCACGGCTTGATGATAAAGCACAAGAGAGTATGAGCGGGATCAAAGTTATCAAAGCTTTAGGGCAGGAAAAAGAAGATTACGAAGATTTTGCTCAAATGACTCAAAGTTCTTATCGAGCAGCTCGTAAAATTTTCTATATTGATCCATTGTTCGATTTATCTTCTCAGCTTTTCATTGGAATGACTTATGTTTTAACCATTTTTATCGGTGGCGGAATGGTAGCAGCTGGGACTTTAACAGTTGGAAAATTAGTATCTTATTTTTCTTATATTTTAAATTTAACTTGGCCGATGTTTGCGATTGGACAGATTTTTAATATCGTAGAGCGGGGGAACGCTAGTTATGATCGAATTAACTTTTTGATGCATGAAAAAAGCAGCATCATTGAATCAATTCATGACGATCATCAAATTCCAAGTGGCGATTTAAATTATCACATTGAGGAATTTAAGTATCCGGATGATTCCAAAACTGCGTTAACTAACGTGAACTTTGATTTAAAGAAAGGTCAGATCTTAGGTATTGTGGGACCCGTTGGGGCTGGGAAGAGCAGCATTATTAAATTATTACTGCGGACTTTTGACGATTATAACGGTGAAATAGTTTACTCAGGCAAAAACATCAAAGATTACTCACTTGATTCTTATTTAAAAGCAATTGGTTATGTTCCACAAGATAACTTTTTGTTCACCTCAAGTATTGCGGAAAATATTAAATTTGCGCGCTTTGAAGCTTCAATGGATGAAGTTAAAAAAGCAGCTCATATTGCTGATATTGATAAAGATATTAGTGAATTTCCAGAACAATACGATACTAAAGTAGGACAAAGAGGAGTTTCGCTTTCAGGCGGACAGCAGCAGCGTATTGCGATTGCGAGAGCTCTAATTACTGATCCTGATATTCTAATTCTTGATGACGCTTTATCAGCAGTCGATGCTTTAACTGAAAAAAATATTCTGCATAATTTAAAGTATGAACGAAGCGGAAAAACGACAATTATTTTGGCTCAGCGTTTAAGCAGTGTAATGAATGCAAATGAAATAATAGTTATGAGTAACGGAAAGATATCAGAACGTGGAAATCACGATGAACTGCTTGCTGCAAAAGGCTGGTATTACGATACTTGGAATAAACAGGAATCAGACCGGATGGGAGGTTTAACAGATGGTTAATGATGAACAAAATGAATCAGTCTGGGCCAAACACTTTACGCTTAAAGAACAATTTCAAATTATTAATCGGCTCAATCGCTATCTTCTTAAATATCCCTGGCATTTAATTTTTTCTGTGGTTTTAGGAGTTGTTTCAAGTATTACTTATATTGAGATGATGACTTTGATTCAAACTCTTTTGGATCAGCATTTAAAGCAGGGACAGACGGCAGCAAAATTATTGTTGGGTTTTACGCTATCTTATTTAGTTTTTGTATTTATTAGGGTTATAACCCAATATATTTCAGCATTTGTGTATTACAACGGGATGGAAAGAGCAAAGCAGGATCTTCGTAAAGACCTATACAAAAAAGTGATGGGCCTTGGAATGACATTTTTTGATCGAGTTCCTGCGGGTTCAATTGTGTCTCGATTAGTTAATGATACCGAGACAATGAACGATTTTTGGTACCTTTTTTACGCAATCGTAGCAGGTATTGTCTCAATTGTTACTTCACTAGTGACGCTTTATTTTAAAAACGTTCAGTTAACTCTATATTTAATGTGCTTCATTCCGGTAATTTTAATTATTGCGAGAATTTATTTCTATGTAAGTACTAAGAACTATCGTCAGATGCGCCAGCGATTGTCAGAAATCAACGTTAAAATTTCTGAATCAGTCGAAGGAATTAACATTATTCAACGGTTTCGCCAGGAAAAAAGAATTCAAAAAGAGTTTGATAAAACGAATGATGCATATTATAAGGCACGAAAAGATGTAATTAAAATGAACGCTTTATTGCTTGCCCCGATTATCAATCTCTTAAATGGATTAGCAAACATTTTAATCCTTTCATTTTTTGGAATTATGAGTTTTCATAATTCAATTGAGGTTGGGTATGTATTTTTATTTGTTAATTTAGCAAGTAATTTCTTTAATCCTTTTGTTAATATCATGGATGTTTTGTCTACTTTCCAAGATGGGATTGTGTCTGGAAGCCGAATTTTTCGGATTATGGATAGTGATATCAAAAATCCTAAACAGCACCCAAAAGAAGGTCTTGAAATTACTAAAGGAAAAGTCGAATTTCGTCACGTGACTTTTTCTTATAATGGCAAGGATCAGATTTTAAAAGATATCTCATTTGTCGTTGAACCGGGTGAAACTTTGGCTTTAGTAGGACACACTGGAAGCGGCAAAAGTTCAATCATTAATGTTTTAATGAGGTTTTATGAATTTGGATCGGGAGAAGTTCTGATTGATGATCGAGATATTCGTGATTATCCAATTTCTGAGATCAGAAAGAAGCTCGGCTTGGTTCTGCAGGATTCATTTATTTTTTATGGTGATGTTAAATCTAATATTCGGATGTTCAATCATAAAATTACTGATGAACAAGTTAAACAAGCTGCACAAATTGTTCATGCAGATCGATTTATCGAAAAATTACCGCAGCAATATAACGAAACGGTTATTGAAGGAGGAAAGCAATTTTCCACTGGTGAAAAGCAGCTTTTAGCATTTGCCAGAACGGTCGTTACTGACCCGAAAATTTTGGTTCTTGATGAAGCAACTGCTAATATCGATACTCAAACTGAGGAGCAGATTCAAGCTAGTCTTGCATCAATGAAGAACGGTCGGACTACGATTGCAATAGCACATCGACTTTCAACTATTGTTGATGCTAATCAGATTTTAGTTCTCGATGACGGACAAATTATTGAAGCTGGAACTCATGAAACATTGATTAATAAAGGTGGTTATTATGCTAAGATGTTTAAACTTCAGCATAGTACAGTAGATTAAAAATTGCCTGAGATTTTTCTCAGGTTTTTTTATGGAAAAATCCGTTTAAATTAAAGCGCTTTTACCTTACAATAGAACGTAGATTATAGATGAAAGGCAGTATTAATGGAACATCAATATCGTTATGATCTTCGCTATTCATTTGATCCCAAAACATTTAGTGAACAACAAAAACAAGATTTAATTGATTTTTTATCAGAAAGCACAACTGATGGAGTCACTTTTTTCCTCAATCAAGAAGAATTAAATCGCGGTCATGTAACAGAAGTTGAGGCTGACGAGTGGCTTGATATCATGAAGGAACTGACTCCTAAGCTTCATGAAATGGGTGTGAGTGTTAGTGTAAATCCTTGGACAACGCTTTTGCATAGTGATCGGGGGCCAAAAATTAATCCTGTTTTAGGCTTTTCTCCGATGGTTGATTATACTGGTGAATCAGCAGTTGCAGTTGCTTGTCCTGCGGATCCTAAATGGAAAAAATATATTGCTCGAATATATGGACACTATGCCACAATTAAACCCGATTATCTTTGGTTAGAAGATGACTTTAAGCATTACAAGCATACGCCACATATTACAACTGGCTGTTTTTGTGAGCGGCATATGGAAATTTATTCTAAAAAACTTGGTTACGAAATCAGTCGAGAAGATTTTGTTAATCGGATATTAGAAGATGGAGCTCCCACTAAAGAACGGCAAGTTTATTTGGCAGTTGCAAGAGAAGAAATGATTGATGCAGCTGCGGGCATTGAAAAGAGAGTTCATGAAGTGTCGCCGAAAACTCGTTTAGGATTGATGTGTTCGTTTCCCGAAATGCATGCGATGGAAGGACGAGACTGGCATAAGCTGCTTAGAACGTTAGCAGGGTCTGTCGGAGCTGCGGTAAGACCGCATCTGCCAGCTTATGAAGAAGTTGCAGGGGTAATCTATTCACGAGTGTTTAACCAATATACGAGAACTACTGCTGCCTTGGTGCCGGATGATATTCAAATTTTTCCAGAGTTAGAGAATTATATGTACTCTCCTTATGCTAAATCTAAACGATTTACGCAGTTTCAGATCGAGTCAACGGCAATCTTGCCGGCTGATGGGATTCTTTTAAATTTATATGACATGATTGGCAGTGGAGTTGTTAAAAGCTTTGATTATGCTTCAATGCTGCAAGAATCTCGTTCATTAATGGAATTTTTAACATCACATAAATTAAATCAGCGTCAAGGTGTAAAAGTCTTGCTAAATCAGGACGAATCATTTTACCGCGTAAATTCTCAGCCGGGAACATTAGCAGGCCTTTATCCGACTGCCTATCAGTGGGTTTCCTTACTATCAACTTTTGGAATTCCGACCGTACCCGTTTTCTATGACGGACAAGAATATCATAACGCGACAATTGCGATTTCAGGTCAGGTGCTAAGAGGATTTGATGCTTCAAAAGTTCGTCAGTTGCTGGAAGATAATTTTGTAATTCTTGATGGAGAAGCAATTCAGGTCGTTATCGATTTAGGATTGCAAGATCTTCTAAATATTGAAGATAGTACTTGGCATGAGGAAAGAACTAATTATCAGTCATTTGAAGAATATCGCAAATCAATGGAAGGAATTGAAAAACCACGAGTAAGCATGCTGCAGCATATAGGAGCTTACCTGCAGAATGATTATCAAAAAGGTTCTGATACCCAAATATTATCCGATGCTTATAACGCGAAAACTGAAAAACTTGGTTCAGTAATGGCATTAGTTAATAAGAAAACCTTGTTAATGCCACTGGCGGTAGATCCTAAATATGGTTATGGTGATCAATATACTAACTTTAAAGCAGATATTTTCCAAGAAATCTTAAGTAAATATTGTGAGCTTCCTTACGTTTCAGAAATGCCGGCAGTAAACGTCAGCGTTGGAGAGGATAATCACCATTTAGCACTAGTTTTAGCTAATTTTTCATTGGATGACTATAAAGAAATTAAGCTTCATTTACCTAATGAGTTCGAAGCTAATATCGAGTTTGAGGTATCTTTTAGAGATGGTTCCGATGTTGTTCATCAAACTCTAACTGCAAAAAAAGTAGGTAATGATTATATTTTACCCGTGAATATTTCAGGACTCAGTTTGATGTATTTGGTCAAGAAATAAATTAACAAACCAAATTACGAGCTTTATTTTAGAGAGTGGTCATTCTAAAATAAGGCTATTCTTTTGTTTTATTGGAGGTGATCATTTGAAGAAAAAGTTTCTAATAGGAACCATAATTGGTTTAGTTTGCATTTTAGTATTTGGAGCAATTTATTTATCAAAAAAAGTCGATTCTAAACCGCAAGTTGCAGAATTTCCAAGTTTAAAATCAGGAAAAGTAACAATCAAAGAGCCACTAATTATGGTTCCAGGATCAGGTGGGACCGCTGATAGTTATGACACAATGATTGATCAGCTCAAAAAAGACGAAAAAGGAGTTAATTGGTTAAAATTAACAGTAGATCAAAAAGGTAAAGTGACTTCTCAAGGAAATTTACATAAAACAGACAAAATTCCGATTGTCGTGATTGGTTTTGCTGACAGTAGTGATGAATCTGTTCCAGCGCAAGGACAATGGTTAGGCAATGCTTTTCAATATTTAAAAAAGTATTATAAATTTAAGAAATTCAATTATTTAGGTCACTCTAATGGAGGTTTGATTATCACTTATTATTTAGAATCTCATGTCAAAAATGGTGATCCAATTCCAGATAAATTAATGTTTTTAGGAGCTCCTTTCAATGGAATTGAAGCAGACGAAAACAAGCTTGATAATCATAATAAATTAAAAACAATTTCTAGTGACTTAAAACCATTACTCGCGGCAAAGAATAAACTGCCACGGAATATTGAAGTAAGTAACATTTATAGTAATCTTGAAGATGATTCAGACGGGATTGTTCCAGTAGAAAGTGTTAAAGCCGGCAAAATGTTATATGGTCACAGTAGAGAGTATGAAGATCATGAATTAAAAGAAAAAGTTGCTCATGCATGGCTTGTTGAAAATAATACGGTCTTTGATGAAGTAGAGACTTTTTTCTTTCAGAAAAAGCTGAGGTTATGAATTTATTTTTTCAATAATTTTTACCTTATAAAATTTGTAAAAAATTATTAGAACTTTCTTTTTTGATTTTTTGAATTAATATCACATAATGTTCAAAGATATAGATTATTTTATTTATCTAAGATATTGAAGTTTTATTTCAAAAATTATAATATTTATTTTTAAATTTCGGACAATAATAATTCAAATTCAAATTATAATAAGAAATATCTTAAATATAATGCTAAAACTATGTGCATAGAAAGGAAGAAAATATCGGAATGAAAAAAAAGAGTTTAAAATTTACATTTACTTTTATTTTTTCATTTCTTTTAATTCTTACTTTGATTTTCCTACAGGTTACGAATGGTTTTCTTTCTCGTGCAGACGGCAACATTAATGAAGACTCTGCTGTCAACGAAAGTTTAAAAGCGCCTTCTAATAATAAAGTTGAAAATAATTCAACAGGCAAAAATGATTCAAAAAAAAGTTTGGTCAGAATTGGGGAAACTGACGTAAGTGATTTTACTTTTGATTCTTTCAATGATCTTAATTTAACGTGCAATGTAGTTAAGTATAACGGAACTGATCCTATTGTAGTGATGCCAGATACCGTTGATTACAATGGAAAGATTTATCGGATAACTACCTCAGGAGCAGTTTTTTTCACAAACAATTATGTAAAAAGCATTACTACTGGTAGAAACCTTAATAAATTGGGAACAAATTTTGCCAGCAGTTGTGCAAATCTTGAAACAGTATCTTTGAATGAAGGGATCACTTCAATTGATGGATCTTCTCTTCAAAATGATCCAAAGCTTGTTAGCTGTAATTTGCCTGAGAGTCTAATTTCAATGGGTGATTGGGCGTTTACGAATGACACTTCTTTGCAAAGAATTGATCTTCCTACTAATTTAACAACAATGGGATATGGTGCTTTTCAAAGTTGTACGAGTCTTAAAACACTTACTTTTGGAGCTGATTCTAAATTATCGATAATACCAACAGCTGCTTTTGCCTATTGTAGTAATCTTCAAGGAATAATTACAATTCCAAAAAATGTGACTGAAATCAAAGATACAGCTTTTTTTGCATGTTGTTCAAATGGCGTAAGTAGTTTAAATTTTGAGACAGGATCTAAACTTACTGCGATCGGAGAAAAAGCTTTTGAATCTTGTAAAAAGATGCAGGGTAGTTTAGTTTTACCAGAAGGGTTGTTAAGTATAGGGATAGAGGCTTTTGCAAGTACTGAAATATCAAGCTTAACGATTCCATCAACGTTAACATCAATTCCTAACGGCTGTTTTCAATATGCCAAAATCACTGATTTAACAGTGCCAGGTACGATAAAGACAATTGGTAAAGATGCATTTTCAGTAAATCCAATAAAAAAATTGATTTTAGAAAATGGACTCGAAACGATTGCTCCTCAAGCTTTTCAATTTATTCAAGCAAAAGAACTAATTATTCCAGACACCGTTACTGAAATAGGTTATCAAGCTTTTTGGAGCGGTAAATTAGAGAAAGTCGTAATTCCATCACAAGCAAAACTTGGGTATCAAAATTTTCTTTATGATGCATTTTCTTGGAACAATTTGTGGGACATTGAAATGAGTCCTTATAATGCACCAATTGGAATTGGGGATCAAACATTCAATGGACAAAGTATTTATAAACATTTAACTTATCAAACAGATATTCCAGTTGATGATCTGTTTGATGTACACATTGACGGAATTGATCAAGCAAAAAAATTGCTTTTTTCTAATATGACTAACGGTGTTACCTATTCAAATGGAAGTTTTCATGTTCCAGCAAATGTGACAAGGTTTGTCTTTAATTTTGATGGATATATTTCTTCAAGTGGTCAAGAGGATAAATCTTACAACGGGATTTATACAGTTGATTTTGGAGATAGCAATATTAGAGTGCGAGATGTTATTGTTATTCAAGATTCCACCTGGAATCCAGTTGATAATTTTGTCAGTGCAGTAGATAATGCAGGTAATGATGTCCCATTTTCTGAAATAACGGTAAATCCTACAACGGTTGATACTCATATATTAGGCACTTATCCAGTTGAGTATTCGTATCAAGGGTCTTCTTCAACGGCAAATGTGATTGTTACTAAAAGAACGACTCCTACATCATCGGTTAAAATTAATTATTTTCAGATAAACGACGACGGAAGTTTAAGTTCAACACCAGTTCCGGGAGCCCCTGTAACTCCTAACATTGAAGGATTCGTTGGATTAAATTGGTCTTTTGCAGCTGTTAGTCAGATTGGTGATTATGAATTAGTAGGATCTAGTGATACAGAAGGACATTTTAGTCCAGGTTTAGATACCCAAAACGGTACTTTTAAAGAAGATACGGGGACCAATCCGCATATTGATTTTTATTATGCTAAAAAAACATCGTCTTTCTTTACAAAAGCCCCGCCAAATTTAAACTTTGGAAGCATGCATTTTAATGGATCAACTAATAAATTAGTAAATGGTCCTGCTCGTTTAGGCTTCCATATTGGAAGTGGAGTATCTAATATCCAGCTTACGGCTCAAATGAGTAATTTTATGCCTGTTGGGCATGGCGGTCCTGACGTTGATGGAACAATTAAAATTAATGCAGATAACAGCATGATTGAAAAGGATGGAAATCTTGATTCTCTGACAAAGCCTTCTTTTACATCTAGTCAATACAATATTTCTTCAACTGATCAAACAGCAACAATTTTATTTGATAGTCTAACAGCTTCAAATAAAGGTAATTGGACCGTATCTTTTAAAAGCGAAAATACTTCACTATTTATTCCGCGAGTTGGCAGTGCCGGCAACTATAGGGCCAAAATTTCTTGGACTGTTGTGAGTGATTATCCTTAATAAATTAGTTAAGTGATTTTTTAGGTTATTGCTATGATAAAATGTTCTTATATTTAGGAGATTGATAATTATGGACTATAATTTCGATGATCGCCTTTTATGGGAATCAGTAATATTAGACAAAGAAAATTTTCATGATGATCGACTGAGGTTAAATGGCATTTATTATCGTTATGAAAGCAGGATGCCGTTAAAGCTAGGGGACACCGTGATAATTACTGGAACCAAAGGGAATATTTTAATTTTAGAAAAAAAGATGGTAGGAGATAGTGATGTTACCTTTTAATATGATTGCTTTGATAGTATTAGTAGTTTTTGTACTTTTTTTAATAATTAGTCATGCAGTAGCTGTAATTCCGCAGAATCAGGTTGGAATGGTTTCGACACTTGGGAAATATTCAAAAAAAATTGAACCAGGACTTCATATTATTTTGCCTTATATCACAAGAGTGGATCGAGTTGATTTAGCGCAAGTACCTTTGAAATTAAATGAACAGTCGGTTATTTCAAAAGATAATGCCGAAGTAATAATAAGCCTTTCTTTAAATTATCATGTTACAGATCCTTATAAGTTTACATTTGAAAATGCCGATTCAGTTCAGAGTATGATTCAACAGTCGCGGGCCCACTTACGAGGAATTATTGGGACAATGGATCTAAATGAAGTTTTAAATGGAACTGAACGAATTAATGCTGAACTCTCAAAAGAGCTTGATTCTATTACTGACTCATATGGGGTTAATGTTGATCGAATTAATATTGATACAATTCAACCCACACCAGAAATTCAAGAATCAATGAATAAACAAATTAATGCAACTCGGGAAAGAGAAGCAGCCATTGCAAAAGCTGAAGGGGAAGCAAGAAGTATCGAATTAACGAACAAAGCAAACAATGATGCTTTAATTGCTACCGCAGAAGCTAATGCCCAAGCTGTAAAAGTAGCAGCTGATGCTGAAACTTATCGAATTACTAAAGAAAATGAAATTTTGAGTCAAACTTCTGATCAATATTTAGCAGCTCAAAGTATTGATGCTTTTAGAAAATTGGCAGGCAGTGAAACAAATACTGTTGTTGTTCCAACTTCAGTTACTGATTCGTTGGGCAGTATTAAAACTTTAAGTGCAGTTGTTGAAAGTAAGAAGGCAAAGAACTAGTGAAATTTAAAAAATTTGGTCAAAAAGGAAAAGTTTTAAAAGAAGATAAAATTTATGAAGGCCCAATTTTTGATCTCGTTAAACAAGAAATTCAAACACCTGATAATCTGGTGGTAAAAAGAGATTTAATTAAACACGGACCAGCGGTTAATCTGCTAGCAATTACGCCAGATCATAAAATTATTTTAAACGAAGAATATCGACCGGGTGTAAATAGTGAAGTAATTGCTTTACCAGCAGGGCTGACCGATCTCGGAGAAACTGATGAAGAAGCTGCTAGAAGAGAACTGAAAGAAGAAACTGGTTATATTGCTCAAGACGTTAAAATGATGACTTATGTTACTAGTTCCGATGGATTTACTACTGAAATGGTGGGGTTAGCACTGGTCAAGTTTGATCCAAATGTCAGAGGAGAGCAGCATTTTGATTCAGATGAGTTTGTAACGAATCATCTTGTTCCATTTGAAGAAGTTTTGGAACTAGTTAAAGAAGGTAAGATTTTTTCAGCTCATACAGTGGCTTCAATTATGTATTTCAATGCATTTGAGAGAGACTTTTAATGACAGTTATTTTTGCTCACCGAGGGGTTCATAATTTGGATCCAGAAAATTCGATGGCTTCCTTTAAGGAAGCTATTTCTATAGGGATTGAAGGAATCGAAACTGATGTTCATTTAACAAAAGATTTTGTACCGGTAATTATGCATGATGAATCTTTACAAAGAATGACGGGTGACGAACGTTATATTAAGGATTTAACTTTATCTCAATTAAAAGAATTGAGGTTGAATAATTCTAATGAACAAATTCCGACTTTGATAGAATTTTTAGCGTTTTTAAAAGAAAGCAATTTTCAAGGTGTTTTAAATTTAGAAGTTAAAACAGACAAAATTCATTATCCACGAATTGAAGAAATAACAGTTGAGCTGATTAAAGAATATTCGGGAAATTACCGAGTAATTTTTTCTAGCTTTTATCCACCTTCAGTTGTTAAATTACACGATATTTCTGATTTTGAATGTGCTCTTTTGTTTAAGTGTAGTGATCGAAAAGCAAAAGATTTGTATCGAAAAGGCATCATTCAAAGCTTTCATCCAATGTATTTATATGTTTATCTCAACAGTTCTATTCCAATCCGGCCTTGGACAATAAATAACAGTCGTCAATTGCAAAAGTGCTTTTTAAATGGGATTGAGGGAGTATTTACTGATGAACCGCAATTAGCTGCCAAGATAAAAAAAGAGATTCAACTTTTAGACAATTGAATCTCTTTTGCGAGGAAACTATTATTAAAGATGACATCATTTTTTAAATAAATTTTGCCAAATTCGTCAATTAAACCATGAAAGTCTTGAGCCTCGTGATAAGTAAATTCTTGAGGTAAAGTTATATGACACTTTAAATCTTCATAACGATTAGTATGTGAAAATCCTAACTTTTTAAATAGACGCCTAGTGTACGAATCAGGAATAAATTCAACTTGGTCAAAAATATAAACCAGATATACATCAGCTGTCTCATTTCCAATTCCAGTAATATTTAAAAGTTCTTTTCGAAGCTGACTTTTGGTCTCTCCATTTTGAAGTAAAAAATTCCAATCTCGGTTGTTAAACCATTGATAAATAAGTTTGATAGTTCGAGATTTATTGCGATAGAATCCACTCGGTTTAATTGTTTCGATTAATTCTTGATCAGTTAAGTGCAAAATCTTTTCTGGTTTAAAATTAGTTTTATTTTTAAGTGCTTGAAGCGACAAATCGGCATTTTTCCAAGTGGTATTTTGAACTAAGATGGCACCAATAATAATTTCTTGTTTAGAGTCAGCGGGCCACCAACCAGATGGTCCCATGTGTTTTGATAAAGTTTGATATAACCAGTTTAGTTCAATCATAACGATGACTATTTTTTACGAGGTCCGTGGGTTTTTTCATAAGAATTTTGAATTTGGAAAAAATGTTTTTCAAAGTTATTTTGAAAATATCGATAGTAAAGTAAATCAATTGAATAAAGCTGTGCTAGCAAACTAGTAGTCTCAGAAGTTCTCATTTTATTAGGAAAAGAGGTGGCGCTATAGTTCAGGACGTAATCAGCACATTTTGCTAAGGAACTTTTTGGGGTTTTAGTGAGAACGACGGTTTTTATTTCTTCTGGAATAGATTTAAGTAAATTTTTTAAAAGAGGCCTTTCTCCGCTATTAGAAATTACAATAAATAAACCAGGAACTTCTTGATTTACAACATGAGCAATTACTTCATCAACATCGTGACCGACAAAAGGAGTCAAACCAAGCCGCCCAAACTTTTGAGCAAAATCTGATGCTGCTAAAAGAGAAGACCCCATTCCATATACACTAATACTTTTACTTTTATCAATTAATTTTACAACTTCATTGATTGTACTATCGTTTAAAGTTTTATTTGTGTCAGAAAGTGTTTGTTGAATTCGAACCGTTAGTTTCTCTTTGACGGTGCTCAAATCTTCATCTGGAGAAATTTCTTCAAGTAATGTTTTATCAAGATTTTGTAAAGCTGAAAGTCGAATTTTAAAATCTGAAAAACCTGTCGCACCGACAGTTCTGGAAAAACGTACAATAGTAGCCTGACTAGTTTCACAAGCATCGGCTAATTCTTTAATGCTCATTTGGAGAACATCATTTTGATTATTAAGAACGTAAACCGCAATTCTTTTTTCGGCAAAACTGAAGTTCTTTAGATTCTCTTTTATTTTTAATAGTATATTTTCGGCCATTTGTTTAATCTTTTAGTTCCTATAATACATCATACTAAGCATATACCTATATATATAAAGTATCTCATATGAAATTAAATGATAAAAATTTTCCTAATTTTCTTACTTTGTTAAAATTATACCAAAAAACAGAGAAAAACCCACTGAGATATTGCTTTTAACTGAAAATGTAAAAAAAGACTTTCGTTATTTATAAATAATATTGATAGCATTCTGTTTTATTCTTCGTATCTATTTTTTCTAAAAAAAAATTTTAGAAAATAAGGAATATAAAATTGTTTTGCTTAACTTTTTAAAACGATAACTAATTATTATCCTTTCTATAATAAAAAGCTAATTGCAAAATTGTCAATATTTTTTTTGGTCTTTGAATTAAAATAATATTAAATGCATTTTACATGCCTGCCAAATTTTAAAATATAAATTTAATTAAAATTAATTTGATTATTTATTGAATATTCGTTAGTATGTAACAAAATAAGAACAAAGGAGTAAGCCGTTGAAGAATGATCTGCACTGTAAATAGAAATTTTTTAGATTTCTAAAGCGGGGTAGATTGTGTCTTTTTTCGGTTATCTTTTGGTTAACCTCTATTTCGCTTTGGAAGAAATGGAGGTTTTTTTGACTGTAATTCAAATTAAGAATTTAAACTTTTCATATGAGAGTGGCTTAGCACCCATTTTTTCAAATATTAATCTTGATTTCGACAGTAGTTGGAAATTAGGAATAATTGGACGAAATGGTCGAGGGAAAACTACATTATTAAAAATTTTGTCAGGGGATTTGATCGGGCAGGGAGAAATTGTAACCAATCTTAATTTCGTTTATTTTCCCAAGTTTATTTCGAATAAAAATTTGCTGACGATTGATGTTTTAACTCAGAATCAAGAATTTCCTTTATGGAAACTCGAATGTGAATTTATGAAACTTGCTCTAAATCCAGAAGCTCTTCATCGCCATTTTAATACATTGAGCGGAGGAGAACAAACCAAAGCACTTTTAGCAGTTTTATTTTTAAAAGAAAATGTTTTTCCCTTGTTAGATGAACCAACGAATCATTTGGATTTAAAAACACGGCAGATAATCGCAAAATATTTAAAGAATAAAAAGCAAGGTTTTATCATAGTTAGCCACGATCGGTCATTTATTGATGCTACGGTAGATCACGTCGCAGCAATTGAACGAACCCAAATGATAGTTCATCAAGGCAATTATTCAGTTTATGAAGAAGAAAAGTCTATGCGGGATCATTATGAAGCTGAAAAAAATAAAACCTTAAAAAAAGAAATTGGTCGTTTAAAGAAAACCGCTTCTGACAAGGAACAATGGTCTAAACGGCGTGAGAAAGATAAACATGGTGATCGACATATCAAAAATAGCGGTCTTATTGTAAATAAAGATCAGATTAGTGCTCGAGCTAAAAGAGTAATGAAAAAGGCTAAAAATTTGGAACATCGGATGGAGAAAAGAATTAAAGAGAAAAAGGGCCTTTTAAAAGATATTGAAGTGACTTCAGAACTTCAAATGAATTATCAGCCGGATGTTCATAAAAATTTATTATCAACTCAAAACTTGGTTTTATCTTATTCTGATCGAGAAATTAAGATTCCTGATTTAAATTTGTATCAAGGAGATCGTTTGCTGGTTAGAGGAGATAACGACAGTGGAAAATCAACATTTTTAAAAGCAATCGTGAAAAAATTTGATGGACTTCAAACGGGAAATCTAGTAACAACACCAGTTAAATTTTCATATTTATCACAAAATCTGATCGATTTTTCAGGTAATTTGAAACAATTTGGTGAGCAGGAGGGACTGGAATTATCATTGTTTTTAAATATTTTACGTAAGTTAGGTTTTGAGCGTGACAATTTCTTTACGCCAATTAATTCTTTAAGTCAGGGGCAAAGAAAAAAAGCAGCACTTGCAAAATCGTTGTGCCTACCTACGACCTTATATATTTGGGATGAACCGCTTAATTATCTGGACGTTTATAATGTTAAACAGGTTGAAGAAGTGATTGAACGAACCCAGCCGACGATGATTTTTGTTGAACATGATCGAACTTTTAGCGATAAAATAGCAACAAAGGAAATAAAGTTAGGAGAATAAAATGACACTATTAACAGATACATTTACATTAAATAATGGGATTAAGATTCCACAGGTAGGTTTTGGAACTTGGGAAATTCCAGATGGGGAAGAGGCATATAATTCCACCAAATGGGCATTAGAGGCTGGGTATCGTCATATAGATACAGCGCTTGTCTATGAAAATGAAAAAAGTGTTGGAAAGGCAATTAAAGATTCTGGGATTCCTCGGTCAGAAGTTTTCATTACAACTAAACAGCCGGCTGAAAATAAATCTTACGATCAAGCATTGAAAGACTTTGATCAATCTTTAAAAAATTTAGGCATTGATTATGTCGATCTTTATTTAATTCACGCTCCATGGCCTTGGGATTTGGCAGGAAAAAGATACAATCAGGAAAATTTAGATGTTTGGAAAGCTTTCACTGAAATTTACCAAAGCGGTCGAGCTAAAGCTGTCGGGGTTTCCAACTTTGATGTTATAGATTTACAGAATATTTTGGATAATAGCAAGCTTAAGCCGGCAGTTAATCAGATCCAGTATTATATTGGTTTTACTGAACCAAAAATATCTAAGTTCTGTAAAGATAATGATATTTTAGTTGAAGCCTATTCACCTCTAGCAACTGGCAAAATGTTAAACAATCCGCAGGTAAAAGAAATTGCAGCTAAATACGGGGTTACTACAGCACAGCTTGCATTGCGCTTTGTTTTAGAGAATGGAGTGTTGCCATTACCTCGTTCTACTAAAAAAGATCATATAGTAGATAATACCAATCTCAATTTTCAAATTGATGCAGAAGATTTAAGTACTCTGAATTCTTTAAAAGATACTGCTAGTAACATGTATCATAATGAAACTCAAGGTTAAAGAATGTTTAAATAAATATTTTATTAAGTGTTTTAAAGATAATTTTGTTATGATTATTGATAACTATTTATTTAAAAAGGATTTTTGATGCAATTTTTAGATTACATTATTCATTTAGAAAAGTACTTACCGCAGTTTATTCAACTCTATGGTTCTTGGATTTATCTTTTATATTTTCTGGTTCTTTTTGTCGAGACGGGGTTGGTAATTTTTCCGTTTTTACCAGGTGATTCGATTCTCTTTTTAGGAGGATCGCTAGCTGCCCTAAGAAACGGAGGGATCAATCTTTGGTATTTGATAATCATTTCAATTGTTGCTGCAATATTGGGCGATTTTGTTAATTTTGAAATCGGTAAAAGATTCGGACATCATATTGAAAATAGTCCGCGTTGGCAGCGATTTATCAAACCTGAGTATTTAAAGAGAGCTCAAAACTTTTTTAATAAATACGGGAAAATCTCAATCTTCTTAGGCCGCTTTATGCCAATTATTAGAACAATGGTGCCCTTTGTTGCAGGAACCGCAAAAATGACTTATCGCCACTTTGTGATTTATAACCTGGTTGGAGGAACTACTTGGGTGATGTTAATGACGCTTCTAGGTTATTTCTTCGGGCAGCATCCATTTGTTCAAAAGCATTTTTCACTGATTTTAATTGCCATTATCATCATTTCAGTTTTACCGGCGGTAATTGTCTGGGTCCGCGGTTTATTTAATAAAAAAGAATCAAATAACGATTAATAATAAAGTCTGTCTAGTGAATTTACTAGGCAGTTTTTTGTTTTATCGTTATCATCGCATATAAGATGTATAATTAAACAAAATACGATTAGGAAGGTGACAATATGTGCACTAGTATCACAATTACTTCAAAAGAAGGTCAAGTGTTTTACGGCCGAACGATGGATTTCAATATGGGAATGTTTGGCGAAGATCCAGGGACTTTAACGAGTATTCTAACGTTTCCGAAAGGTTCTAAATTAGAGAGTCAATATACTCCTTGGGACAGTAAATATGCGGTAATGGGAGTAGGGTCTAAAGGAACAATTTGTTTATACGATGGAGTTAATGAAGCGGGCTTAAGCGGTGATTTACAAGTATTAATGGAATGTACTCATGCAACTAGCGATGAATTAGCTAAGCGCAACTTAACTGGTTTAATGGCTGAAGAATTTGTGACCTATGTTCTAAGTAATTTCAAAGATGTTGCTGATATTAAAGAGCATATTAATGAATATGGTTTAATTGATCAGCCATACAAAGTGGCAGGACAATCCATCCAAGTTCCTGCTCATTACACGTTTGTTGATGAAACTGGTGCAAAAATTGTTGTTGAGCCAACTAATCAAGGCGGTTTTAAAGTTTATGACAGTATTGGAATAATGACTAATAGTCCTGAGTACAGTTGGCATTTAACAAATATTAGAAATTATATTAGTTTAGATAATATTGATCCTAAAAAGCCACGTCAAATCAGCAAAGATGTCACTTTGTCACCAATTGAGATGGGAACCGGATATGGAATGTTCGGCCTTCCTGGTGACTATACTTCACCTTCTAGATTTGTCCGTTCAACAATGATCTCTAATCATTTGGATGATTTTTCAAGTGATGATGGGATTAATCAATTATATTCTGCATTTAGAACCGTAATGGTACCTAGAGGTTTAGAACGGGCAAGTAAAGAAGATCCATTAAGCGATTTTACGCGATATTGGGCTGGCTATAATTTAAGCGAGCGTAGAATTTATGTTCAAACTTGTCGGGGAATTGGTTTTAGTACCATGAAGCTTGATCCTAATCAAAAAGAAATAACCAATACAGAGATTGACATGTCTAATTCTGCCAAAGAATTATCATAAATCGATTGGACGAATTTTATTTATAAAAATGAAAATAATATATGAAAGCAGCTAATTTATAGGTTAGTTGCTTTTTTTGTAAAAAATTTTTGTTAAAGTAATTAATGTAAAAACAAATCGTTGGTATAATTAACTAATAAATATAGAGTGAGGGAGAAATTGATGAGAAAATTTGTGAAAAAAATATCATTTTTTGATTTTGTTTCTTTATATAACGACGAAAAGAATCAGAATGTAGCAAATGAAGTCAATGGTAGCGTTTCCAGGGGGGGGCGTTTAGCTAACCCTCTAAAATTTATTTTTGCGCATCATAGAAGAATTGGATTAATGACCGTAATGATGATTGCGGTCTTTTTGTGTGTTTTGACGGGGGTAAAACGGGTTGATGCATTTGTTGGTACACCATTGCCTCAATCCCCAATGGTTAGCACGGATTTAACAACCCAATTAGATGGGAAATATGCTTTTTCTCCAGTTGTGAGTTCACAGACAAGAGTAATTACTACTTCGATTAACAATTGTACAATTAAGCTGTATGAACCAAGTCTTAATGTCCCTAACATGCCTGCTGATATTTCGAAGGTTTATGTAATGTGGCCAACTGCAGGTTCTAATGGTAACATGCAAGCTAAATTTACTTATACTAACGTTGGATTTGATAATTTAGGTAGATCCATTGATGTAGTAACCACTGTTACTACCACTAATTCTAATAAGTATGCACTTGTTTTGCCAATTGGAGCTGTTACGACTAGTAATGTTATTCCCGGGCAAATGAGCGCTCAAGCTAAGTTAAATTTTGTGTTACACGGAACTAACACTCCGGCAACAGTTTCAGGTGGTCATTTGACCTTTGGTCCAATTAATAGTGCAAAAATTGTATCCTTAAATACAGATAATTTTACAAAAATTTATACTAGAAGCGACACAATTATTCAGTATGCTCCGGGGTCAGGAGGTTTAACAGATTTTTCTAGTGATGTATGGAAAATTGATGAAACTGCGAGACTTACTGCAATTTTTGAAAATAAATCTGAGTTTCAATATGGTTTTACCACAAAACCTTATGAATTGGCTTATATAGGAAGTGGTTTTCTTTTAGGGTCGATAGTTAATATCGCAATGCCAAATCCAAATAAAGCTGGAAATGATGAAAGCTTAGATCCGCTTATAGATGCATCCGCTCAAACTTTACCGTTAAATAATGAATTATTAACTGAAAACAAAAAAGAAGAATCATTTTTAACACCAAGAATTAATCCCAATCTAGCTACTGTTCAACCGGGACAGGTTAGAACGCTTTATTCAGTTACCCAAATTTTAACGTACCCGCAATCAACAGCCGATTATTTAACTAGATATCAAATTGATGATAACTTGAATCCAGCTTGGAAAGTTAATCCAACCGATATCATGGTAACCGATGAAGACAATAATAATGTAACTGCCAAATTTAATATTAGTATTGATACCTTAAATCATTTGATAATTGCGGCTAAACCGACAGAGTTGAGTAAGGCTGATTTCTATGGCACAGCGGGACATATTTTTACTTTTCTGATTAAAGGAAGTGTCGATAGAAGTAAAATTACAACTTGGCAGCCGCAGCTGCAGCCGACAGCCGATCCTCAGAATTTTTATTTGGGTTATCCCAATACGGCAACGTTTACTTATCAGGTGGGGACAAATCCAGTAACTACAGGAAGTACAAATACAGTAACCAATAAAATTTTGGTTTATAAGCCGACAGTAACAACCGATCAGCCAAGCTATAACGGTGATCACGCAACGATAACAGGTAAAGTAAATAATCGCTACACGGGAACTGCAGCCAATCCAGCGTATCTGGACTTTTACATCACCTATAAAAGCAATACAGGTCTCACTAAAACAGTTCCATGGAATTTAAAGAATCCGACGACGTTAGTTCAAAATCGATTAATAACCAATACAGCAGGAGTTGACCAAGCGTGGACGGCACAGCTGCCGAGTGATATGGGTTATGGGAACTTATCTTCTTATAACCAAACGGTGACAGTGACGGTGAAGGATCAGGAGGGGATGAGCAGTCAAGCGACGTTTATTGTTGGAAGCTGGTGGAATTTTAATGCAGCAACGAATGTTTTGACGATTTATCCGCATGAACTTAATTTTGATAAAGATCACGTTAACTTCACGAGTTCTGAGGGTAAACCCACTTCAGACTGGCCGTGGTATCAAAAAGACAGTCAGATTGTCAAAACAGTTATTTCCCCGGGGGTCACAGCCAAGGATTCACTGTTTGGACTTTTTAATAAAATGAGTGCAATGACTGCAATTGAAGGTCTTACGCAGCTTGATACCAGTGAAGTAATCAACATGAACTCGATGTTTTCTTCGTGTTCATCGCTACCGGTCTTGGATGTAACCCATTTTAATACAATTAAAGTGACAGATATGTCAAGTATGTTCAGTTACTGCAGTCAGCTCACCAATTTGGATGTAACTCACTTTAACACTAGTAATGTGGATAACATGGCAGCGATGTTTAAGGAGTGTAATAACCTAACAAGCTTAGATGTGACGAAATTTGATACAAGTAAGGTACTCAATATGTCAGCAATGTTTATGAGCTGTAAGAAATTAACAAGCTTAGATGTAACGCAATTTAACACGAGTCAGGTTACGGATATGACTTCGATGTTTTTTGAATGTACCTCGTTACCGACTATAAATTTAAATAATTTTACTACAAACAGCGTATTGGATATGAGTTCGATGTTTGGTTTTTGTACTGGGTTAACATCATTAGATCTGAGAAGTTTCAATACAACAAATGTCACACGGATGTTAGGCATGTTTCAACTCTGTCGGTCACTGACCGATCTTAAGATAGATCAAGCTAAATTTAAAACCATTAATGTGACAACAATGGAGAATATGTTTAATGGGTGTGCAGCGATAACAAAGTTAGACGTAGGTGGTTTTAACACGGAGAAAGTGAACAACTTCAATTCAATGTTTTCAGGGTGCAGCAAGTTAAAGACTTTAGATTTAAAGAATTTCAACACGAAGCGGGTATATAGTGATTACCGCAAGGCAATGTTAGCCAATACGCCGAAGCTGTGGAAGATAACGTTTGGACCGAACTTTATTCTAGAAGATTATGTTGAAGGGAACAAATTAAAGGATCCAACGGTAGGGGGAGATGATGGTAAGATCTATGATGATGATATCCCCAATCGCGTGTTTTATGTAACAAATCCACAGTGGAGAGAAGTAGGAACTGGGAGCGCGCACGAACCAAAGGGAAATGCGCTCAATGTAACTCAAATGATGAATGAATCGGCAGTGAGAAATGATACTAGAACGTATGTATGGGATCAGTTGGGAACTCAGACATTAGAGGCAGAAGCAGGAAATATAGACTTAGGGACTCATGCGGGGTATTTAAGTAATCAAGAATACAAGAGTACGGCACAGAACTTAAAGATGACCGACAACCGCAATAGTGAAGTTAACAAGCAGTGGCATATCGAGGCAGCGGTAACGAAAGCGTTTGCTTTGGCAACAAATTCGACAAAGAAAATTAGTGGAGATCCGTTATATTATCATGATACAACTTCAGGGACGACTACCCACTTAACAGCAACAGGCCAGGCTATCTATAGTGGGACCAGGAGTGATAATCAACCTGACACCAAGATCTATCCGTGGACGTTAAGTTTTAAAGCAAGTCCAAGTGATATCCCGAGTGCAGGGAGATATAATGCGACCGTAACATTTACGTTAGTGAATGACACACCTTAAAATGATTAAGCGACTAATAGCCAATAAGACGGCTGTTGATCGTTTTTTTGCTAAAAATTTTATGAAAATTAGAATTGAAAAAACCCACTTTTTGATATAATAAATCTAACTTTGTATAAATAAATCAATTTAGGGAGTGAGTTTATGAACAAGTTAGTCAAAAGATTAGGATATTTAATAGTAGTGATTGTGAGTATCGCGACTATTGGGATTGCTTTAAACAATAAACAAGAGAGTAAAGCAGCAGATTTTCCACAGAACACAGCGAATGTAAATAATGGTAGCGTTTCCAGGGGGGGGGCGTTTAGCTAACAAGCTTACACCGAGTTTCAGTGATCCATTGAAACAATTATCACTCCCTAAAATACAGCCAAGAGGAATCTCATCAGTAATTAATTCAACAGTTGTAACTCCAGGCAGTTTTCAGATGACTGGTCAAAGCTATTGGAATGATACTGATAATCGTAACGATGTTAATTTAACATGGGTACCGCCGACAAACATTAGCGGGGGATACCATGTTGAGAAAGATACTAGTCCATCATTTACAACAGCAAATGAAATTGGGACTAACTACGGTAAACATTTTAATATTTTAAACGTAGCACCTAAAACTGCAGCTGCTGAGACATGGTTTAAAAACTGGATGAAGATGACGAATGTTGATGGGACAGGTCCTGTAGATCAGGGCTTATTCAATATTACAACGGTATGGCTGAAAGATTTTAATGATAATCCAGGCATGCTTAAGAATCCAGATGGAACTTATAAGTACGACAGTATCTTCTTTGGCGCGTCAGACTGGAATTCAGACAATTATGATCCAGACAATCAAGATTTGAATGAAGCTTCGTATCAAGCAACAAAAGCATTTGGAGATACCGGTCGAGCTATTACGATGGGCCATGATACCGTTGAGGGATTTGCTTGGACTGGTCTACCTAATGTGCCTTATCATACTTATTTTAATCGCTTTGCTTCATCTTTAGGGGTTCAAGTATCAGCTGATTACAAGCCAGTTGGTAGCGATAAGATTCAAGTGGCTACTCCAGGTTCACTAACAGAACAACCGTATTTTTTGGATCCAACAGTGACTTATCAAGTGTCGCCTTCTCATAGTTTTTCTTCATATTTCATGTACAATTCAGGTGCTATAAGGTGGTTAAAGTATGATCCTGCAAATATTACTTCGGGAAAATATGAAGAGTTAAAAGACGCTAACGGCAATGTTATTGGTGACAATAACTGGTATTTAGTGTCGAAAAATAATTACGCCCAGATTCAAACAGGCCATACTGTAAATCAATGTACGCCACAGGAAGCAGAAGTTATTTTCAACATGATTTACTATACGTCAAGTTTAAATACCAGTACTAATGGTAAAGATATCATGACTAAAGATACTGCTGCTCCTAACGCACCGACGTTGGTATCAAGTTCAGTTGTTAATGATAATGCGAGTTTAAGAATTGATGCCAACGACAATGCTACTGATTACTATTATCGAGCTCGCGCAGATACATCAGCAGGAAATGCGTATTCAGATATTATCAAAGTTCCGGTTATGAGTGGAATGAGGGGATATGTTTATACAGTTGATGATAATCCAAATGGAAGTCCAACAATTGTAAGAGATCCCGCGACCCAAAAAGTAACAAATATTAATTTAATGCCAAATAGTGGTGGGACTGATGGAACGATTAATTTGACAAGAGCAGCAGATGCGGGAAAGTATCTTCATGTTGTAGCGGTGGATAACAATAGTAATGTATCAGCAGTAAAGACGATTAGCTTAAGTGAATACTTATGGTGGAAATATGAAAGTGGGACATTAACGATTTATCCCCATGTTTTAAATGCAAATGTTGACGCTCAACAGACTCATCCTGATCCAGATGATCCATATGATGACCTAGTTAAATGGCCTTGGAATGATTATTTATCTCAAATTCAAAAAGTTGTGATTAGTCCGGGAGTATCAGGAAACGACAATTTAATTCATTTATTTTATGGGATGACTAATCTAACCACAATTGAGGGTCTTGCTAATTTAGATACGAGCAAAGTAGTTAATATGTCTGGTGTTTTTGCTAAGTGTACAAGTTTAACTTCCCTTAACATTCCATGGGATACGAGTTCGGTTGTTTCACTGTATCGATTTTTGCGGGGTTGTACAAGTTTAACCAGTGTTAAATTTGGTCCAGCGTTTAAAACTAGTAATGTAACTAGTTTCGGTGGCATGTTTATTTCAGATACATCCTTAACCGATTTAGATATTAGTAAATTTGATACCAAAAATGCGTTTGATTTTGATTCAATGATTTCAAATTGTTATTCATTGGAACAAGTTGATGTAAGTCATTTTGATACTTCAAAAGCAACACAAATGAGATGGATGTTTTACGGAGATAAAAAATTAAAGTCCATTGATGTTAGTCATTTTGATACTAGTAAAGTTGTTGCAATGCCGGGAATGTTTTTTGATTGTGAAGAGTTAACAAAACTTGATTTGAGTAGTTTTGATGTTTCAAAGGTAACTGATTTTAGATGGTTATTTGATAGTTGTTTAAATTTAACTAGCTTAGATTTATCAAATTTTAATATTCAATCTACAGCATCAACAACTTCTATGTTTCGATATACTAATAAACTATGGAAATTGACATTAGGAAACGGAACTAAATTAGGAAGTGATACGTTGCTTGCTGATCCGACCGCAGGGACTCCGATTACTGATTTAGACAATCCAACACCAGTGTATTATGCGACTAATCCTCAGTGGCGGGAGGCGCTAACTCCGGCAACCGTTCATGCACCAACGGGAGCAGCAAGAACGGCAGCTCAGATTGCAACTGAATCACAAACTAGAACTGATACAAGAACTTATGTTTGGGATCAGGTTGGTACTCAGACGTTAACATCAATACCAGGAAGTATTGATTTAGGGACCCATGCGGGATATTTAAAGAATCAGGAGTACATAAGTAGTGCTCAGAATTTAAAACGAACAGATAATCGGAATAGTAATGCAACAAGTCAGTGGCACATTGAGGCCGCGGTAACGAAGCCGTTCACTCATACGACAGATTCAAGTAAAGTGATTAGTGGCGATCCGCTGTATTATCAGGACACTGACGGGGGCACAACGACTCATTTAACATCAACAGCTCAGACTATCTATAACGGAACTAGAAGTGATAATCATCCTGAAGACAAGAACTATCCGTGGACATTAAGCTTTAAGGCAAATCCAAATGATATTCCGAAGGCTGGTACTTACAATGCGTCGGTAACATTTACGTTAGTGAATGATATTCCTTAAAATTATTTAATAAATTGAAGAATGAAAAAATTAAGGGCTATCCTGAAATTATGGATAGTTTTTTGCGTTTCAAATTATTTAGTATCCGAAAAAAAAGTAAGCGTTTCTTTTATTTTAATAAAAGTATGCTACACTTACATTAAGTAAATAGATAACTTCTTCGGGGTCGGGTGTAATTCCCAATCGGCGGTAACAATTAAAATTGAAGTCCGCGACCTGCCTATGGCAGCTGATCCGGTGTGAGACCGGAACCGACAGTTAAAGTCTGGATGGAAGAAGAAGTTTCTTCAATAAAATTTTATTTATTGAAGATTCTTCGTCGTGTACCCCCGCAAAATTGCGGGATTTTTTTAGCTATGGCTCAGCTGAGGTTATTCAATTGAGTCATAGCTTTTTGTTTTTGATAAGGAGAATTCAAAATGAAACGTGATCAGAGTTATATCCGATATTTAACATTTTTAGCTGCTTTTGGGGCGCTAGCATATTTATCTACTTTTATTAAAATAAAAATGTTTTTCTTTTTAAGTTATGAACCAAAAGATGTAATTTTAACAATTGGTGGGATGATATTTGGCCCGATTTTTGCAATTTTACTATCAGTTTTAGTACCATTTTTTGAGATGATTACAGTTAGTTCGACTGGAGCAATAGGTTTTGTTATGAATGTGATTGCTGCGATCTGTTTTGTCTTGCCGCCGGTCATTGCTTATTCCAGAAAAAAGAATGCAAAAAATTTAATTGTTGGATTAATAATTGGAATTATCATGCAGACAATATCGATGCTGCTTTGGAATTATTTACTTTCTCCGATTTTCTTTGGTTACACTAGAGCATCAGTTGTTAAAATGTTAGTTCCAATTATTTTGCCGTTTAATTTAATCAAAGGCGGCCTAAATTCCTTGTTTACGGTTATTCTTTATCGGCCAGTAGTTGAGGCTTTAATGAAAGGTAATGTGTTAAGAACAACTGATTTTAAGATGATTAACCATGAAGAAAAATGGACGGCTTTTGCAGTGATCTTCTTAGTGATTGCAACAGTTGCGCTATTGTTCATGAGCTATTTTAAATTGATTTAGGAGAATAATTTGAACGCAACACCTTTGTTAGAAATACGTAATCTTAGTTATGCAGCTGAACAACTGATTAATCTGCAATTAGAAACTAAAAAGCAAGAAATTATTAACAATCTTAACTTTAGTATTTTTGAAGGAGAATTTGTGGGACTTGTCGGTCCTAATGGGTCGGGAAAAACCACAATTAGTAAATTATTAACTCGCATTATTGAGCCAACAGGAGGGGAAATTTTACTCAATGGTATTAATTATGAGCAGATTGAACCTCAGTGGAAGCTGCACCATGAAATTAGTTTAGTGTTTCAAAATGTAGATTCGCAGTTTATTGCACCTAATTTTGTGGAAGATCTTAGTTTATATTTAGCTAATTTTGGCTGGAGCAAGGAAAAAATTAAAAGCAGAATGATGAAAATCGTTAATGAGTTGGGAATTGAGTCGATAATTAAGCAATCTTTTAAAACTTTATCAGGCGGTCAAAAACAACTTTTAGCTATTGCAGAAGCCTTAGTATTAGAACCCAAAATCCTAATTTTAGATGAGCCTACAGCTCAGCTTGATCCAGAAAATTCTCAATTAGTATATAAATTGATGCGAGAATTGCAGGAAAAAAGAAAAGTTACGATTCTTTTAATTACCCATAAATTAGCAGAGTTAGCTCTAACAAAACGAGTTTTAATTTTAAATCAAGGACAAATTACTAATAAAATTGAGACCAATGATCTTTTGCTTAATCCAAGTTTGTTAAAAGAAAATCAAATGCCAATTCCGATTACTGTTGATATCATTAATCGCTTGGCTGATTTGATTAATGACCCCATTAGTCTCCAAGATTCGAGTTTAGCTACATTTATCAAAACAGTGGAAGAATTATATGTTAACCGTTAAAAATCTTAATTATCAAGTGTCAAAAAAGCATCCCTTTTTGTGGCATGATTTAAATTTTAGTTTAGAATTAGGCAAAATTTATACTTTAGTAGGGATTAATGGAGTAGGAAAAACGACTCTGCTTAATCTTTTAAGCGGTCTTATTAAACCGACTAAAGGTGAAATCTATTTTGAGGATCAGCCGATTCATCAATCAAAAGCGAGTTTACGAAATTACCTGACAAATGTTGGTTATTGTTTACAAAACGCAGAAAATTTATTTTTTAATCAAACGGTGGAAGAAGAACTTCAGTATCATTATTCTGGAGATCTCACAGCAATTATTGAAGAACTTAAATTAGAATCTTTATTAAAGCAATCACCTTTTGAACTTTCAGGTGGGCAGCAAAAAAGGTTAGAGTTGGCAATCATGCTGCTAAAAAAGCCTAAAATTTTATTTTGTGATGAAATTACAGCTGGTCTTGATGCTAAAAATCTTCAATTAACTATGGATGAAATCAATTACTTTAAGTCTAATCACATTGTATTAATGGTTACTCATAATTTAAGTGAAGCCTTGACCTATGGAGATGAGTTTTTATTTTTAAAAAATGATGGAATTGAACAGCAATCAAAAAAGCAGGTCTTGAGAAATCCCCATGTTTTTAAAAATGCTGGTTTAATTGATCCACCGACTATTGCAGTTTGTCAGGCATTAATTAATCAAAAAATATTCTCAAAGGGGTCTTATTATAAAAGCAATCAAGAAATTGCTCAAGCATTGGCAGAAAAGGTGCTTTCATGAAATTAATTAATCGAATCGATGGGCGCACAAAACTAATCACATGGATTTTGTTGACTCTTCTGATGTTTAATTTCCATTATTATTTCCAATATTTAGTTATGATTATACTTTTAGGATTGACTGTATTTACTGAATTAAATTCTTCTGAAAGAGGTCAAATTTTTCGTCACTGGAAACTGATCTTAATTTTGCCAATTTTAAACCTATTAATTAATTTATTTTTTGTAAATGGTCCTGTTATTTGGCGTTGGGGCTGGTTAAAGTTAACTAATTTAGATTTACAAATTTTTATTCGTCTCATAATCCTTTTGATTTTGGCATTAGGTTTAATTGTTATAACGAGTCCAGAAGAAATGGCATTAGCTGTGGGAAAAATTGCACATGATATAACGCTTGGGCACTATAATGGTCTAGGCATTCCTTTAGTAATAATAATTATGTCGTCATTTATTAACGAATTTCAGGAGACATTTCGATCAGTTCGTTATGCTTATACTTTGCGTAATTCAAAAACTGATAGCAGTTATCTTAAAAGAGCAATGAATTATATTTTTATGCTTCAGCCGGTAATTTTAATTGCGCTTAGAAAAGCTGACCGAGTGTCTGATGCTTTAATTGCAAAAGGGTATCATCGAGGAGCACGTCTTTTTAATTATCAAGAGATTAAGTATCATCGGCGAGATTATTTAATCTATTTAGGTTTATTCATTTTTATCCTTTTTAACCAATTAAAATTTACATTTTAAAATTGTCTGTTAATCTTGCCATAAGCTTAACTTTTCTCCAGTCCAAGGATCATAGTTTGGATATTCATCCCATTCGATATAAGCAGGATTTGGATTAAAACCCATTTCTTTAATAAAATCAGAAGGAGACATAACTATCGGATTTCCTTTTTTAAGACGCTCAAATCTTTTTGCCAAATTCTCATCATGGTCTTTATTTTCATCGTAAATAAGATAATCAATTTTCTTTTCACTAATTGTAACCTGATTACCACCGAGTTCTTTTAATCTTTTAACGATTAAAGTTAAATCAATGGGGGTATCATTATCAATTAAGTAAACATTTTTGTTTTTAAATTCCATACGTTTTATTATACGCAAGACTAAGAAAAAATCATTGTGAAAGATTATGAGAAAATACAAATTTTTTCCTGAAATTAAATAATAATTTTCATTCTATATAAGGCGGTATAACTCACAAAATGCCTTAAATAAAGGCTTGAAGTAAAAAAATGGGTTTACTTTCTTTAGGGGTATGCTATGATTTAAATGAAAAAAAGGAGGTATTAAATGTCTGATGAAAGAGAAAAAAAGCAGAAGAAACAGCATTTAATTCATTATGCTAACGGCCCTTCGCTGGAAGAAATAAACGGATCGGTTGAAGTGCCAAAAGGAATGAGCTTTTGGAAAACTTTGTTCATGTATTCTGGCCCTGGAGCATTGGTAGCGGTTGGTTATATGGATCCTGGTAATTGGTCAACTTCAATTACTGGCGGACAAAATTTTCAATATCTATTGATGTCAGTTATCTTACTGTCGAGTTTAATTGCGATGTTATTACAATATATGGCAGCTAAACTGGGCATCGTAAGTCAAATGGATTTAGCACAAGCGATTAGAGCTCGAACAAGTCGATCTTTGGGAATCGTTTTGTGGGTTTTAACAGAGCTGGCAATTATGGCAACTGATATTGCTGAAGTAATCGGAGGAGCTATTGCTCTTTATCTGTTGTTTCACATTCCATTATTTTACGCAGTTTTAATTACCGTATTTGATGTTTTGTTACTACTCTTATTGACTAAGGTTGGATTTCGTAAAATTGAAGCTATTGTTGTTTGTCTAATTTTAGTAATTTTGCTAGTTTTTGTTTATCAAGTAGCTCTTTCTAATCCAGATTGGGCGGCAGTAATTAAAGGATTAGTTCCAACGACTAAGACTTTTGCTTCGACTCCTAATATTGGCGGACAAAATCCAATTCAGGGAGCACTTGGAATTATTGGTGCAACGGTAATGCCGCATAATCTTTATTTACATTCTGCAATTTCTCAAACTCGTAAAGTTAATCACGATGACGAAGAGGATATCGCTAGAACTGTTAAATTCACAACTTGGGATTCAAATATTCAACTTTCATTTGCATTCGTAGTAAATTCATTACTTTTAATTATGGGAGTTGCAGTATTTAAAACGGGAGCAGTTAAAGATCCTTCATTTTTCGGATTATTTAAAGCTTTGTCGGATACTTCGACTTTAAGTAATGGGGTTTTAATTAGTGTTGCCAAGTCAGGTATACTATCTGTATTATTTGCGGTTGCATTGTTAGCTTCAGGTCAGAACTCTACAATTACCGGGACCTTAACGGGTCAGGTAATTATGGAAGGTTTTGTCCATATGAAAATGCCATTGTGGCTGCGTCGACTTGTTACTCGTTTGATATCAGTTGTTCCAGTTTTAATCTGTGTTGGAATGACTAGTCATTTATCTGAACTTAAACAGCATGAAGCACTAAATACTTTGATGAATAATTCACAAGTGTTCCTAGCATTTGCCTTACCTTTTTCGATGCTTCCGCTATTATTAATGACAGATAATAAAGTAGAAATGGGAAACAGATTTGTTAATTCACTTTGGGTAAGAATTGCTGGATGGATTTCAGTAATTGGGCTTACTGCTCTTAATATGAAAGGTTTACCAGATTCGATAGCTTCATTTTATGGTGATAACCCAACAGCAAGTCAACTTCAACAAGCAAATATCATCGCATATACAGCAATAGTTGTTATTTTGGGTCTTCTTGCGTGGACGATTATTGATATGCGTAGAACTAACAATAAAATTTTAAAACAGGCCGGAACTGAATAGTTAAGGAGGTCATATGAAAGAGACACCTGATCAATTAAAAAATCAAACACCAGAACAATTAAGAAATGATGAGAATGCCTTTAAAAGAATCTTAGTTGGGGTTGATGATTCTGCTGACGCCCAGTTAGCATTTAAGTATGCGATTAATGCGGCACGTGAAGCTGATGCAGATCTAATAATTACATCGATTCTTGAAAACAGTGAAATGAATATCTATCAAGCTTTAAGTCGTGATTATGTTCATGGAGAACGGGAAGACTTGGAAAAGCACATTGAAGAATATCGAGATTTTGCAATTAAAGCAGGAGTAAAGAACGTTGAGATGGTTGTTAGCGAGGGTGATCCCGGCGAAACGATCGTTAAAAATGTTATTCCAGCAACGAAAGCTGATTTATTAGTTATTGGATCACTTGCAAAAAAAGGTATCCGTAAACATTTTGGCTCACAAGCAGCTTACATGGCTAAATATGCACCAATTTCAGTTATGGTTATTAGATAAAAGTATTAAGAGGAGTTGGCATTTTTATTGCTAGCTCTTTTTGTTTGCTTTAAACTAGAATCATTATACTTTAGAGGAGTTTTTTAATGATTAAAATTCATAATCTTTCTTATCAAGCGGATAACAAAGTCTTATTTCAAAACTTGAATTTTTCAGTTGATGAGGGAGATAGTTTGTTATTAACGGGGCCTTCAGGCAGTGGTAAAAGCACAATCTTAAAAATTATCGCTAGATTAGTTGCTATTCAACAAGGAGAGATATTTCTAGATCAGCAAAATATATCAGATCTTCCGATTGAAAATTATCGTCAAAAAGTTTCTTATGCTGCGCAAAGTGTGCAGCTTTTTGGTGAAACGGTACGCGATAATCTAGATTTACCTTTTTTAGTCAGAAATCTACCAATTGATGAACAGCAAGAAATTTCAGGTTTAGAAAAAATGGAATTACCGGCTGAATACCTAGATAAGTCGATTAATGATATTTCCGGTGGTGAAAGGCAGCGTGTTGGAGTTTTAAGGAATTTACTTTTTCCACCACAAGTGCTTTTACTTGATGAAATATCCACTGGTCTTGATTCTGATACTAAAAGCAAAATTTGGCAGGTAATTGATCAATTACAGGAAGAAAATCACTTCAGTCTAATTTCTGTAAGCCATGATCCAGAAGAAATTTCTCAAGCTAAAAGAAAAATTCAAATTGGAGGAAGCAATGAATAATTTAAAAATATCTAATCTTTCATTGGCTTTAGCAGCATTAATGGTAACAATCACTCTAATTATTAGTTACTATCAGAAGCTTCGGTTAAATAAAGAAATAATTTGGTCAATTTTTCGAGCAATTGTTCAGTTAATTATTATCGGTTTTGCTTTAAGATTTATTTTTAAAGTTAACAACTTATTTTTGACAATTTTAATGATGATTTTTATTGTTGTAAACGCTGCATATAACGGCAAAAAAAGAGCTCATGGAATTAATCATGCGTTCTTAATTAGTTTTGTAGGATTATTTTGTGGAACTGCAATTACGGTTAGTTTAATGTTGCTTACTAAAGTAATGAAGCCAGCACCTTTTCAGACAATTCCAGTAACTGGGATGATTGCTGGAAATGCAATGGCAGCAGTAGGACTAGTATATTCAAATCTCAATCAAAGTTTTAGAGAAAATTCTGAAAAAATTGAAGAGATGTTGGCATTAGGAGCAAGTCCAAAATTGGCTGCAGGAGAAATAGTTAGGCAGGCTTTACATTTTGGCTTGCAGCCGACAATTGATTCTGTAAGAATGTATGGATTAGTTCAGCTGCCCGGAATGATGAGTGGTTTAATAATGGCAGGATTTGATCCTGTAGAAGCCATTAAGTATCAGATTTTAGTTGTTTTTATGCTATTTTGTTCTACTGGGATTTCCACCAGCATTACTGGCTTTTGGGCTTATCGACAATATTTTGATCAAAATTGGCGTCTGACGATTCCTAAAGTTGAGAAAAAATAACCATTCTTAAATTAAATTGTTTTTATCATGCTTGTTACGAGGATGGTCATGAAAATATAATTTAAGAAAGATAGCAATGGAGTTGGTAACAATCATAAATATTGCGTAAACCCAAAAAAAGGTCATATCATTATGGTCAAGGTTAAGCTCTAAAAGCGCCAAAAATACAATAACAGCAACATTAATTGGGATTGATAAATACAATCTCAATTTAGCACCAATTATAAAGATTAAAATACATGATAAAAGAATTATTAAAGCATAAGTCATGCAGTTATTATATCAAGGATCCATTGTTTGTGCGAAACAACTTGACGAATTGCCCTGTTGTTTTATAATTTTGACTAAGGACAAGTGGGTCTAGTGGAACATCACAGCGAGCTGAAAACGGTGAAAGTCAGCATGTGAAGCTAGTCCTTTATCACCTAAAGCATTTTGAATTAATGATAATCACGTAAATGAGTGGTATAGCGATTAACTCGTCTCAAAAAGGCGAGTTTTTTTATACAATGAGGAGGATTTATGAAAGTTAAAGATACCCTTAACCTAGGATCTACAAATTTTCCAATGCGGGGAAAACTTCCAACAACTGAACCAGTTCGAGAGAAGAGATGGGAAGATGATAATCTTTATGAAAAGCGGCTTGAATTAAATAAAAATAAAAGACATTTTAATTTACATGATGGGCCGCCATATGCCAACGGGAGAATTCATATCGGACATGCGATGAATAAAGTCATCAAAGATATCATTGTTCGTTATAAGAATATGAATGGTTTTTACGCACCATATGTGCCTGGCTGGGATACCCATGGTCTACCAATTGAACAACAATTGACAAAAGCCGGTCATGATCGTAAGAAAATGGATATTGTTGAGTGGCGCGAATTAGCCCGAAAGTTTGCCTTAGAACAAGTTGATCTCCAACGTGAAGATTTTAAACGCCTAGGAGTTATAGGAGATTGGGACAATCCATATTTAACCTTAAATCCAGAATTTGAAGCTCAAGAAATTAGAGTGTTCGAAGCAATGGTTAAGAAAGGTTTGATTTATCGTGGTTCAAAACCAATCTTTTGGTCATGGTCCTCAGAATCAGCATTAGCAGAAGCTGAAGTTGAATATCATGATTTAGAATCTACATCACTTTTTTATGCAAATAAGGTTATTGACGGCAAAGGTTTGTTAGATGATGATACTTATTTAGTAGTTTGGACGACAACTCCTTTTACAGTTACTGCAAGTCGGGGAATCACAGTTGGTCCTGATTTCGAATATTCATTGGTTCAGCCAGCAGGAAGTGCTAATAAATACGTCATTGGTTCAGACTTGCTTGAACAGGATGCACAAAAATTTGGTTGGGATGAATATCAGGTTCTAAAAACCTTTAAAGGTCAGGAAATGGATCGAATTACAGCTGCTCACCCATGGGATAGTGATGTTGAATTATTGGTCATGGTGGGTGATTATGTAACTCTTGACAGTGGAACTGGATTAGTTCATACGGCACCTGGTTTTGGGGAAGATGACTGGAACGAGGGTCAAAAATATGGACTGCCAGCTGATGTAACTGTTGATTCAAGAGGAATAATGATGAAAAATGCCGGACCGGATTTTGAAGGTGTTTTTTATGAAAAGGCAACGCCAATCGTAATTGATAAGTTAAAATCATCAGATTTACTATTAGCCGTTGAGAAAATTACTCACTCGTATCCATTTGATTGGCGAACAAAAAAACCTGTAATTTGGCGGGCTATTCCGCAATGGTTTGCTTCGGTTGAAAAAATTAGACAAGAGATTTTAGATCAGCTCGATCATGTTGAATTTAGTCCAGAGTGGGGCAAACAAAGGCTTTACAATATGATCCGTGATCGTGGAGATTGGGTCATTTCTCGTCAACGTGCATGGGGCGTTCCGATTCCGATTTTTTATGCAGAAGATGAAACGCCAATTTTAGATCCTGAAGTTATTGATCATATTGCTGATTTATTTGAAAAACATGGATCTAATTATTGGTTTGAGCATGATGCTAAAGAATTGCTTCCAGAAGGTTATACTAATGAACATTCACCAAACGGGAAGTTTACTAAAGAAAATGATATTTTAGATGTGTGGTTTGATTCGGGATCATCTTGGAATGGAGTTTTAAATACTAGAGATAATTTAGATTATCCGTGTGATATTTATTCAGAAGGTTCAGATCAGTTTAGAGGATGGTTTAATTCTTCGCTAATCACTTCAGTTGCAACGAATGGAATTCCACCATATAAAGGAATTTTACATCAAGGTTTCACTTTAGATGATCAAGGGCGCAAGATGAGTAAATCTCTAGGTAACGTGATTAGTCCAATTAAAGTTGCTGATCAAATGGGAGTTGAAATTCTTCGCCTTTGGGTCATGAGTATTGATACAGGACGGGATGTAAAAGTTTCAATGGATCTGTTTAAACAGGTTAGTGACGCTTATCGAAAAATCCGTAACACTGTGCGATTTTTACTTTCAAACACTGATGACTTTGATCCGCAAAAAGATGAAATTCCTTTTGATGATTTGAAGCCAATTGATAAATATATGGCTGTTAAATGGAATGACATCGTTGCTAAATACCTGAATAATTTTGATAAATATAATTTTCAAGATACTTTTAAAATGTTAATGAATTTTATTAATGTTGATCTTTCTGCTTTTTATCTTGATGTGGCAAAAGACATCGTCTATATCACAAAACCTGATGATCCGACTCGCCGGAGCATGCAGACAGTATTTTACCGAATTGCAAAAGAATTGACACAGCTTCTAGCCCCTGTATTGCCACACACTAGTGAAGAAATTTGGGAAAATCTTAAAGAATATGAATCATATGCTTACTTAAGTGAAATGCCAAAGGTTCGTAACTTTGAAGCTTATAAAGAAAAGATGGATCAGTGGGCAATTTTTATGAAATTTAGAGACGTTGCTAATAAAGCGCTAGAAGAAGCACGTCAAAGTGAACTTATTGGGAAGAATGCGGAAGCAGCACTTACGATCACTTATGCGCCAGAAGTAGCAAAAGCAGTTAGTGATCTTGAATTAGATGTTCGTGAAATTTTAATGGTCAGTTCACTTAATGAGACTGAAGGTTCTGACACTAACGTTAAAGTTGATCGAGCAAAAGGATCAGTTTGTCAGCGCTGTCGATTAACTAAAGAAGATGTAGGAAGTGATTCTCATTATCCTGATTTTTGTGCCAGCTGTGCAGAAATCGTTAGTGATGTTTATCCAGAGACCGTTACGGAAGGTTTTGATTCCTAATGAGAAATTCAGTTGCATTTAGTGAAGATCCCAAGATTCAAAAAAATCGTTGGTGGATTATTACGGCAATTGGCTTATTTACTTTTATGTCGACGCTTGATACGTCAATTGTAAATATTGCAATACCGACCATTAGTCGAGATTTACACGTCTCCATGAGTCAAACCGAGTGGGTGGCGACCGTTTATTTGTTAGTCGTCTGCAGTCTCTTATTACTATTTGGTAAAATTGGTGATTTAATCGGTAAAATTAAAGTTTTTAAAATTGGCATGATTATTTTTACTCTTGGTTCTTTCCTTTGTGGATTTAACATTAGTTTTTGGATGTTACTCGGATCCCGATTAATTCAAGGAATCGGAGCCTCGATGACAATGAGTACGAGTAACGGGATTGTCACAGAAGTGTTTAAAGACAGCGAACGGGGACGATCGCTTGGCTGGATTGGTACGTTTGTAGCTTTAGGAAGTATTGCAGGTCCCGGCATTGGTGGAATCGTCTTAGGATTCTTACCTTGGGGCTACATCTTTTGGATTAATATTCCAGTTGGAATTTTTGCATATTTGTTGGGATTAAAAGTTTTACCAAAAGACATCACATTTCAAAAATCACCGATTGATTATGGCGGTTCTGTAACATTTTCCCTGGCAGTTATTAGTATTGTTGGTTTAATGAGTTACGCTCAGCTTAACGGTTTTGTGAATTTGCCGGTGTTAATTTTAGCAGTTGTATTTATTGTTAGTTTTTTAGTTTTTATTCGCTTGGAAAAGAAAAATTCTCATCCTTTAGTTGAATTAAGCCTTTTTCGCAAATTACCATTTTCAATAAGTTTAATTTCCGTACTATTAGTTTTTATCGGTAATTTTGCTTTTAATGTTGTTGGTCCATATTATTTGCAGAATTTAAGAGGTATGAATCCGAGTCATTCGGGATTAGTTTTAATGGCTTTTCCAATTGCGCAAGTGATTTTCTCGCCAATTGCTGGACGTTTAACTGATAAATATGGAGCCTCATTACTAATTAGAATCGGTGTAGGGGCAATTATTATAAGCCAGATTGGTTTTTGTTTCTTTAGTGGCAACTCTTCAATGTGGTTTGTGATCTTAACGATCGGTGTTTTAGGATTTGGTAATGGATTATTTCAATCACCTAATAATGCTTTAACTATGGCAAGCATTGATGTTAAGCATTTAGGAATTGCCGGAGGCTTAAATGCACTCTTTAGAAATTTAGGAATGGTTTTTGGCCTTACAATTTCTACGACCATCCTTTTCTCAGCAATGTCTGTAAAAGCTGGTCATAAAGTTATTTCATACGTGAACGGACGTCCAGATTTGTTTATGTTTGGAATGAAAGTTTTATTTTTGGTGATGATCGTTCTGTCGGTTATTGCTTTAATTTTAAATTTTTTAAAATTGGATAAAAAAATAAGTAAATAAAAAAACCCGTTGGCAAACGACCAGCGGTTTTTTTAATGCTTAAATTAAAGATTTTTATCCATATTAAAAGTGAGACGGGAAACAGTAATTCCTTTAGTGTAAAGTTCACCCATAAATTTACGGGTAGTATCTTCAATTTCACTAACAGTCTTTTGATTTTCTTTAGTTAGATAATCTGTGAGGTCTTCACCTTTTAAGTTGCTATTAAGTGCATCATTGGTTATTTCAGCAACTCTAGCTCTTAAGGTTCGGCGAGCTTCTGTTAAGTAATCACGATCCATTTGAATAAAGTTTTTGTAATCAGATTCAACTAAAACTGAAAGTGATTTGTAAAGCCAATATGCATCCTGATCGCAATAGTCTAATTTAGTATCGTTATATGAAGGAGCAGTATCATTCATATTAGTAAAGAATGGAACAAATGGGGTAAATGTAGGATAACCAAGACATAACCACATTACGGCAGCAACTTCTTCAGGAACATCATTTCTAATTTGTAAGACGTGAGCGTTTTGAGTTCTGTTTAAACCAATTGGACGATAGAGATACTTTCTAGGATCGTCACCTTTACTTAATGGATCAAAAGGCGTCTCATTGTAGTGTGATCCCAAAACATATTCGATATCATCGGGTGAAATCTTTTTAGAGGTCCGACAAATAAATGGAAGTTCTGAGCTTTCTGGATCTTGTTCAATTTCAGGATTGAAATATCTTTGACCGTACCAAACACGAGGTGTGTTATAATGGCGGTCTTTTTCGTTAGATGTGCCAAAAATGTGACGGTAATTAAAGCCCTCTTGATCAGTATTTAAGTGATGCTTCTCAACAAATTCTTGAATACCTTCTGACCACATAAAGTTATCAGAGTCATTGAAATCAACTTGTTGAATTGAAACCTGATTAGCGCAAATTGCATATGCGTCGTCAGGAATTCTTTGAGCAACCCAATGATGACCACTGGAAATTTCCATGTACCAGACTTCGTCTTTATCACTAAAAAGAACTGAATTTCCAGCCGGAGATCCGTATTGTTTGATTAAGTTTCCAAGGTATTTAACTGCTCCACGTGCGGAATCAACATACGGCAAAGTCATATTTACAATACAATCTTCGTCTAGTCCATCTTTAACCAATGGATCAAAAGCGAGAACCCGTTCGTTGCCATAAGTGCTTTCAGTAGCGCTCATTGCAACGTTTTTTTCATTGATTCCACTTTCTTCGTAGTAACCTAATTTTTTGTAATCAACATTTGGAACTGCCGGGTAGCGATAGCTATTTTCAGGCAGTTCAGCGGAAAAACCATTCAGCCATGATTTTAATACCCGTCCAGGTTCGTTATGAACTGCCGGATGTTGAATAAATTTATGTGGTGCAACAGCATGAAATGTATCGTCATTACGAGCTATCATTGTTGATCCATCAATCGAGGCTTTTTTTCCCACTAAGATTGAAGTACAACTAGAACCAATTTTCATTTATAATCCTTCTTTCTTTCAATACAATTTATTTTACCGTAACTACTAAAAGTTTTGATTAGAAAATATTAAAAATTTAAATAAATTTATTTTAAAATCAATACAAAATACGGATTTTATTAAATTATTACAGAAAAAATACCCTGGAAATTATTTTTTCTTTCGGGTATTTAGAATCAATTATTTTTATTCAAAATTATTTTTTTCTTTAGTTACGTAGTTTAATAGCTGATCTTTTAATTGTTTGTCCATATCATTAAGCTGTCTGGATGCTTCTTCACGTCGCTTACGGCCTTCAGCTTGAATTTGTAAAGTTTCATTTAAGGTTTCAATTAAATTATTCTGAGTTTGAGTTAATGTCTCGATATCAATTACGCCTCGTTGATTTTCTTTTTCAGCTTCAATAGAAGATCCCTTAATCATTTCACTATTTTTCTTCAAAAGATCATTAGTGGTTTCAGTAACTTTTCGTTGAAGTTCTAACGCATTTCTTTGACTTAATGCATTAATCAAAAGGGCAGTCTGATTTTTCCAGAGAGGAATTGCGGTATTAATTGATGTTTGAATTTTATCAATTAGTTCTTCGTTCGTGCGCTGCATTTGACGAATTTGCGGTGCTTGTTGTAGTGTCATTTCTCTTACTAGTGAAAGATCGTACACTCTTTTATCCAAACGCTCTCTAAATTGTCGCACATCATTGATTTCCTCAATTTCTAAATCGTTCATTTCACCGTTCTTTTGTTTGTTGCCAAGGTCATCAATTTGCTGGTCAAGTTTTTGAATTTTCATTTGTCCAGCCGCAATAAAAATATTTAATGCCTCGTAATAATTTTTGTTCTCTTCGTACATGTCGTCAAGCACGCGATTATCCCGCATCAATATGTTTCGTTGGCGATTAAGTTTTTGGGATATAACATCGATTTGAGTTGTGACTTTTTGATAACGGGCTTTGACTTCGAACATCGATTGTTTAACTTGACCAAACATTCGCTGAATAAAAGAAGGCTTATTATTCTCAAGATCTTTTGGATCGGCTTGTTTAATATCGTATAAAAGATCCGATAAAGTTTGACCTATTGGTCCCGTATCCTGATTTTGAACGTGGTCGAGGACTTTATCAGAAAATGCACTAATTTTTCTTTGAGCATCATTACCAAAATTTAAAACAGATTCGCGTTTTGTTTCATCAATCTGTTCGGCTAACTTTTGAGCACTTTCTCGATCAGTACTGTTTAAATGATCTACAACATCCTCGGCGATCGGTTTGATTGTTTGTTCCGAAGTAGTGGATGGAGGCTTAGGGGTTGAAAAAGCATTGTTAACTAGATCATTAACAATTGATTTTTCTTGGTTTGTTGTTGGTTGATTTAAATCGTTTTTATTATCCATATTAATTATTCCTGAAAATTATCTGCTGCATCATGTAAAGTTTGAAGATCATCTGAAATAAATTTATGATATTCTTCATTAATTTTATGATAAGCCTTTTCGATTGCTTCTTTACTAAGATTTAAAACTTTCTCGGTATCTTGATCTTTATATAAGTAGGAGTCAATTTCACTATACTTTTGATAAATTGTCGTAAGACTAGGCAATTCTTTAAATAGAAAATTGCTGGCAGCATCAATTCGATTAGGTTTAGCTACAATTGCTTTAAAAAAGCCATGCAATAAATGTTCTAAATTAAGTTCTTTATTAATACTTTTTAAAGTTTTGTTTTTTGAACTTATTGATTCGATTTGATTAATCTGTTTTAGAGCCGTCGCCATCATTTCACGAAAATAATCAATATCATGGTCGTTGAGCCCTTCTTTGTGATAGTTTGCAAGAACTTTTTTATTGATGTTTTTGCCTTTATTACGTTGTTCTTTACACTTGCTTTTGGTGTTAATATAATGGAAGGACTTCCAAATAATAGATCCAATGGCTGAGATTAAGAAAATAAATATTATAATTCCTATTATGTGATGAAAATATCCCGCCATCGCGAAGGGTGTATCAATATAATCCATTTTCCAAGGCCAGCTTTCTTACTTGATTATAAAAATTTTAACACAAAGGGAATCGAGCGCGCTCGGTCTAAAGAATGAATCTTTTTAAAAAAAATAAAAGCATTTTTTCAGAAGAAAAAAAATCAAAGATACTTAACAAGAAGTTAAATTTTATTATTATAACTGAGATTATTCTGCTTATTATAGTTTTTTTAGTACTGTTTTTTGTATAGGAGGCAAAAATGAAAGATATTTTAATTATTTGTGCAATGGACGAAGAAATTACAAGGTTTACTGAAATGTTTTATTTTGAAGACAAACAAATTTCTGAGAACTTTCATTATTATGAAGGTGAAAAAGGAAATTTACGTTTAAGATTGGCTAAATCAGGCATTGGTAAAGTTCAAGTTGCAATGACTACAAGTTACTTAATTAGTCAGCGACAACCTGATCTGGTAATTAATACCGGATCTGCTGGAGCAATTGATCCAAATGTCAGACAGCGTGATTGTATCATCGCCGATGGAGCTTTTTATCATGATGTTGACATGACAGCATTTGGATATGAATTAGGACAATTATCAGGTCATGATTTGATCTTTAAAACCGAACCTTCTTTAACTGATCAGCTCATGGAAATTGATCAGAAGTTATACGGAGCTCATGCAAAAAGAGGCTTAATTGCAACTGGAGATTCTTTTGTGAGCAGTAATGAATTAAAAAATAAAATCTTTACTGAATTCCCTAAACCATTGTGTGCAGAAATGGAAGGAGCAGCCATTGGTCAAGTTTGCAGTGAATTTGGAGTTGAGTTCGGCGAAATTCGCAGTATTAGCGATGACAACCCTGATGAATCAGCTAACCAATTTGATGAAACCATTGATGATGCAGGCTTAATGGCTGCCGAAGTTGCAATTGAATACATAAATCAGCTATCAGACAAGAACTAAGGAAAAAAATTGAATAGATATTATTTTGACCATGCGGCGACCACGCCGGTTGCTCCAGAAGTCATTAAAGTAATTACTGATAGTTTAACTAATGACTTCGGTAATGTTTCAAGTACCCATTTTTTTGGTCAACGCGAAAAACTAAAGCTGCGTAATGCTCGTAAAGTAATGGCTGATGAGATCCATGCAGATTTAAATGAAATATATTTTACAAGCGGGGCAACTGAAAGCAATAATACGGTGATCAGACAAGTTGCTTTAAAAAGAGCAAATGAGGGACGCCATCTAATCACAACTTCTGTTGAGCATCCTTCAGTTTTAAATGTGATGAAGTATTTATCAGAGCATGGTTATGAAGTAACTTTTTTGCCAGTAAATGATACGGGAGCAATCAATTTAAATGATCTGAAAAATGCTTTAAGACCAGACACGATCTTAGTATCAATTATGGCAGCAAATAACGAAACGGGCAGCTTGATGCCGATAAAAGAGATCGGAAAGACGTTGAAAGACCACACTGCTTGGTTTCATGTTGATGCCACGCAGGCACTTGGAATCGAAGCAATTGATGTCAAAGAACTTAACATTGATTTTTTGAGTGTTTCTGCCCATAAAATTTATGGTCCAAAAGGGATCGGCTTTTTATATAAAAATCAAAAGTTGGTAATTCCTCCTTTATTGTTAGGCGGAGAGCAAGAGAACAAATTTCGAGCTGGAACGACAAATTTACCATTAATCATGGGATTTGAAGCAGCAATGAAGTTATGCACTCCAAAAAATGAACAAGAATGGGCTATAATATATAGGGAATATAAACAAATTATTATTGATGAATTAAAAAATAGTGGGATTGAATTTGAAATAAATGGTGATTTAGATCATTCATTACCCCAAACTATTAACCTCTGGTTAAAAGATATTCCTTCGCAAGTATTAATACCCAGATTAGATTTAGATGGATTTGCCGTTTCAGCAGGTTCTGCCTGCACTGCGGGAAGTGCTGAAGATTCACATGTGTTACTGGCAATGTATCCAGATAATTTAAAGAGAGTTCGTGAGTCAATCAGAATTAGCTTTGGTCGTGACAACAACAAAAATGATGTCGTGAAATTGGCTGAAGAGCTTGTCAAGCAGGTTACTCATCTAAAACAGAAAGGTCAGTAGAAGAATGTTAAAAGAAGTAAATACAATTAAAGGTGATGACAAATCTTATCGCGTTAATAAAAATATTAAGAGATATTCTTTAACAGATGTCGGATTTGCAAAGACTAAACGAGGAAACTTTGTAATGCAGCGTTCATTGGATCCGATGGATCCTTATACTGCAAAAAAGAAATTGAAAATAGCAATTGATGGTGATTTAAAGCTTTTAGACATGAGCACAACAGATGCTTCTGGTCTAAGAGCAATTGATATTTTTAAAAATACTGGTGATAAAGAAGCGATCGAGCAATATCATTTTTTAATTAATAATTTGTTGGACCGGGAAATATTGGAGATAGATGAGTAAAAGAGTTGTTGTAGGAATGAGCGGTGGAGTCGATTCATCAGTTTCCGCTCTTTTGTTAAAAGAGCAGGGCTATGATGTTGTCGGCGTTTTTATGAAGAATTGGGATGAAACCAAGGATGACGGGGTGTGCACTGCCACTGAAGACTTTGAGGATGTAGCCGCGGTTTCAGAAGAAATTGGCGTACCTTTTTACTCCGTTAATTTTGAAAAGGAATATTGGGACCGAGTTTTTACTTACTTTTTAGATGAGTATAAAGCAGGACGGACACCGAATCCTGATATTATTTGTAATAAGGAAATTAAGTTCAAAGCATTTCTGGATTATGCCATGGAACTTGATGCAGATTACGTTGCAATGGGACATTATGCTCAAAATGTTATCGATAGTGAGGGTAACGCTCATTTAATGAGGGCTAAGGATTCTAATAAGGATCAAACTTACTTTTTATCTCAGTTAACCAGCTCCCAGCTAAAAAAGGTTATCTTTCCTTTGGGTAATTTAGAAAAACCTGAAGTGCGTAAAATTGCCGAAGAGTACGGTTTGGCAACAGCCCATAAGAAAGACTCAACTGGAGTCTGCTTTATTGGCGAACGCAATTTTAAACATTTTCTCCATAACTTCTTACCAAGCCAAAAAGGCTTTATGATGACTCCTGACGGAGAAATTATGGGAGAGCATGACGGAGTTTTATATTATACTATTGGTCAAAGGTCAGGTCTGGGAATTGGCGGGACGAAAGAAAATTCAGAACCTTGGTTTGTAGTAGGTAAGGATGTCTCTAAGAATATCCTTTACGTTGATCAGGGCTATAATAATCCTTTATTAATGTCGACGAGTTTAAAGGCAACCAATTTAAGTCTAGTTAATGACGATTTTGATTTAGATCATTCTAAGAATTTGACTGCTAAGTTTCGTTATCGGCAAAAAGATGTACCTGTAACAGTTAAAACTGAGGGGAAAGAAATCGTAGTTAATTTTGATTCTCCTCAAAGAGCAATTACTCCTGGACAAGCAGTTGTTTTATATCAGGGAGATGAATGTTTAGGCAGTGCTTTTATTGATCAAGTTTTTCAAGATCAAAAACAATTAGAGTACGTATAATAGATGATTGAATTGTACTTAGTGCGTCATGGGAAAACTGAATGGAATGATGAACATCGACTCCAAGGTGCTTGGGGTGATTCTCCGCTTTTAAAAGAGGATTTACATCGAGTTAAAGCTTTGGCTGAGCGGCTTGAAGGAATTGAGTTTGCCGAAATTTATTCTTCGCCTTTAAAAAGAGCTTTTGAAACGGCTCAACTTTTAGCAAAAGCGATGAATTATGAGAAACCAATTAGAATTGCTGAAGCACTAAGAGAATTTGATTTTGGAGTGATGGAAGGCAAAAGGGATGAGGATCTTCCCGAAAAGTATCAGGCAGAAGTTTCATATTTTTTTAAAGAGCCTGAAAAATATAATGGGGAAAAGCTGCATGGAGAAAGTTACCAGCAGGCAGCACTTCGAACCAAAAATTTTATAATCAGCCTTTTAAAAACTTATTCCGATCAATCCAAAATTATATTGGTAAGTCATGGTGGAATTTTAAATATTCTCATTAACGCTCTTTTACAAATACCGCTTAAGGATTATCGAAAGCACGGGGGAATTACAAATGCTTCATTGACGAGAGTTAATGTTAACGATGATCATTCTGCGCAATTAATTGATTTTAATAATACAGATCACCTTAATTATTTGGATTCAACAGATACAATTTAATATGGAAGAAAATAACGATAAGTACGTAGTCGGAAAAGTAAAGAAAATTATTTTCCGAAATTTAAAAGATCAGTTTTTTATAATCTCAGTAGATATTACTGAGATTTCTTTTGATTTTTCGACAGATGATATTACAATTACGGGAACTCTTCCGGGATTAGCCGAAGGCTTAACTTATAAATTTTACGGTGAATTAACAACTCACCCAAAGTATGGTCGTCAATTTAAAGCAAAGACTTTTGAACCAGCTTCTGAACCCGATGATCCCAAAGCAGTTGTTAAATTTTTGGTGTCGAGAGAGTTACCAGGCATTGGGGAAAAAACAGCTCAAAAAATTGTTGATAAATTAGGCGTCAATGCAGTTGATGAGATTATCAATGATCCGAACAGTTTAAATGGATTTAAGATTAATCCTGAGCGAAGAAAAGAAATCAGAAATAAACTAACTGAAGATGTCGAATTGAATCAGGTTCTGTTAGCGTTTAGTCGTTTTCATATTTCCCAGTCAGCAGCAATTGATGCTTACAACATTTACGGTTTAGATGCCATAAACATCTTAAATGATAATCCATATTATTTTTTAGGCCGGGTAGCGAGACTTTCATTTAGTCAGATTGATCAATCTTGTAAGTTAACTCAAATAAGTGTTAGTGAAGAAGAACGAATCAGCGGTGCTTTGAAATGGGTGGCTAGCGAGATGATCCTTCGTTCTGGCAGCACCCTAATTGAAAAAGAAAGAGTCTTACGGAATACTGCGTGGGTTTTGGGCGAAAATAGCGGAGCGATTGTTGATGAAGAATTAATTGAAAAATGTTTGAATGATAACGATGAAGAATATTTCTTCTTTCAGGGTGAAAGTGTCACAACTCTAGATTATGCAACCTATGAAAAAGAAATTAGTTCCAATTTAATTAAATTAAATCATCAGATTGAATCTGATGAAGATCAACTCTCACAAGAGATTCAAAATTTTGAAAAAAAGGCTGATTTAAAATTAGATCCTTTTCAAAAATCAGCTGTAAAAGCAGCGTTTCAAGATAATGTTAGTATCATTACGGGGGACCAGGAACAGGAAAGACGACCATCGTTCAGGCCATTATTGAGATTTTTGCCAATATTCATAAATTAGATCTAAAAGAGCAAGAACATGAAGAGGATTCGGGAATTCTTCTATCCGCACCTACTGGTAAAGCTGCGAAAGCTTTAAGTGATAAGACTAATTTTCCGGCTGCTACAATTCATCGATTATTAAAAGTTCGAGATATCGAAGACCGAAATTCAGAAACTGATCTTATTAGCCCAGATTTACTAATTATTGATGAAATGTCACTAGTGGACACGGGTTTATTTGCGCAACTGATTAGATCGTTAAAAACTGAACCAACGATTGTAATGTTAGGAGATGTCGATCAGCTTCCTTCTGTCGGTCCGGGGCAAGTATTCAAGGATTTAATTAATAGCGATGTTTTAGCAGTTACTACTTTGCAGCATAACTTTCGCCAAGATTCAGGTGGAAATATTATTAATTTTGCCAGTCTTGTAAATTCTGGAGAAATTTATGACAGCATGGAAGATGATTATGAAGATTTAAAAATGATTTCAGCTAGTGGAGATGAAATTGTTCCTGCAATCGAAAAAATTGTCAAAGAAGAAATTAAAGAAGGAACCCCAATTACTGAACTACAGATTTTGGCTCCCATGTATAAGGGGAAGGGGGTATTTTTGAAATTAATGATTCAATTAGGCAGCTGGTAAATCCCCAAAAAAGCAAAATTAATGGTTTTGCGGTGGGTGATAAGGTGATTCAACTTGAAAATGATCCTGAAAAAGACATATATAATGGTGAAATTGGAATTGTAAAGAGTGTCGCTAGAGTTCGTGGGCGCGTGGAAACGAGAGTTCTTTTTGATAACGATCATGAAATTGTTTATGAACCGGATGATTTAAACCAATTGACGCTTGCTTATGCAATTTCAATTCATAAAGCTCAAGGCAGTGAGTTCAAAACCGTAATTGTGACAATGAACGGCCGATTTGATACGATGCTGCGTCGTAATTTACTTTATACGGCAGTTACAAGAGCACGAGAACATCTTTATTTAGTAGGAGATCTAGCTACTTTTATTAGAGCAGCCGGATTACCGTCAATTATTCGAACGACTGGTTTAGTTCAAAGATTAGACCAAAAATTTGAAGAAGATCAGGATATTCCTTCTATAAGTAAAGAAATGCAAAAAGTTATTCCGGTTAAAAGTGAACTAATTGAAAAAAAAGAACCGCAGATAAATAATCAGCCAAAGACATATACTCTAACGCCTGAAAATTATCAAAATATTGATCCAATGATTGGAATGTCAGATATTTCCCCAACTGATTTCTAAAACAAAACAAAAAAGGTAAAATTTTTAAATTTTACCTTTTTTGTTAAACACTAATAATCATTGGAATGACAATTGGCTTTCTTTCTGTTTTATCATATAAATAATCTTGTAAAGCATCGATAATTGCTTCGTTGAGCATGGATTCATTTACATGCTGCTGTTCACGGAAGCACTGCTTAATAGCATGATAAACTTGTTTTTGAGCTTGATTGATTAAGTCACCAGATTCTCTCATGTAGATAAACCCACGTGATAGAATATCTGGGCCTGATAGAATTTGACCAGTTTTCATCTTAACAGTTGCACATGCTGCGACTAATCCGTCTTCACTTAACAATTGTCTTTCATGAATAACAGCATTTCCAATATCCCCAATTCCGTTACCGTCTACGAAAGCATCACTAGCTGGGAAGTGATCAACAACTTCTGCTTTTTCATGGTTAACTTCTAGAACATCACCATTTTCCATAATAAAACAATTTTCTTTTGGTACATCACATAACTGAGCTAATTCAGTATGAATTTTCAACATTCGGTATTCACCGTGAATCGGCATGAAAAATTTAGGCTTCATTAATCGAAGCATTAGCTTTTGTTCTTCTTGACCACCGTGTCCGGAAGTGTGAACATTGTTTACTTTCCCGTGAATGACGTTAGCTCCTGCCTCTTCCAATCCATTAATAACATGATTAACACTAGCAGTGTTACCTGGAATTGGTGAAGAAGAGAAGATGACGGTATCTCCAGGGACTATTGAAATTTGTTTATGAGTTCCATTAGCAATTCTAGAAAGAGCAGCCATCGGCTCTCCTTGAGATCCCGTACAAAGAATCATCAATTTATCGCCAGAAACTTTATTAACGTCTTTTGGCTCAATTAAAGTATCTTTAGGGTAATCTAGATAGCCTAATTCTATTCCGTTTTTGATTGCGGCTTCCATACTACGACCGAAAACTGCAATTTTTCTTCCTTGCTCAATCGCTACGTCAGATGCTTGTTTAATTCTTGAAATATTAGAAGCAAAACTAGCGAAAATGATTCTTCCTTCAATTGCACCCATAATGTTTCTAATGGATGTTCCAACAAAACGTTCAGACTTGGTAAAAGTTGGAATTTCTGCATTTGTAGAATCAGACATTAAAAGTAGAACACCATCAGATCCAAGTTTGGCCATTCTTTGTAAATTTGGGGCAGGTTGACCATCAACGGGAGTTAAGTCAAACTTGAAGTCACCAGTTTGAACAATGATTCCTTCAGGAGTATGGACAGCAACCCCTAAAGTATCAGGGATCGAGTGAGTTGTCCTAAAGAAAGTAACTGACATTTCTCCAAAATCTAAAACAGAATCTTCATTAATTTCATTTAACTGGCAATCTTTAGTTAATCCATTTTCTTCTAGTTTACTTTGAATTAAAGCTAAAGCTAAAGGACCTGCATAAATATCAATACCAGGAAGCTGTCTCAATAGAAAAGGGATACCGCCAATATGGTCTTCATGTCCGTGAGTGATTACAAGTCCTAAAATCTTATCGCGATTTTTAATAAGGTGTTGGTAATCGGAAATTACATAATCAATCCCTAGTAAATCGTCTTCTGGAAATTTAATACCACAATCGATAACTACAATTTTATCGTTGTACTCAATACAGTACATGTTCTTTCCAATTTCGCCTAGACCGCCAATTGCCGCAACTCGAACATTTTTTGTTTTTTTTGATTTCGTAGGCATCATAAGTCCTTTATGATTGAGAAATCAGGGTTGTGTTCCTTCTCATAGTTTAAATATTCATCATTTAACTCTGTAACATATTCAATACCGTAGTTAAATTTATCTGTTATTTTTTTCTTTAAATCCGGAATGCTTTCAGCTTCCGCATATAGACACTTTGTACTTTCCCGACGGGGAGCACTTTCAGAGTCTTCTTGATAATAAACTTTATAAATCATATTCCTCCAATTTATTCAATAATTATTGTATTTTCAGGTAATTTAAAAGGAGATTCTTTATCAATGTGATCATAAAAAAGAGTCCCATTCAAATGGTCAATTTCATGCTGAACGACAATTGCTGGATAATTTTCCAATTTAATTTCATGGCGTTCACCATTAACATCATAATATTCAAGGGTAATCCGGTCAGTTCTAATAACAAGACCTGCTACATTGCGATCGACAGAAAGACAGCCCTCACCTTCGTTGAGTGCTGCGCGTTTCACTGATTCTCTTAATATCCTTGGGTTATAAAGTACATCTTTAAAAACAATTGATCCATCATTGTCGGGCACTAAAACTGCCGCAACTCTTTTTGAAACATCAATTTGAGGAGCTGCTAAACCAACGCCGGCTCTAAGATGATACTTTTCAGCCAATTTTTCGTCTTGACTGACTTCGAGATATTTCATCATTTTTTTTCCAAGATCACGATCTTCTTGGGAAAGAGGAAATGAGACTTTTTTTGCTGTCGCTCTTAATGTTGGATTTCCTTCACGAATAATATCCTTCATTAAAATCATGACAATCTTCCTTTGGTTAAAATTTACTTAATAATAACATAGATAATTCACTTTGGCATCGATAACGTTAACTATTATTTTATTTTTTATAATTTTATAACCTATTTTGCCGTACTATTTCCAGCTGAATATTTTTGATGGCTGCGATAAGTAAAAAGTTTAAGGCTATTGTCTTCATACGTTGCGAGATAAATATCACTAGCTTGAAAGCCTCTCTTTTTTATTTCTTGTTTTAGCCAATCTTCATCTTTATTTATGGATTCTAGTGACTCTATTAAAATTTGACCGTCCGTAATTAAAGGTGCGTTAATCATTGATTCACCTTCTTGAATTATTGTAAGCTGACCATTTTGTTCAAGAACCGCTTTTTTTACTTTTTTTAAGTCTTCAATTCCATCAGTTCTTAATTGGAACATAAGAGTACTAGCGGTCATTCCCCGGTTGGTAAGAGCATCAACATTTATTTTTCCATTTGAAATAACGGTAAGCGGTGATCCTTCGACAAGCTTTTTGACTACTCGTGTATGATTAGTTAGAAATCTTATTAACAAAACAACAATAGTCCAAATTACTAATACTAAGAAAAATTGAAGGGGAGTAATAGCTTCGTTGTAAATAATACCACCAACAATTCCCCCTAAAACATAATTTTGCATTTGGTCAATTACGTTTGTTGGTGCTAGATTTCCTTTTCCTGATAGATTGATTTGAGCAATTATACAAATAAAACCTAATACAAATTTAATTGCAACTTCACTATAATTAATCATTGTAGACTCCTTACTTTATAAAATTGATGTCTTTATTTACAAGTGCGGCTTTGACTAGCTGATAACTGGAAAAATCACTATTAAAAAGAACTTGATAATAGTCTTTTTTGATTTTTACCACCATTTGGTTCGTAAGGGTCGTTTGATTACAAGATATCTCGCTAGTTTTAACCTTTTTATCTTTACTTAGATTTCGTAAAAAAGAAGTCATTTGAGATGCTTGATTGGTACTGCTTTGTGACTGCTGATAGTTAGTGAATTGAATTCCCAACAACAAAATGCCGCAAAGGACAAAAATTATAATTAAATCACGGTATTTATTATCATCGCGATGATGCGCAAATTGAAAAGCTAAAGCAACCAAGATAACCCCAAAAATAGCTGCTACAATAAATTTCATATTTTGCGAACTGTTAATTTGTTTTACTAAATAGTCATAAGTATAGAAGTTCATATTATCCTCCCTTAATCTTTCGTTTATAATTATACTTGGAATTTTTAAGTTGGGTTATAAAAAATGAAAAATATTGACAGTTCTTCTTTTTTTAGATAGAATTTTATATTGTTCATGGGTAGTAGCCAAGCGGTAAGGCAGTGGACTCTGAATCCATAATGCGTAGGTTCGAATCCTATCTACCCAATGTCAGGAAATTAAAAATGCCATCGTTGAATTCAGCGATGGTTTTTTTGTTTTCAAAAATCAATGGGGGTATCAAATTGAAAAAAAGTAGTAGTTGGTACAAAGTATTTATTATTTTGGGTGCGTATCTTTTGTTTCGCTTTTTCATAAAAGTTGCTGAAAATTTTGGCTTATTTTCAAAATTACATATTCATAGTTTTGTTTGGCTGCAGACGATACTAGAAATTTTGATTATTGTTTATATGATTTTGATAAACCATTATTTTATAAGACAAATGATTAGTTATGATATAAAAATTAAAAACTCTTTTTTAGTTCTTTTACCAGTAGTTTTATTGTTATTGATGTTTATGGCTTCGATTTCGGAAAGCGGAAGTGATCAGACATATGCTTACGTTTTGCCGCTTCCGTTGGCAGCAGGTTTTTTTGAAGAGTACTTGTGTCGAGGCTTGCTCCTTCCTCAAATATTAAAATCAATAAATGGGATCAAAAAAGTTGAAAGTAAAAATGTTTATTTAGCAGTATTCTTCTCTTCTTTAATATTTGCTTGCCTTCACTTTTTTAACTTAGCATCACAAGATCTTGTAACTACTTGTCTGCAAGTATGGTTTGCATTGTGCGCAGGAGTATTCTTTTCAAGTCTTTATGTCAGTTCTGAATCAATTATTCCTTCATTTCTATTTCACTTTTTATATGATTATTTATCTATGTATACGAATGGACCCGCGCAGCAAAAAGTTTCTGTAAATTACCAGACCATTTTATCAATTTCCATTTCAACTATTTTTTTCCTTGGATACAGTTGGCTTTTGATTAACAAAAATAAATTAAAAAAGAGAAGCGATTGGCTTAGCAATTTAATTAATAATTAAATTTCAAACATGAATGCATTGTAAGCGCATTTTTGGTAAAGTAGTAATATTAATTATTTTTTAGAATTGGGAGATTGTAATGAAAAAATATAGTGTTGGTCTAGATATAGGAATTGGTTCAGTAGGATGGGCAGTAATCGATGATGACTATCAGGTTTTAAAAGCCAGAGGTAAAAATTTGATGGGAGCAAATCTGTTCAATTCTGCTGAAACAGCAGCTGACCGTCGTGTGTATAGAACTACAAGACGTCGACTTTCTAGAAGAAGATGGCGAATCAATCTCCTGAATGAAATTTTTGCGCCAGAACTTGCATTAGTAGATGAGAATTTTCTTAAGCGTTTAAAATATACTTGGGTACATCCTTTAGATGAAAAAAATCGTAGTTATTTTTATGGAGGTGCGGTTTTTGGAGATTCACAAGGTGATAAAGATTTTTATAAAGAATATCCGACAATTTACCATTTGCGTAAAAAGTTAGCTGAAGATGATAATAAGCACGACCTTAGAGAGGTTTATTTAGCGATTCATCATTTAATTAAATATCGTGGTCATTTTTTAATTGAAGGAAAAATAAATCCTGAAAATACTTTTGATATTAACGAGTTAGTTGATTATTTAAAAGAATTTAACGAAATTTTTTATAGTGATAGTCCGATATTTGAAATTAAAGATTCAAGTTTAATTAACCAAGGGTTATTAGATTTTGATAAATCCAAAACAGAGAGAGTAGAAAATGCTATTAAGGGCTTTGAGGTTGAAAAAGGTGACTTGCCAATCTTAAAAGCTATTTTGATGGCAATTGTTGGTAATACGGTTGATTTAATAAAGATTTTTGATAAATCACAAGAAGTTGAAAAAGAAGAACAGAAGAACTATAAATTCAAGTTTTCAGATGAAAACTTAGATGAAACTCTTGGAAATTTAGCATCAATTTTGTCTGAAGATGAGTTTCAATTTGTTAACAATTTACATAACGCATATGACGGTTTGACACTTCGTTCGATTTTACAAGAACATAAATCAATTTCCGAAGCAATGGTTCAACGTTATGAAGATCATAAAAGAAATCTGAAACTTTTAAAAACTAAGTTTCGTAATCCTAAAACAAAGGAAGCATTTGATGAAGCGTATCGTAAAGTTTTGTCACATGATGAGAAACTTCAAGAACCTGGCAGAAAATACTTTCGAGATGTAATTGTTGATAAAATTGCGGAAGAATTTAGTAATGAGCCAGAATTTGATTCTATCAGCGGTGTTATAACTAATAATAAAAGTCGTGAACAAGATGTTCAGCAATCTATTGTTGAGTTAACGGCGATTGTTAAAAAAAGGGTCGATAAACTTGATCCTTTGGCAATAGAAGATTATCAACTTGTACAAATGCTGAATGATATAAATTTAGGGAATTTCTTGTTGACACAGCGTAATAAAAGCAACGGAGTTATTCCGCATCAGCTGCATGAGAATGAATTAAGAAAAATTATTGAAAAACAGAGTAAATATTACCCGTTTTTAAACTCTACTTATCAAAAAGAAGAGAAAACCGAAAATAAAATTGTTGGTCTTTTAACTTTTAGAGTTCCTTATTATGTTGGTCCACTTGTAGAAAAAGAAAAAGTTCAAGGTGATAGTACGAATCATTGGATGAAGCGAAAACGTGAAGGTGTTATAACACCTTGGAATCTGGATGATATGGTTGATACAGATGAATCTGCCAAACAGTTTATTAAAAGGATGACAATTAAGGATACTTATTTAATTCATGAGGATACAATCCCGCAAAATTCAATGATTTATCAAAAATACACGGTTCTTCAGGAGTTAAATAATGTTCGCTATGTACTAAAGGGTGAAACAAGGCGTTGTCGGCTACCTGTTAAATTAAAACAGAAAATTTTTAATAATGTCTTTAAAGAACATTCCAACGTAACCAAAAGAATGGTCGAAGATTATATTTTAAGTAACGAAGGTTTAAATGCAGAAATTGTTGGATTAGCTAGCAAGACTAAGTTTAATAATTCACTGAAGACTTATAACTATTTTGTTAGTGTGTTTGGAAGAGATTTTGTCGAAGATCCAAAACATGAAGAATTACTTGAAGACATCGTTGAAATTCAAACCATTTTTGAAGATAAGAAACTTATAAAGAGGCAATTATCCAAACACGAAGAATTATCTGAAGAGCAAATTAAGAAGCTTAGCAATAAACATTACACAGGCTGGGGAAGACTCTCAAAGAAATTTTTAACTGCAAAAAAGATTTATGTTAAATTGCCGGAAAATGCCACATCTAGCAATTACAGCATTTTAGACCTTTTATATTTAACAGGCCTTAATTTAATGGAAATTATCAATGATCCTGTATACAAAGTAAATGATTGGATTTCTAAAGAGAATCAAAGTGTTGAAGAAAAAAACAATATTTATCAAGCAATTAGTGATTTAGCAGGGGCTCCAAATATTAAAAGAGGCATCAGACAATCTTTTAGGATTCTAGATGATATTAAAAAAGCGATGGGCGGAGTGGCTCCTAGTAATGTTTTTTTGGAATTTGCAAGAGAAACTCAAGCTTCTAAAACAACGAATTCTCGAATCAATCGGTTAAAACAGCTTTATAGTAATAAAGAAATTAAAGCCGAATTTGCAGAAATTTCAAAACAATTATCTGAAGAAAATAAAGAAACAATCAAAGATGATCGTCTTTATTTATATTATCTTCAACTTGGAAAAGATATGTATACTGGTAAACCAATTCCAATTGAAGATATCTCTTCTAACTATGATATCGATCATATTGTTCCTCAAGCCTATACCAAAAATAACTCACTTGATAATCGAGTTTTAGTTAATAGAGCTGATAATGCAAGAAAAAGCGATTCTCCAACTTACGTACCAGAATTAATTGAAAGAATGCGTCCATTTTGGTTACACCTTTTGAACCTTGGATTGATTAGTAAGGATAAGTTTAATTCGTTGACTCGAAAAGGGGATTTTGATGAAACTCAAAAGAAAAGATTTATTGCTAGATCTTTGGTTGAGACAAGACAAATTATTAAAAACGTTGCTGCTTTAATTGAAGATTATTTTGGAGAAGATACAAAAGCGGTGGCAATTAGAGCTAGCTTAACTGGTGATATGAGAAGATATACTCATAAATTAAAGAATCGTGATATTAACGATTATCATCATGCTCATGATGCTTTAATGATTGCAACGGTCGGGAAGTATATTCAACGGCGAGGTTTTGATGCTAACGGCGATTTTACTTATGATGCTTTTAATCGGTATACCAAAAAATGGCTCAAAGAAAAACGTGAAGAAGGTAAGGATAATGATCGCATTGATCCTTATGGTTTTGTAGTTGGAAGTATGAGAAGTCAGTCTTTAATTCAGCAAACTAATCGAGAAACCGGTGAAATTGTCTGGACCGAAGAAAATTATCAATATTTATTAAAACAGCTCGAAGAAAGAAATATATTATTTACTCGTCGAACTGAAGATTCAAAAGGACAGTTATATAAGGAGACTCGTTTTCCAAGTAAGCTTCATGATCCAAAAACTAAAGGGAAGCAGCCATTTAATGATAAACAATCTGTTGAGTTGTACGGTGGATTTGATTCCATTCAACTAGCTTATTCGATTCTCGTTTACTATAAAAAAGAATTTCGTTTAATGGGCGTTAGAAGGATTTGGGTTGATGCAATGAAGAAAGACCCAGAATTTTTAGAACGAAAAGTTGAAGAGATTGCACCTGGAGCTAAAATTATTTTAAGCCATATTCCAAGTGAACAAGAGATTATTAAAGATGGGGCCCGGATGACCATTGGTTCAGCCACCGAACTCCATAATGCTCAACAATTGTATCTTGCACATGATTTATATAATAATTTAACGATAGTTTTAAAGGCAGATAACGAAGAACAAGCAGATGCAAGATTAGAGAGAGTTACTACAAAAACTGCTTCTGATATTTTAAACCAGGCTTTTGATGCAATCACTCAAGCAATGAAAGAGTATTTTCCGATGCATAAAAATTATTTAAAACAGATGTTGGAGTATCGTGATAAGTTTATTGAAAGTAAATTTGAAGATCAAAGAGACTTATTACAAGGAATCTTAAGTGGACTTCATGCTGATGCAACTTATAAAAAAATAGACTTTAGTTCTAGCTTTGGCAGGTTCCAGAGAAAGATTAATCTTTCATATGGATTAACATTAGGACATAATTTTAGCATTAACGATGTTTTTCTTTTCAATTCGCCTTCAGGAATTTTTCAAAGAAAAGTACAAATTAAAAATTTGCCATCAATTCGAGATTTAGAATAAAAATGAGCATAAAAAAAGTCCCTCTCGGGACAGTACATAAACTCTCAGATAAACTGATTGTTTTACTTCAATTCACTATGTCAGTTCAACGAGGTAGACCATGTAGATTTACCTACAAAGATAATATACATTATTAGATAGGATTTGTAAATGGGATGGCGAACAGTTGTTATAACTAAGCACTCAAAAGCTTCTTATAAGATGGAACATTTGATTATTCAAACTGAAGATGATGTTGTAAAGATACCGATGTCGGATATTCAAATTTTATTAATTGCAACAACTGAATCGGTTATAACATCTCATCTTGTAATGGAATTGGCAAAAAGAGATATAAAAATCATCTTTACGGATAATAAGAAAATGCCTGTTGGAGAGTTTAATCCGTATTATAGTAATTTAAATCGAAATAGAAATATTTTAAAACAAATTTCCTGGGATTCAGATAAAAAATCGTTGTTGTGGCAGGCGATTATAAAAATAAAAATTACTAACCAAGCAAAGCTCTTAGCAAAGTATGACCGCGAAAAATATGATGGGAATCTGGCAAATATAGATTTAGAAGAATTAATTAACCAGATTGAAATTGGAGATGTTACCAATCGAGAAGCTGTCGCGGCCAGAATGTATTTTCAAAGATTGTTTGATACAAAGTTTAATCGAAGAAATGATGAAAATGAAATTAATGGTTATTTAAATTTTGGATATTCGATACTATTATCGTTAATAACTCAAGAAATTTGTTGTGCTGGATATTTAACTGAGTTAGGGGTTCATCATAATAGTATGGAAAATTTTTATAATCTTGCTTCAGATTTTATAGAACCTTTTCGAATTTTTGTTGATGAAATTGCCTTTAATAAAACACCGGGATCAGAATTAGATATGTCTGATAAATTAGAATTAGTAGATCTTTTAAATCAAACAATTACAACGAACAATGGAGATGCGTTGTTATCAGGTGTTATCAAGACGTTTGTTAGAAGCTGTCTTAAATATTTATCAGAAGACGTTGAGAATATCCCTGAATTAGAGATAAAAGTATGAGCTTAAGGTATCGTGTTATGAGATTATTAATTTTCTTTGATGTACCAACTTTGACTGCAGATGATCGAAGAAATTATCGTAAGTTGCATCAATCTTTAGTTAAGGAGGGCTTTTTAATGATTCAGGAATCAGTTTATTCTAGAGTTTTAATAAATAAACAATCTGCTGCTTTTTTAGAAGAAAGAATCCAAAGAGTTGCTCCAGTAAATGGAATTGTTCAATCAATGATTGTTACTGAAAAGCAATATTCTGAAATTAAATTTCTTGCAGGTAAAAAGATTGATGATGTTAGAAATTCTGATGAACGGATGATCGTAATATGACTAAATCTCTGACAATTTTTCCTTTTGATCCGATTAGTTTAAAAAATGGCTATAATTCAATAAATATTCAAAATATACCTTTGTTTTGGAAGATAATAAATAGTTTAAAAGAAGAAGATAAGGATGTTTTAGTATTTAGCGAAAATAACAAAATTTTAGATTTTTCTAAGTATATAGTTTATTTAGGAGATATTGGAAGTTGTCCAAGTCCAAAACAAGTTTTTTATAAACAAATCTTAAAAAAATTAAATAGTTTTATTTCTGATGAAAGTAAACATAATATTTATCTTTTAGATCGTGAGATCAGAAATATTCTTTCAAAAGAAGTTTTTAATTTAGGATTGCCCTTAGAAGTAAGTCAGGAATGGTCTTTTGATGATATAATTAAAATGTTGGATTTAAGTTATAGTTTTCATCAGAATACAAATCCAATAGATTTACTTAACGAGTTTGTGGATTTATCTTTTTATCTTGGTGATATTAGAATTTTAATTTTTACCAACCTTAGCTATTATTTTTCTAAGGAAGAATTTGAAAAAGTTGTCTATGAGCTTGAGAGTAAAGAAGTTTTAGTTTTGTCGTTAAATTTGTCAATTGAGGGCATAAGTAAAAATGAAGCGGATAAACATGGTTGTTTTATTGATAGTGATTTCACTATGTTCACTAACTGGTAATTCGAACGCATGTTCCGCTTCAGAACTATGTCAGTTCAATGAGGGTTAGACCTCTATTTTTAATAAATAGTTTTGATTTTTTGCTTCAGAACTATGTCAGTTCAATGAGGGTTAGACCGCCCGTTTAATCTTTATAATTGAATTAAGAGCTTCAGAACTATGTCAGTTCAATGAGGGTTAGACCTAGGTTTCGAGCCTTGCCGAGCACATTTAAGCTTCAGAACTATGTCAGTTCAATGAGGGTTAGACCACGATTTCGACGATTTGAAGTGTTTAATCTGCTTCAGAACTATGTCAGTTCAATGAGGGTTAGACCTTGAAGTTTACTCTCACCTACTGAAGAAGAGCTTCAGAACTATGTCAGTTCAATGAGGGTTAGACCTGGCGATCATACCACAAATGATGTTATCAAGCTTCAGAACTATGTCAGTTCAATGAGGGTTAGACCAAAATCAGGATCGCTATCACGTGCTACAAGAGCTTCAGAACTATGTCAGTTCAATGAGGGTTAGACCATTGATCCGGACTATTATCAAGATAAAAACGCTTCAGAACTATGTCAGTTCAATGAGGGTTAGACCGCAGACGTACCAGATCGATTTAATCGATGTGCTTCAGAACTATGTCAGTTCAATGAGGGTTAGACCTGGTGGTTCGTCAGAGCGCTTTTGCACTAAGCTTCAGAACTATGTCAGTTCAATGAGGGTTAGACCTGTCATACTTTAAACGATAGCCAACATCACGCTTCAGAACTATGTCAGTTCAATGAGGGTTAGACCAGATTACTTTGCAAATTATGCTCAACAAACGCTTCAGAACTATGTCAGTTCAATGAGGGTTAGACCTACTAAGCTGAAACATTTTCTGCTCTAAAAGCTTCAGAACTATGTCAGTTCAATGAGGGTTAGACCTATTTTACACAGACACAGTACAAAATTATGGCTTCAGAACTATGTCAGTTCAATGAGGGTTAGACCGGCGGATATCTTGGATCAAGCTCCACAGATGCTTCAGAACTATGTCAGTTCAATGAGGGTTAGACCCTTGTAGCGCCTGTCCGTGTGAAGCCATTAGCTTCAGAACTATGTCAGTTCAATGAGGGTTAGACCTCTCGATCTCTAAGTTCTACCGAGCCTAAGGCTTCAGAACTATGTCAGTTCAATGAGGGTTAGACCGCCATTGCGTACCCGTTTTTAACTTCTGGTGCTTCAGAACTATGTCAGTTTAATAAGAGTCTAGTTCCATTCAAACATGTAAAGTAATTAAAAAAATTGATCCTCTAATTTATGACAATACTTATATGTTTTCTATTTAAATTGTTTGTAGATGTTCAAATTCCAAAACCAAAAAATCTCTCCAGTTATACACAAAAACTGAAGAGATTTTTAATTTAAAGAAATTATCTTTATAATGAAATTAGGAATTATTTATTCTTTGCCCGCTTTTTTCAGCGAGAAGAAAATGAACCCTAGAGCGCCACAAGAAATTATACTTAAAATTATCATTGAATTCACTACTTAACCCGCTTTCTTATTGTTTAGATCAGTGTAACAAAAATAAAGGTAAAATTAACTAAAAATATGAAACAAAATAAAAATTTAATCTATATTTTAAGAATAATTGTGACGGCGGTTATCATTTGTATTTTGTTTTGGGTTGCGCTTACTGGGAGTGAGCAGCTGTTACAAGGATTAATTGGAATTTTAATCATCTCGTTCATTGTGAATTTGTTAAATCAATTGCATTTTAATTAGCAAAAGATGAGGGTATAATCTTTTTTCCAGATAAATGTTCAAAGAAAAAGCAAAATTTTCTGATACATTTATTAATTGATTAACGTTATAAAAGGAGATATACCAATGTCTAGTAACGACAAGAATTCAATAGCTTCAGGTTTTCGCCGTTTTCTTTTACGAGATAATGTGATTGGAATGGCAATCGGCTTAGTAGTAGGATCAGCTTTTTCAAATATTATTCGTTCTTTTGTCAGTAATTTAATTAACCCATTTGTAAGCATTATCTTAAATCGTGTTAACTTTGCCCAAAAAGTACTACAGGTTGGTGAAGGTCCAAATGCAATTTATGTTCGTTGGGGTCAATTCATAAGTGACTTACTTAATTTTTTAATTTTGGCTTTCATCGTTTATATGATTATTTGGTGGTTAAATAAAACCATTGCTAAAAATCCAGAAGATCGTTTTGGGTATAATGCTGAGTTGGATGAGCTAAAAGAAATTCGAAAAATTATGGCATATCAAACCTTACAGCAAGATAAAGAACGGAAACAACAGAAAGAATACAATTACAGGAATGGATCTGCTAATGAGCCAAGAAATAATGAACATTATCGAAGATAATTTTTTTGTTTTAAAAAAAGTACAAAGTATTGTTTAATAATAATATGGAAATTTCACGAAGAACAAGATCGCACGTAGATTATAGTCATTATCGTCAGTCAAATTTTGAAGTGCTGCGTATATTAAGTATGTACGCAATCATTATTCACCATTTAATTGCCCACAGCGGCTTCACGTGGAGTCAATTTAAAGTTACGCCAATTAAAATCTGGCTGATGTCAATACTCCCTTTGGGAAAAGTTGGTGTTGGAACTTTTATCCTGATTACGGGATATTTTACTTTTCGGCATCCTCCCAAGTTAAAAACGTTGTTGCGCATTGTAACTACTACCAGCTTTTATTCAATCCTGATTTATATTTTGGCTAATTTAACCATTCCAGGCACAAGGGTTACACCGCAAACTTTTTTTCAGAGCGTATTTCCAATTATTTCTAATTTTTATTGGTTTGCGACTGCTTACTTTTTCATGTATATTTTGATGCCTTATCTTAATACTCTTGCAGAAAAAATGGCTTTAAAACAATACATTATTTTGTTGGCAGTATTAATTTTTGTAATTTGCGGACCGGCTTATTTAATGTATTATGGGATCCCCGTTTATGGTTACACAGATGTTGCAGTTATGGTTCTTTTATGGTTTACGGGAGCATTTCTTCGCAAGTATGAGCAATACATTAATATCAGAAGCTGGCTTCTGCTTATTTTCTTACTAGTTCTAATTGCAGGTAATTTTTTATTTCACTTTTGGGGTTTTAATATTGGAATTGAACACCCTAAGGTTTATACATATACAATGAATATCGGAATGTATAACTATAGTTTCTATAGTTATGTTGTGGCAATTGTGGTTTTTCTTTTATTTAGAAACATGCGGTTGAAGCCTAATTTTCTTGTCAATTACGCAGCCAGCGGCGTTTTTGCTGTTTATTTAATTCACGATAATCCATATATTTCTGGCTTAATTTTTAGAAATTTTATTCATTTTACCAAGGTAAAAGAATTACCGATGGTAATGCAACAGACTTTTACAATTCCAGCGGTGATACTTTTTGTTTGTCTTTTGATAGAGTATTCAAGAACAATTATGTTTGGTAAATTTCAGAATTATTATATTAATTTTCTTGCAAAAATAATTGGTAAACTTGATCTAATTTTTACTAAGATTTTAGCGCGTGTTTTTAAAAGAAGAAAAACTGATTGAAAATAAAAAGGAGTTTATATGAAAAGGCAAGAACAAATCCGTAAAGATCTTATTGAAGTTTTTAATCGTCGTTATGCAACGAAAAAGTTTGATCAGACTAAAAAAATATCTAATGAAGACTGGCAAATTATTATGGAAGCAGCCAGATTATCTCCTAGTTCTTTTGGCTATGAGCCATGGAAGTTTTTATTGATCGAAAATCAGCAAATAAAAGAAGACTTGAAGGATTTGGCTTGGGGAGCAGTAAATAGTCTGAATGGTGCGAGTCACTTTATTATTTGTTTAGCTCGTAATGATGTCACTGCTGATAGTAAATACGCCAAATATATGGTTGAAGAGGTTTTTCATAATCAATATGAAGAGCATTCTCCGCGGACTGATGCTTTTCGAAATTTTCAAGCAAATGATTTTCAGCTTAATGATTCAAAATCTTTATTTGAATGGGCATGTAAGCAGACATATATTGCATTGGGTAATATGTTAACCACTGCTGCATGGCTTGGGATTGATAGTTGTCCAATCGAAGGATTTAATCGTGAAAAGGTTAGTAGTTATTTAATTGATCATAATTTAATGGATCCAGAGCATTATGGACTTTCTCATATGGCAGGATTTGGTTATCGAGATCAGCAAATCACTCCAAAGACACGTCAACCGTTAGATAAAATTTATGAAGTTATAAAATAAAAGCAGAGTCCACTTTTAATGAGTTTAAAAAAGAATCTTAAATTAATAGAAATGCCTTCAAGAATTAGTTTCGCAATTCTTGATTTTTGTTATTCTGACCAAAATTTTGAAGATGATCGAACCCTTTTTTATTTTAACGAAGAAAAGTTATTTCATAAAATTTCCCAAACTGGCAATCCAAACTTATACATGTTGGTTTTTCTTTGCAGAATAATGGACCAAACTGAACAAATATACAAAAAGCAGTGGATATCAGACAAAATATTTGTTGATTCAATGAAAGATTTAACAATTTGGGCCGAAAGTTATTTTGAGAGAACTCAAACATATGGAGTTGATCAGTGGCATTGGTTAGCTTTGACGATGAAAGGTAAAGTTTTTCGTTTAGGAAGGTTACAGTTTGAGCCCAAATTACTTACTGAGGCGATTACTAAGGGTAATGATCATTTTTCAATTGGGACTAAATATTTAAAAATTCATATTCCTGCTGGCAATCATTTATCTAATGGATTAGTTTCTGATTCGCTAAAGCAAGCATCAGAACATTGGCTGGATTATCAAATAGGGATTTGTGAATCTTGGTTATTAGCTCCCGCATTAATCAAAATTTTATCTTCAAATAGTAATATTTTGCAATTTCAAAGACGTTTTATTTTGCTTAATACTGATTTACACAACAAGCAGGCGGAAGAGAGAATTTTTAATTTTGTTCAGGATATAAAACATTATCCAGCTCAAACATCTTTACAAAAAAAGGCGCAATCTTTTCTTCTTTCTGGAAAAAAGATTGGCACCGCTAAAGGATATTTATTCTTAAAGTCATAAAAAGGAGTTGCGTTTTTTACAACTCCTTTTTATTTGGCATCAGTTTGTTTAACGTTGTTAACAAAAGTATCCCAGCCAACTGACAAATAATCGATTTGACTTTTATTTTGATCAGGCATATTAACTACTGCACTTATTAAATCAACTGAAGAACCCTTAGTTTTGTTATTAATCTTACCCTGAATTTCCCAACCGTTGGTACGAGCTTTTTTATTTTTCTTGACATAATAAGGTCCAGAGGTTTTTACTGCGGTAATTTGAATGTCTGATTTTTTAATCTTTTGCTTCTTCTCTTTAGATAAATAATTGTATATTGCTGTTTCTGCTACTTCTTTGGCTTTTGACTTCTTAGTGACAGGTGTTACTTTTTTTACTGTTTTTGTACTTGAATCTTTAACATTAGCGGTCTTATTTGATATTAAAGTACTGCTAAAATATCCACCTACGATAACGATGATAAGTATAATAATCCAAAACCACCAAGTTTTGTAAAAAGGCTTTTTATTTGTTTGATCCATTATTTAATTAATTCACTCCTAATCAATAAAATCTCTTTAACCATTATAAACGAAAGATAAAGAATTATTTTTTGTTTTTAACATCATTAATAACTTTTTGAACTTCATTTTGCTGTAATTCATTAGTTATTTTATTTATTAATTTCTGATCCATTTGAGGTGTCATCTGAGGATTTTTAAGATGTGCTTCTTTAACTTTCTGACCAATAGCATTTTTCATGTAAGATTTTTGTTCTGCTGTTGGTTTACTGAGCTTTTTAAGTTTTTTTCCGAGCAACTGGCTTTGCTTGACGGTCAGGACAGTCCAATTTTTAGGAATCTTAAAAGTATTATTTTGTTCGATAAATTCGTGATCATTGTTGTTGTTAAAAAAAGATTTTGTGAAATTATTTGAATAACCCCAATATGTTTCTCTTTTTACTAGAATAGCTCCATTATTATTAGTAAATTGAACGCTATTGTTTACATGATACCTAAGATCGGTATTATTGTTTTTACCTTTAGGTTGATCTTTATAAAGATAAATTGACAGATCTTTATTTAAAGTTTGGTAAACTAGTAACGGAAACTGTTTTCTTGAAGAAACACTATAAATTTGTTTGGTTTCTAGATCATTTTGTTTAGTCATTCCAAAATGAAAAAGTGTATTCACTGCAAATAAAACAATTGAGATGAACGTAATTAAACCAGTTAATGTAATTAATCCGATTTTTATTTTTTTTTGTTTGATTAAAATCAAAGACAAAAAAAGACATAGTATGCTGATGACAGCAATCCAAATGACCATTTGTTGTTACTCCTGTTAATTGTATTTAAAAAATTATTCTTTAGCTTTGTTTTTGAATAATGCGTTTTGTAAATGATTTTCGCTATCGTTTATAAGAACTGAATCATCATTAGAAGATGAAAAGCAAATTCTAAAACATTTATCGCTTAATTCATTTTTTTCTCTAAAAATTCTGGTGACTTTGTCTAAATTAATCCAGACTTCAAACTCTTTTTCACCTTTTATTTCTTTTAATAAAATAAAGCTCACTTTTAAGACCCACCATTTCAAATAATAAGATTATACATCAGATTACTTTCTTTTTTGGTATAAAATGATTTGTATTCAAATAATAAAGAGGTCCAAAAAATTAATGACTGAAGATTTTACAGATAATTATTCTAAAATAGAACTTTCCAAAGATCATCACATGCAGATACCTTGGTATGATCTAATTGATGACGATAATGATAAAGTTATAACTGCTGCTTTAAAAGAAAGGGCTTCAATTGTTGGAAGAGTTGGGATCATGCTTTTATCATGCGGTACTGGTGCTTGGAGGGTTCGTGAAGCAATGAACAATATTGCTCGAAACTTAAGTCTAACTTGTTCAGCAGATATTGGGTTAACCTCGATCTCATTTACCTGTTTTTATAAAAATCATTCCTACTCTGAGGTCTTGACGCTTTCAAAAAGTGGGGTAGATACCGATAAACTTGATGCATTAGAACGTTTTGTAAGAAATTTTTCCGAAAATGTTCATCAAATGTCAACGAGAGATATTCATAAAGAATTAGATAAAATTCAAAAGATGCCTGGAAATTATAGTGCAGTTATTACTGGTTTAGCTGCAGGTTTAGCATGTAGTGCTTTTGTTTTTCTTTTGGGAGGAGGATCAATTGAAATGGTTTGTTGCTTTTTTGGAGCTGCAATCGGTAATTGGATTCGAACCAAATTATTACAAAAAAGATTAACTTTAATTGCAACAGTGGCTTTGGGAGTTGCAAGTGCGTGTTTAGTTTATTTATTGATGTTTCATGTTCTTGAGATTATTTTTAATATTTCAGGGCAACATGAAGCTGGATATATTGGAGCTATGTTATTTGTAATTCCAGGTTTTCCGTTTATTACCAGCATGCTTGATATTTCTAAACAGGATTTACGTTCAGGTTTAGAAAGATTAGTTTACGCTTTAATGATTACAACAGTAGCAACACTAGTAGGTTGGTTAGTTGCTTTAACAGTTCACTTAAAACCAGCTAATTTTTTACCACTCAATTTACCCCCCTTTCTAATGCTGGGATTGAGATTGATAGCAAGTTTTTGTGGTGTTTTTGGATTTTCAATTATGTTTAATAGTCCCTATCGAATGGCGTTTTTAAGTGGCATCATTGGAGCAATTGCAAATACTTTAAGATTGGAAATTGTTGATTATTCTAAGATACCGCCTGCAGCGGCAGCCTTTATTGCAGCACTTTTTGCCGGTTTAATTGCGTCTGGAATGAACCACTTTAATGGATATCCACGAATTTCTTTGACAGTTCCCTCAATTGTGATTATGGTTCCAGGGCTGTATATTTACCGTGGAATGTACAATATTGGCTTAAATAATATTAGTGTAGGGGCATCATGGATGTCTAGAGCAGTTTTAATAATCATGATGCTTCCTTTAGGTTTGTTTACCGCTCGAGTAATCATGGATAAACGTTGGCGAAGGAATGATTAAATGTAAAAAAAATAAGCCAGTGGCTTACTATAATCACCCGAACGGGAATCGAACCCGTGTCTTCGCGATGAGAACGCGACGTCTTAACCCCTTGACTATCGGGCAATAAGATCAAAAACAATAGTCTTATTTTACATGAATAACTAGTTTTGTCAATTTATGAGACTTCTCTTATAATTAATAGGAATTTCTTTGGAAGGATGGAAGATGGCACAATTATTTTTTAACTATGGGGCAATGAATAGTGGTAAAAGTATTGAAATACTAAAGGTTGCACATAATTACGAGGAAGAGGGGAAAAAAGTTTTAGTTTTTACTTCTGGACTCGACTCACGGTTTGGACACGGTAAAATTAAGAGCCGGATTGGAATCGGACGATCTGCTGAGGTAATTGATCCAGATACAAATTTTTTTGAAAAAGTAAAAAATGAAACAAAGGATGCACATATATCGTGTGTATTAATTGATGAAGCTCAATTTTTGTCAAAGCAGAATGTAATTGATTGCGCTCGAATTGTGGATGATTTAAAAGTACCCGTGATGGCTTTTGGACTTAAAAATGATTTTCAAAACCATCTTTTCGAAGGGACACAGTATTTATTACTTTATGCTGATAAATTTGAGGAAATTAAGACAATCTGTTGGTTTTGTGACCATAAAGCAACTATGAATCTTCGGCTTTCAAATAATAAACCAGTTTATGAAGGAGAACAGTTTATGCTGGGGGCAATGAGTCATATTTACCAGTTTGTCGTTACCACTACTTTAATCCCAATATAAAGGAATTACGAAATGAATAATTTTTTAGATAAAATTCAAGCAATAGCCGATCGATACAGTGAATTAGAAGGTATGATGAGCGACCCGGAAATTATTGCAAATACTGATCGTTACATGGAACTTTCAAAAGAAGAGGCTAATTTACGACCAATTATTGAAAAGTATGATCGTTATGTTAAAAATCAAAATTTAATTAAAGAAAATCAAGAGATTATTAACAGTTCAGAGGATTCAGAATTAATTGAATTGGCTAAAGATGAATCGAAAACTGCAAATGAAGAAAATAAAAATTTAGAGCAAGAAATTAGACTAGACCTGCTGCCAGAAGATCCGAATGATGAAAAAAATATTATCATGGAAATCAGAGGAGCAGCAGGTGGAGATGAAGCATCTTTATTTGCTGGAGATCTTTTGAGCATGTATGAGAAATTTGTTGCAACTCAACCCGGTTGGAAGATGGAAATTGTCAGTTCTTCGCCAACTGAGGTCGGCGGCTACAAAGAAGTTGAAGCAATGATTACCGGAGATCATGTTTATTCTAAGTTAAAATATGAGAATGGAGCTCACCGGGTTCAGAGAGTTCCTGTTACTGAGTCTCAAGGTCGAGTTCATACTTCAACGGCAACAGTAATTATTATGCCTGAATATAGTGAAACTGATTATAAAATTGAACCTAAAGATATTAGAGTAGATGTTTTACGTTCAAGTGGTGCAGGAGGCCAGCATATTAACAAAACTTCTAGTGCAGTTCGAATGCTCCATTTACCAACTGGCATTATGGTATTTATGGAAGAACAGAGATCACAGCAGCAAAATCGTGCTAAAGCACTACAAATTCTAACCACTAGAGTTCATGATTATTATGAATCGCAAAATCAAGAAGAATATGACTCTACTAGAAAAAATTTGGTCGGTACAGGTGATCGATCAGAAAGAATCAGAACCTACAATTACCCGCAAAATCGGGTTACTGATCACAGAATCGGCTTAACTCTAAATAAACTCGATAAAATTATGGATGGCGGCTTAGGTGAGGTTATTGATGCATTAGTTGCATATGATCAAGCCCAAAAATTAAAAGAAATTGAAAATGGATGATCAGTTAGTATCTAAATTTTTAGAAGAAGCAAAAAAAATGTTAGGATCTGAACCAGAAATTGCTGATTATATTGCTGCTGATCTTTTAAAAATACCTTTGAGTAATTTGCCCATGTATTACGGGAAGTCTTTTGAACAAACTACGATAGCGTACCAATGGTTAGACAAGTTTTTAACCGGGGTTCCGTATCAGTACGTTAGTCATCAGGCTTATTTTTTTGATTTAACTTTTTATGTTGATCAAAATGTTTTAATTCCGCGTCCAGAGACTGAAGAGTTGGTGGAATGGATTTTAAAAAATCATAATACAGACCATTTGAAAGTTTTGGATTTAGGAACTGGTTCGGGGGCGATTGCGATTACTTTGAAACATTATCGACCAAATTGGCAGGTGACAGCAAGTGATATTTCAAGTGAAGCTTTGAAGATAGCAAAATTTAATGCTAAAAAAATTAAAACTGAAATTGAATTTATCCAAAGTGATTTGTTTAAGCAAATTAAAGATAAATATGACGTAATTGTCTCAAATCCTCCTTATATTTCGTCTTTTGAAGTTAATGAGATGGATAAGTCTGTTTTGAATTATGAACCGTATAATGCACTATTTGCACCAAATAATGGCCTTTATTTTTATCAACAAATTTCAAAACAAGTTAAAGATTTTTTAAATCAAAACGGAGAATTATTTATGGAGTTTGGTCACAATCAAAAGGATAAAATAAATCCTTTATTCTCAGACGGTAGTTTAACTTTTAAAAAAGATCTTGGGGGACGAGATCGAATGTTAAGGTGGATTAAATGACGGAAAAATATCAAGTAGGTAATTATATTGATTCAATTCCTTTTATTCAAGAAGGAGCAATTACGGTTTATCCAACTGAAACGGTTTATGGAATTGGGGCAGTAGCTGTTAATTCGCAGTCTTTAAAGAAAATTTTTGCAATAAAAAAAAGATCTCTAAAAAAGCCTTTAAGTCTAAACATTTCTAACGTTAGAATGGCTCAATCGTTTATTAGTTCAGAGGATTTTAAACTTTATCAAAAAATTGCTGCAAAATTCTTACCGGGGCCTTTATCCGTTATTTTTAAAACGAATTACTCAAAATCAGGTAGTGAATACTTTACGCATCAAGGAACAATCTCTCTTCGAATGCCTGCTAATGATTTATTTTTAAAAGTTTTAGAAAAAGTGGGACCAATGCCTGGGACGTCGGCCAATTTAAGCGGCAATCTCTCTTTAACCCAAGAATCTGATGTTTTGAACGAAATGAACAACAAGGCTGATATTATTCTTTTAGATGGTGATGCGACCGTCGGTGTTGAATCGACAATATTAGATTTGTCTAAAACCCCGATAATTCGACGCTCTGGAGCAATTTCAGCAGCTGATCTTTCAAACTTTTTAGAAGAAAAAATTGAAGTTATATCAGATTTCAAGCATTATCAGCTAAAAAAGAAATTGTTTGTTTACCATAACAAAGATGAATTAGCTAATTTAATAAAATTAAATAAAAACGATAATTTTGTGATTTGGGGCAATAGTTTTGGTTTTGAAGGAAATAAAAAAACGTTAGGGGAAAACCCATTAAAAGACTTTTTCAAAGTTTTAACAAAGTTAGATAACGATCCACACATAAGTATTATTTTTGCACAGAACCTTGAAAATGATTTATATACTCAAAAATTAAAGGAAATAGCTACAAAATGGGAATAGATTTATACTCAAAAGGGAACAAGAATCTATCAGAGGACTTGAGTCAAAAGTACCAGAAACTGTTGGGAGTAGAGACAGTAGAAATAGTACCCCAAAGTGAAATAATGGCATTTAATATCTTAATTGATTCTTTAATGAAACAAAATGAACGTCTTTTAATAATCACATCAGAGTTTAAAAATCTTGCTTGTAAATTTAGGTGGGTTTTAGATCATTATCAAGTTGAATATATTCATCAAGAGTTTAATGATCTTGATTTAAAAAAAGTTGAATCAATTATTGAAAGTTATTGTCCACAGGTTATTGTTTACGATTTTCTTAGTTTTTCTTCATCACCTGATTGGGAACAATTGAGACACTTGAGTCGAATTAATGGCTCTGAGCTGGTTGTTTGTTTAGGCGAAGCTATTACCAGTGATTTAGCTCAAGAAACTAGTTTGAGTGAACATGCTGATTTTATGACTGCGCAGTGGGGTGATGGGTTAATTATCTCAAAAAATTCAGATAGTTCTCTAATTGATGAAGCTATTTTAAATTTCTTCCAATTTAAGCCCATGTTGGCATCTGAAGAAGTTGATGTTTTAAAATCAAATGAAAATATGGATTCTTTATGTCTTGAGTTAAATAAAACTTTTTCTTGTGAACCAATTGGCAGCTTTTCTCATTTAATTTTTAAAGAGAAAGAAGATCGAATTGAAGATTTTCAAAAGATTTTGCGACAAATTGGAATTGAAGTGAAAGAAGAAAATATAGATATAGATGGGAAAAAGTCTTTTGGCCTGTCAACTTATCAAGTAACCCATCAAGGCTATACTTCCAAAGATGTTAAAAATTTTGGAAAACTAATTTGTAATGCTTTTAACGAGCAAAAAAACATAATAAGACTTGAAGAATTGAATCAACAAGTATTAAAATCTATCAGGATCGATTAATAAGGAAAAAGGATAAGTTCAAATTGGAGGTGTTTAGTGAGTAATTTTACAGTATTAAATCATCCGTTAATTCAACATAAACTAACGATGATTAGAAATAAGAACGTCGGAACGAAAGATTTTCGGGAAGTAGCCAATGAAATTGCTGAATTAATGGTTTACGAAATTACCCGAGATCTGCCTCTTAAAGATGTTGAGGTTGAAACACCGATGGGTAAGTCGATTCAAAAAACTTTAGCAGGAAAAAAACTAGCCGTTGTTCCAATTTTAAGAGCAGGTCTCGGAATGGTTGATGGAGTTTTAAGATTAATTCCAGCTGCTAAAGTTGGTCATGTGGGCATGTATCGTGATGAAAAAACGTTAAAACCTCATGAATATTTTGTTAAAATGCCATCTGATATTGACAAAAGAATCCTTTTTGTTGTTGATCCAATGCTGGCGACTGGGGGTTCTGCTAATATGGCTATTGAAGCTCTCAAAAAAAGAGGAGCAAAATCAATTAGGCTTGTTGTTTTAGTAGCTGCACCTGAAGGAGTTAAAGAAGTTCAAGAAAAAAATCCCGATGTGGACATCTATGCCGCAGCTTTGGATGAGAGATTAAACGACAACGGATATATTGTTCCAGGACTAGGTGACGCAGGCGATCGACTGTTCGGAACAAAATAAAAGCGTTTCCTTGTTTTAAAATCTGGTTCACTTTTTGTTTTTAAGGTGTATTATAACTACTTGACAAGAAGAACTTAAAAAGTTCTAATTTTGTTGAAAGTGAGGTAAGGATACGGATAAGGATGCAGTAATAAGTATTTTTGGATTACGTTTTAACCTTGCCAACGATATTCCCATTTTAGTAATAGCTGTTTTGATTTTTTTCTTGGTTTATTATTGGTCGCGCAATTTACAAATGAAACCTGGAAAAAAGCAAAATGCTCTAGAATGGTTGGTAGATTTTACCAACAATGTCGTAAATAGTAATTTATCAGGAGAGGAAGAAAGAAAACCGGCAAGATTGTTTGGATTTGTAATCTTCTTATTCATTATTGTAAGTAATGAAATTGGATTATTTTTCCAGCTCTCTGGTAATGGGTATAGCTTCTTTAGGTCACCAACTGCTTCAGCTGTTGTTACAATGACTCTAGCAACGATGGTACTTGCATACTCCCATTATGTTGGAGTAAAAAAACATGGGTTGAAAAATTACCTTAAAAGTTTTGTCCAGCCCTTTGCCCTTTTTCTACCAATTAACTTGATTGATGATTTTTCAAGCTTTTTAACGCTTTCGTTACGTTTGTATGGAAATATCTATGCAGGTGAAGTTTTGATTCATTTAATCACTGAATTGGCCTTTGGTATTAAGGGATTTGCTTTTGTAACAGTTCCTTTTGCCTTTATCTTGATGTTAATCTGGCAAGCATTTTCGCTCTTTATTGGCGCAGTCCAGACGTATGTATTTTTAAATTTATCAATGGTTTACATTGATCGAAAAGCAAATGAGTAAAAAATTGGAGGATTTTTATAAAAATGGGAATTAATTTAATCGCAGCAGCTTTTGCAGCAGCTTTTGCAGCTATTGCAGGTGGTTTTGGTGATGCAATTGTTGTAAGTAAAGCATTAGAAAGTATGGCTCGTCAGCCAGAACAAAGTGGAACTATCCGTGGAACGATGATTCTTGGCGTTGGTTTAACTGAATCAACTCCTATTTTAGCAATTGTTATTGCCCTTATCTTAGTATTTAAATAATAATTGTTTAAAGTTAGAAAGGTGTAGAGAAGATGCTTAATTTAGGAATGAATAGTCTTGAAATAGGCGATCCTCTTCTGTTGCTCGCGACTTTGATTGTTATGATCTTTTTAATTGGGAAGTATGCGTATGGCCCGGTTAATAAGATGCTTGAAGATCGTCGAAATAAAATCAATGACGATCTTGATTCTGCACAATCAGAGCGAGAAAAAGCTACTAAACTTGCTGCACAACGTCAAAAAGAAGTTAGTGCCAGTCATGCTGAAGCTAATTTGATTATTGAAAAGGCCGAAAAAGATGGTCAAAATCAAAGAAGTGTAATTATTGAACAGGCTCATGATGATGCACAAGCTATTACTGAGCGTGCTAAAGATGATATTGCAAGCCAAAAAGAAGAAATGCTTGGCGAAGTTAAAAATAATTTAGTCGAAGTATCAGCTAAAATGGCGGCAAGTATCTTAAAAGATCAAATCGATGAAGATAAGCAAAAACAATCGGTTAATGATTTTTTGCAGAAACTTGAGGCTAGTAAATGAGTTATGATCGAGAAAAGTATGCTCAAGCTTATGTTAATGCTTTAGGAGATATCGTTTCAGTTAAAGATGGCGGTAAATTTATCGATCAGCTAACTGAGTTGAATGAGTATGTAAAGGATCACGAAGAATTAGTTCTTGCTTTTGCTAGTCGGAGGTTACCGACTGATGTAGAAAAAAGTTTAATTAATGCTTTGTGTAATGGTTATGACAGTAACGTTGAGAAATTTCTACAAGTTCTGGTTCAAAATGGACATATTATGATTTTGAATCGGGTGCGCGACAAATTTGTTGATTTTCAAAATGAACGTCTTAAACTTATGGCCTTTAAAGTAACAGTCACATATAAGCTCGATAACGCACAACAACAGAAGTTAGAAGAGACTTTAAAAAATAAATTTGATCTGAATGAGGTTCAAATCAATTATCAGGTCGATAAGGATCTAATTGGAGGGATCATCATTGAAAGTAATACGTACTTGATTGATGATTCCATTCGTACGAGATTAGATCGGATAAAAGAATCGTTGTTTCATATAAAAATTAATGATAAAGGATTGGAGGCATAATTTTGGCAACTACTGAGGCATTAGCTGAGTTTATAAAAAAACAGCTGAGCCAATATCAAGACGAGATAAAAGTTGATGAAATTGGTGCCGTTACTTATTTAGGTGATGGAATTGTCCGAGCATCTGGACTTAACAACGCCATGTATGGTGAACTTGTACAGTTTGAAAACGGCGTGTTCGGCTTAATTCAGAACCTTGAGAGAGACGATGTCGGAATCATCGTTCTTGGAGATTATGATGAAATCTCAGAGGGCGACACCGTTAAAAGAACTGGTCGAATCATGGAAGTGCCAGTTGGTGATGATATGATTGGTCGAGTTGTTGATCCACTGGGTCGTCCAATAGATGGTTTAGGAGAAATACATTCAACTGAAAATCGTCCAATTGAATATAAAGCTCCAGGAGTTATGCAGCGAAAATCAGTTGATGAACCACTGCAGACAGGAATTAAAGCAATTGATGCTATTGTTCCAATTGGTCGAGGTCAGCGTGAATTGATCATTGGAGATAGAAAAACTGGAAAAACCTCATTAGCAATTGATACTATTTTGAACCAAAAGGGTCAAGATATGATTTGTATTTATGTTGCTATTGGGCAAAAACAATCAACTGTACGTTCTCAAGTTGAAACATTAAGAAAGTATGGAGCACTTGATTACACGTTTGTTGTTGAAGCTGGACCTTCTGAACCAGCACCACTGCTTTATATTGCACCTTATGCAGGATCAGCAATGGGTGAATATTTTATGTACAAAGGTAAAGACGTCTTGATTGTATTCGATGACTTATCGAAGCAAGCAGTCGCTTACCGTGAAATATCGTTGTTACTTCGTCGTCCGCCAGGACGTGAAGCTTATCCCGGTGATATTTTCTATACCCACTCACGTTTACTTGAAAGAAGTGCAAAGCTTAGCGATGAACTAGGTGGTGGATCAATGACCGCATTACCAATTATTGAAACTCAGGCAGGAGATATTTCAGCATATATTCCTACTAATGTTATTTCAATTACTGACGGTCAGATCTTCTTACTTAGTGATTTATTCTTTGCTGGAACTCGACCAGCGGTTGATGCCGGTGCTTCAGTATCTCGTGTTGGTGGAGCCGCTCAGACAAAGGCTATGAAGAAGTTATCAGGTACTTTAAGAATTGATTTAGCCAGTTACCGAGAATTAGAATCATTCTCTCAATTTGGAACAGATCTTGATGCAGCTACACAGTCGAAACTTAATCGTGGACGTCGAACTGTAGAAGTATTAAAGCAAAAACTTCACCAAATGTTATCAGTTTCTGACGAAACAGTGATTTTTTATGCTTTAACTAAAGGCTATGTAGATAACGTACCAATTAATGATATTACTGCTTATGAAGAAGATTTAATTAAGAAGATGCATGCTCAGTATTCGGACCTTATGAAAGAAATCCAAGAAAAGAAGGATTTACCTGAAGGGGACGGATTGGATCAAGCAGTTAAAGAAATCACAGACAGTTTTATCTCTACGTTAAAAAGTAATAATCCGAATGCAGCAGGTAAAATTGCTAATCAGATTTCTAATTAGGTGATGAAATGTCACAATCGTTAACTGATATTAAACATCGGATTGCTTCAGTAAAAAGTACTGAGCAAATTACTAAAGCAATGCGAATGGTTTCTGCGGCTAAAATGAATCAGGTGCAAAGGCAATATAATAAATATGAGGTTTATGATAAAAAATTAAGAAGCATTGTAAAAAAAGTTGCTAAATCTCAAAACTTTAAAAATATTGCTAAACTCCATGAGACAGACCCAGAAGCTTTAGAAGGAATTTATTTTGACCAAACTGAGGAATCTATAGTTAATAGTTTTCTCGACAGTCGAAAAGAAAATTACAAAAAGATAGAAGATCAGAGAACAGCTTATCTGGTTATCACAGGAGACCGTGGCTTAGTAGGTAGTTATAACAGTAGTGTTTTAAAATCGGCATTAAGCTTATTGCGCCAAGCACAAGATAAGGGTGAAAGTCCGTTACTTTTTTGCGTCGGAAGTGTAGGGGTTGACTTCTTTCATCATCGAGGTATCAAAACAGATCTTGAAGTTATGAACTTGTCAGATAATCCTAGCTTTGGTGAAGTAAGAAAAATAATTTCTAAAGCAGTTGATTTATTTCAAAAAGGTTTGTATACAAAATTAATTATTTGTTACAACCATTTTGTTAATTCTTTAACTAGTAGTTTTAGAGTTGAACAGATTCTTCCTTTGTCTGAACTCGAGATTTTTGATGATAATGCTAAAAGTAATGATGATGAAGAAGTTGAGTTTTTATCTACGCCAGACCCCATTACGGTTTTGGATACTGTTTTACCACAGTATGCTGAAAGTTTAATTTATGGGGCAATTCTTGATGCAAAACTTGCCGAGCATTCTGCTTCAACAATGGCTATGAAGAGTGCAAGTGATAACGCAGAAGATTTGATCAGCAGAATGTCGATCGAATATAATCGTGCTCGTCAGGGTGCGATTACAACTGAAATTAATGAAATTGTGGGCGGAGCATCCGCTCTTGAGTAGAAAGGATAGTAATGGCTGATAATATAGGAAAAGTAGTTCAGGTTATTGGACCGGTCGTTGATGTTGAGTTTCCGACTCAAGACAGTTTGCCCGATATTAATAATGCCCTCATCGTCCAAAAAGATGAAAAAGAAACAGTTACTCTTGAAGCTTCTTTGGAGTTAGGAAATAACGTAATTAGAACAATTGCCATGGAATCTACCGATGGTTTAACTAGAGGGATGAAGGTAATAGATACCGGTTCTTCTTTAAAAGTTCCAGTTGGTAAAGAAGATTTAGGAAGAGTATTCAATGTTCTAGGTGAAGCAATTGATGGTGGGCCAAGTTTTGCCCCGGATTATCCAAGGGATAATATTCACCGTGAACCACCTAAGTATGAAGATATCACACCATCTGATCAGATATTAGAAACAGGCATCAAGGTTATTGATTTGCTTGCACCTTATCTAAGAGGTGGAAAAATTGGATTGTTTGGTGGCGCTGGAGTTGGTAAAACCGTTTTAATCCAGGAATTAATGCATAATATTTCTGCTGAGCATGGTGGAATTTCCGTTTTTACAGGTGTTGGTGAAAGAACACGTGAAGGTAATGACCTTTACTACGAAATGAAAGATTCAAACGTTTTAAAGAACACCGCACTAGTGTTTGGACAAATGAATGAACCGCCTGGAGCTAGAATGCGGGTTGCTCTTACTGGGCTAACAATTGCTGAGCATTTTCGTGATGCTGAAAAACAAGATGTTTTACTTTTTATTGATAACATCTTTAGATTTACTCAAGCTGGTTCTGAGGTATCCGCATTACTTGGAAGAATGCCATCAGCAGTTGGTTATCAACCAACATTAGCAACTGAAATGGGACAGCTTCAGGAAAGAATTACTTCTACGAAGTCAGGTTCTATTACATCAATTCAGGCAGTATATGTTCCTGCTGATGATTATACAGATCCGGCTCCGGCAACAACGTTTGCTCATTTGGATGCAACGACCAACTTGGAACGTAGATTAACAGAGCAGGGAATTTATCCAGCAGTTGATCCACTAGAGTCGAGTTCTAGTGCGCTTGATCCGTTAATTGTTGGTGATGAGCATTATGAAGTAGCTACAGGAGTCCAGCATGTTCTCCAGCGTTATCGTGAATTACAGGATATCATCTCAATTTTAGGGATGGACGAGTTATCTGATGATGAAAAAACCATTGTTCAAAGAGCTAGAAAAGTTCAATTTTTCCTTTCTCAAAACTTTTTCGTTGCTGAACAGTTTACTGGAAATCCAGGTTCTTATGTTCCAGTAAAAGAAACGATTAAAGGATTTAAAGGAATTATTGATGGTCAATATGACGATATTCCCGAAGATGCATTCCGTAATGTGGGCCCAATTGAAGATGTTATTAAAAAGGCTGAAAGTATGAGAACTCAGGTTAAATCTAAAGGTTCTGATGAAGGAAAGGCTGTTGATAATTCTAATGAATCTGATGATAAATCTACAAGCGACGATGAAAATAAGGAAACGTCAAAGTAGGTGAAATATGAGTGATGATAAAGTATTTCAAGTAAATATCGTAACTCCAGATGGTTTAGTTTATGATCATCGAACCACTTTGGTTGTTGTTAAAGCGATTGGTGGAGAAATTGGTTTTCAAGCCAAACATGAGCCCGCTTTGGTTTCTTTGCAGATTGCGCCGGTTAAAATTTACCGGACTAATGGACAAGTACAGTATGTAGCAGTTAATGGTGGCTTTTTAGAAATGGATAACAACGTAGCGACAATTGTTGCCAATACTGCTGAGCGCCCCAGCGATATTGATGTTGATCGAGCACAGTCTGCTGAAGAGAGAGCTAAAGAAAAGATAGAAAAAGCAAAACGAGAACACGATGAGGCAGAGCTTCGACGTGCAACTGTGGCTTTGAATCGAGCAATTAACCGAATTAATACAGTATCTTTAAGATAAATACAATCTTGGATTAAACAAATGAATTGTTTAAATCTGAGATTTTTTATTTTCTTAAAAAATTTTGTAGCATAAAATTTTAAGAAACAACGAATTATCAATAATTTTTAATTTTTAATGGGATAAAATGTTATAATTAATTTCATTGAGATATTCATAAATATAATAAATTTGGAGAATACGCATGGCTAAAGAAATTGGCATTGATCTAGGGACCGCCAATGTCCTTATTAATCAAAAAGATAAGGGGATTGTTTTAAATGAACCATCTGTAGTTGCAGTGGAAACGAAAAGTAATCGGGTAGTTGCTGTTGGTTCAGAAGCTTACCGGATGGTAGGAAGAACCCCCGGAGATATTAGAGTGATACGCCCACTTAAAGATGGAGTCATTGCTGATTTTGATATTACTGAACAGATGTTGACTTATTTTATCAATAAATTGAATTTGAAAGGTTTTATGTCACGCCCAACGATTTTGATTTGCTGTCCAACTAATATTACATCGATTGAACAAAAGGCAATTATTGATGCTGCTGAAAAGGCTGGCGGGAAAAAAGTTTATCTTGAATTAGAACCCAAAGTAGCTGCAGTTGGAGCAGGTCTTGATATTTATGAACCGAGCGGTAATATGGTAGTTGATATTGGTGGTGGAACGAGTGATATTGCTGTTCTTTCAATGGGAGAAGTAGTCACGAGCCGATCTTTGAGACTTGCTGGAGATGCAATGGATACAGAGATTGCTAATTTTGTACGGCAAAAGCATAACCTTTTGATCGGAGAGAGAACTGCTGAAAAGATTAAAATCGACATTGGCTATGTGTATAAACCCGATCCAGAGGTTTCTGTTGAAGTTAGAGGACGTGACATGGTTTCTGGTTTGCCGCGTGAAATCACAATAAGTTCTGTAGAAGTATCAGAGGCATTGCATGATTCGATGTTATCAATTATTGCTGGAGCAAAGGAAGTTTTAGAAAAAACTCCTCCTGAGCTTTCGGCTGATATTGTAGACCGTGGTGTAATGTTAACAGGGGGCGGAGCTTTATTACGAGGAATCTCTCAAATGTTTTCAGATAGTTTACAAATTCCAGTTATTGTTGGTGATGAACCTTTATTAGCAGTTGCGCTTGGAACAGGAATTTTACTCGATCATCTTGATAAAGGATTAAAAATTTAATTTTGCGAACAGATAAAGGAAAAACAAACTTTTTGATAAAAGTTGTGATTTATATTTTGACCTTTATTCTCTTAGTTTTAATTGGTACCGGCATCGGCTTTATGGTCGGTGGCGGTAATTTTTTTCAAGCGTTTAATTGGTCAACATGGCAGCATTTATTAGATTATTTTAAGAGGTGAGGATGCGAATAATTTTAATAGCTTTTGTTAGATTTTATCAAAAATTTATTTCGCCTATTTTTCCTCCGAGTTGTCGATTTTATCCAACTTGTTCAAGTTACATGATCGTAGCTTTAAAAAAACATGGTCCAATTTTAGGATTAATTATGGGGGTTGCACGAGTTTTGCGGTGTAATCCATTTAATAGAGGTGGAATTGATCACGTTCCTGATCATTTTACTATTTTTCGTAATCGTGAAAATGAAAGAGAAGTACGATAATCTTATCTTATGAAAAATGAATCGAAGTTAGATAATAAAATAGATTATGGCATTTTATTTAGTGTCTTTTTATTAGTTATAATTGGGATGGCTGCCCTTTATGTTTCGTTAATGCATGATCCACTTAATGTTAGCCTTATTAAACCAATGGTTTCTCAAGGTGTTTGGTATGTATTTGGGGCTGCTTGTATGGTTGCAGTAATGCAGTTAGACTCTGAACAGCTTTGGAGATTAACTCCTTATTTTTACGCTGCTGGCATTTTTCTTCTAATTTTAGTTTTAGTTTTTTTTGATCGACAAATTGCATTTGATAATGGAGCTAAAAGCTGGTTTCGAATTGGATCATTTACTTTTCAGCCTTCAGAAGTTGCAAAACCGGCTTATATTGTCATGTTGGCTCGAATTACAACGCTGCATAATACAAGATATCCAACGCACTCAATTCATAGTGACTTTGTTTTAATTTTTGAATTGATAGGTTGGACACTTCCGATTATTGGCCTTATTATGCTGCAGCCGGATTTAGGGACGACTTTAGTATTTGTTGCAATTTTTTTGGGAATTTTGATTATGTCAGGAATTATGTGGCAGATTTTAGTGCCTTCATTTCTTGCAGTTGGTGGGCTTATAGGCGGCGTTTTAGCTTTAGTAGTGTTTGATCAAGGCTTTTTAATAAAGCTTGGTTTTAAACCTTATCAGTTTGATCGAATTTTTGATTGGCTCAATCCAACAAGCGGAAGTGTTTCTTCAAATCAGGTTTTAAGCAGTATTCAGGCAATTGGATCTGGTCAGCTTTGGGGTAAAGGTTTTGGTGTATCTCAAGTTTATGTCCCAGTTAGAGAATCTGATATGATTTTTTCTGTCATAGGTGAGAATTTTGGCTTTATTGGTTCTTGTGTTCTAATTTTTATTTATTTTGTTCTAATTTATCAAATGTTAAGTACGACTTTTGAAACAAAAAATGAGTTTTATGCCTATATTTCGACTGGTGTAATTATGATGATTCTTTTCCACGTATTTGAAAATATTGGGATGTCAATTGGCCTTTTACCAATGACGGGGGTTCCATTACCTTTTATATCACAAGGGGGGTCTAATCTATTGAGTAATATGATTGGAGTTGGTCTTGTGATGTCGATGAAATTCCACTATAAAAATTATATGTTTTCTCGTAATAGCGAAACTTTTAGCTCTACCGAAGGTGAGGTTTATATAAAATGACAGTATTAGAAATAAAAGATTTATATGTTGAAGTGACTAACGACGAAAATGAAAAAGAAGAGATTCTTAAAGGGGTTAATTTAGTCGTTAAAACTGGTGAGATTCATGCAATTATGGGGCCAAATGGCACTGGTAAGTCAACTCTCTCAGAAACGATTATGGGAAATCCTCATTATGAAGTAACTCATGGAGATATCCTTATTGATGGTGAATCAATCTTACCGTTAACGGTTGATCAGAGAGCTCGAAAAGGGTTGTTTTTGGGAATGCAGTATCCCGCTGAAGTTCCGGGTGTAACTAATACGGAGTTTATTAGAACCGCCATGAATGAACGTGATCCAGAACATAAAATTTCAATTAAGGATTTTATAAAAAAATTAGATTACACTATGGATTTACTTCATATTTCAGAAGAATTTGAGGAGCGAAACTTAAACCAAGGTTATTCAGGCGGTGAAAAGAAAAGAAACGAGATTCTTCAACTAATGATGCTTGAACCAAAGTTTGCGATTCTTGATGAGATTGATTCAGGTCTTGATATTGATGCTTTGAAAATTGTTGCTAAGGGTGTTAATTCAATGCGTTCAGATCGATTTGGATCCTTGATTATTACTCATTATCAACGATTGCTTGAATATATTAAGCCAGACTTTGTTCACGTTATGATGGGTGGCAAAGTTATTAAAACTGGTTCAGCAGAATTAGCTGCAGAATTAGAACGAGTAGGATATGATGGCTTTAAAGAGGAACTATAATGGAAAATGACAGATTAATTCCAAAAGAAATCCTAACTTTACAAAGTGAATTAAATTCTGAAGGCCCAAAAGATTTACAATTACCATCTTTTGATCAAATTAATGTCAAATCTCTTCAATTAATTAGACCTGACGAAACTTTTAATCAAATGGATTCTGAAGATACTTTTGAGTTATCCGATAACTTTGCTTTTTCTTTTAAAGGCGGGGAGTTAAACACAATCAAGGTTCCTCAGGAATATTTAGATCAAGGCTTAATAATTACTGATATGACGCATGCTTTTAGTGAATATGCAAATATTTTCTCGTCATATTTTTCAAAATTAATCTCTGCTAGAGAAGATTTAATTACTTTTGAGCATTACAGACGCTTGAGCGGCGGCGTTTTTATTTATGTGCCGGATGAAATGAAAATTAAAGAAACTTTACAAGCATATTTTCACTATTCAACTCATGCAAGTCAGAGCATCCAAGTAGTTTTAATCGTTGGAAAAAATGCAAAATTATCTATTACTGAGAATCAGATGGCTGAAATGGTAGCTGAGGGAGATTATTCCAACTTTTTTGAAATATATCCGCAGGAAGGTTCGGTGTTATCATACGTTGTAAATGATCAATCCAAAACAACCGGACATAATTATTTTTATCGTTATTTTGAGACGAGCGAACGTGCAACAGTTAATTTAACTTCTGGTGAGTTTACAGAAGGAAACGTGCTAATTAACAATAAGATAAGACTCAAAGGCAATGATTCAACTGGAGAAGTTAAAACAGTAGCAATTGCTCAAAATGATCAGTTGTCTGCAATTAATAGTCGAGTTACAAATGTTGGCCTTAGAACAAAAGGTAATATTTTACAGCATGGGGTTATTTTAGATCGAGCTAAATTAGTTTTTAACGGTATTGGGCAAATTTTAAAGGGTGCTCGCGGTTCAGATTCACAGCAGGAAAATCGAGTTTTAATGTTGAGTGAAAAAGCTCGTGGGGATGCAAATCCAATTCTTCTAATCGATGAAAATGATGTAACAGCGGGTCACGCTGCTTCTGTAGGCCGAATTGATGAAGAACAGTTGTATTATTTAGAGAGCCGTGGTCTTGATGCGGATATGGCTAAAAGGCTAATTATAAAAGGCTTTTTGGAATCAGTAATAACTGTTGTTGAGAGTCAAAGGACTCAAAAAATGCTCCGTTCTGTGATTGAGAGGAGCTTAAACATTGACAATCAGTAATAATATTAGGAAAGACTTTCCTTTTTTTAATCAAAAGGTTAATGGAAAAAGGTTAGATTATTTAGACAGTGCTGCTACTTCCCAAAAACCTCAAATTGTCATTGATTCTTTAAATCAGTATTACTCATTTGGCAATGCTAATATTCATCGTGGAGTTTACCAAATTGCCGAGCAAGCTACTGAACAATTTGAATCAGTCCGAGATTTAATTAAAGATTTTATTCATGCTGACAGACGTGAAGAAATAGTTTTTACGAAAGGAGCGACACAAAGTTTAAATTGGGTCGCTTTTGGCTTTTTTAAGCAGTTTTTGAAACCAGGTGATGAAATTCTTATTTCAGTAATGGAACATCATAGTAATCTAGTTCCTTGGCAGCAGATCGCTAAATTAACAGGAGCCCATCTTAAGTACGTACAATTAAATGACGATGGGGAATTTGATCTTGAAGATTTTAAAAATAAATTAAATCATCATGTAAAAGTTGTAGCTGTTGCTCATGTTTCAAACGTCTTAGGATCTTTAAATCCTGTTGAAGAAATTTGTAGACTTGCTCATGACGCAGGATCTTTAGCAGTGGTTGATGGTGCCCAGGCAGTCGGACATTTACCCGTTAATGTTCATAGCTTAGATTGTGATTTTTATGCTTTTTCGGCTCATAAGATGTTTGGGCCAACGGGAGTTGGAGTATTATATGGTAAGTATGATCTATTAAATCAATTAAAACCAGTCGAATATGGGGGTGAAATGATTGAAGATGTTGATTATCAAAATACAACATTTAAGGACTTGCCGCTGCGTCTTGAAGCAGGGACTCAAAATATTGCCGGGGTAATTGGACTTGGAGCTGCTGTAAGATATATTGATCAAGTTGGGTTAAAAGAAATTGAAACTCATAACTCCCAACTTTTGGATTCAGCTTTTAACAAATTAAGTAATTTGCCAGAAATAAAAATATATGGTTCCAAAGGTGCACTTAAACATCATGATATTATTTCTTTTAATTTAAATGGGATTCACCCTCATGACGCAGCTACAGTATTTGATTCGTTGGGGGTTGAAGTAAGAGCAGGGCATCATTGTGCTCAAGTATTAATGCGTTATTTTAATATTTCGGCATGTTTGAGGATTAGCATTCATGCTTATAATGATGAAGAAGATATTAATCAGTTAATTACTGCAGTAAAGGAAGTTCAGAGGTTTTTCAAACACTAAAATGGCTAATTTAATGAATCTTTATCGTGAAATGATTATTGAATATGGGGAGTCTCCTCATAATTTTGGTGAAATAAAAGATCCAACAATTTCAACGGAATTGCATAATCCAACATGTGGAGACGTTCTAAATTTACAATTAAAAGTTGCTAATGACCAGATTGTCGAAATAAAATTTGATGGCAGTGGTTGCATTATTTCACAAGCCAGTGCTTCAATGATGACGGATTTAGTAAAAGGGAAAAGTTTAAAAGAAGCGAAAAATTTAAAAGAAGTTTTTTCTAAAATGATTACTGATCCAGACTTTAAAGACACTGATGTTTTAGAAGATGCTGAAATTTTACAAGGAGTAAGGCAATTTCCACCAAGGATTAAATGTGCTACATTAGCGTGGAATGCATTGGAAAAGTCAATTATGAAAATGGAGGATGATAATGGTTGAGGCAAAGACAAAAAACACCAAAAATAATGAAGATATTGCTGAAAAAATTCAAATTGATGAAAGTTTTGATTATGGATTTTCTGATGACTTTGAACCGGTTTTTTCAACTGGAAGAGGATTAACTGAAGAAATTGTTCGTTCGATCTCAAGAGAGAAAAATGAACCAGAATGGATGCTTGATTATCGACTCCATGCATTTAAAGTTTATCAGCAGCTGGAAATGCCTGACTATGGTCCCGATTTAAGTGACTTAGACTTTAAAGATATGCTTTATTATCAAAAAGCAACTGATCGTAAATATCGAAAATGGGAAGACGTTCCAGATACCATAAAAGAAACTTTTGAAAAGTTAGGAGTTCCTCAAGCTGAAAGAAAGTTTTTGGCCGGTTCATCTGCTCAATATGAATCAGAAGTTGTTTATCATAACATGAAAGAACAATTTGATAAGTTAGGAATTGTGTTTACTGATACTGACACAGCTCTGCATGAGTATCCCGAAATTTTTAAAAAGTATTTTGGTACATTAGTAAAGCCTAATTTAAATAAATTTACTGCTTTAAATAGTGCAGTATGGTCAGGGGGAACTTTTATTTATGTACCAAAAGGTGTAAAAGTTGAGACTCCAATTCAATCTTATTTTAGAATAAATGCAGAAAATTCAGGTCAATTTGAACGAACTTTAATTGTTGTTGATGAAGGGGCATCGGTAAACTATGTAGAAGGGTGTACAGCTCCTAATTATTCCAGTGATAGTCTTCATGCGGCAGTTGTTGAAGTTTTTGTTGAACGTGATGCATATTGCCGTTATACCACAATTCAAAATTGGTCTAAAAATGTTTATAGTCTTGAAACAAAAAGAGCTCAAGCAATGGAAAATGCCACAATGGAATGGGTTGATGGTAATCTTGGGTCTAAAGTAACAATGAAATATCCTGCAGTTTATTTAGACGGTCGCGGAGCAAAAGGGACAATGCTTTCTATTGCTTTTGCTTCTAAGGATGTTGATCAAGATAACGGTGCAAGAATGATTCATAATGCACCAGATACAACAAGTTCAATAATTTCTAAATCTATTTCAAAAGACGGAGGTGCGGTTGATTATCGAGGAACAGTTCGCTTTGGTCCCAAATCTGATCGTTCGTTTTGTCATGTAGAATGTGACACGATTATTATGGATGAACAATCAAGTTCGGATACAATTCCCTATAATGAGATTTTAAATGGTAATGTAACCATGGAACATGAGGCAAAAGTTTCTAAAATTTCTGAGGAACAACTTTACTATTTAATGAGTCGAGGAATATCCGAAGAAAAGGCGACAGAAATGATAGTCATGGGTTTTGTTGAACCGTTTACCAAAGAATTACCGATGGAATATGCCGTTGAGTTGAATCGATTAATCGGAATGGAATTTGTCGGAGGAATTGGCTGATTTTGTTAGATTTAGAAGATATCCCTGAGGGGGTATTTTTTTTAATATTTATTACAAAAAGAAATATTTTTTAAAAATGTATTTCCCTGGATCAAAATAAATGTTATTATTATAAACATTCAAAATTGTGTATATTAGGAGGGAAATTAACATGCAGGAAAAAGCAAAACCAAGTGATTTCGATTGGGAGAATCTAGGTTTCTCATATCACGATCTACCGTATCGTTATCGGGTTACGTATGAAAATGGTGAATGGGGCGAAGGAGGGTTGACAGAAGACTCTAATTTAGTAATGTCTGAAGCAACTCCATCTCTACATTATGGGCAACAAATTTTTGAAGGAATGAAAGCATATCGCCGTAAAGATGGAGGAATTAATCTTTTTCGTCCAGATGAAAATTCAAAAAGAATGAACAGATCTGCAAGTCGATTGTTAATGCCTGCATTCCCAACTGATCGATTTATTGAGGCAGTTAAAAAAGTTGTTCTAGCAAATGAAGAGTTTGTACCTCCGTATGGCAGTGGTGCGACTCTTTATATCAGACCTTTGATGATTGCTGTTGATTCTGTTGTTGGTGTTCAGCCGGGAAAGAAATATATTTTAAACATATATGTGACACCTGTTGGGCCATATTTTAAAGGAGGCCTTATTCCGACTGCATTCGTTACTTCCTTATACGATCGGGCAGCTCATGGTGGAACAGGACAATCTAAAGTAGGCGGTAATTATGCTGCTAGCTTGTATCCAGGCCAAAAAGCACATAGCGATGGATATTCAGATGTTGTTTATCTTGATCCAACAGAGCATGAATATATTGAAGAATTGGGCTCAGCCAATTTCTTTGGTATTACCAAGATGGGTCAATTATTGACACCTAAATCGCCTTCAATTTTACCATCAATTACAAAACTATCAGTTTTGACTTTAGCAGAAAAAATGGGATTAAAACCTGCGCAAGTTCAGATCTCAATTAATGATATCGATGAATTTTCTGAAGCAGGAGCGATGGGTACAGCAGCAGTTATTTCACCAGTTGGCTCGATTACTCATAATGGTGAAAAGCATGTATTTTATTCAGAAACTGAGCCAGGACCGGTAACTTTAAAACTTTATAATCAATTAACAGGAATTCAGTTCGGAGATGTTGAAGGGCCTGATGGTTGGGTCGTAGATCTTGGTAAATAAAAAAGATGCTGTGACATAACTGCCTCTCAAAACTAAAATAACGCTGATGAAATCGAAATCGTTCTTGATCTCGTTTTTCATCAGCGTTTTTGTTTAAACTCAGACTATAATTGCACGTCTGATCGATTTTTGTGACTTATGTCTCAACCTCTTTTTTATCTACTGTGAGATTTTAAATTTAACTTTTTACAATTAAACAGTCGCATTTTGCATTATTAATGACATATTCAGTAACTGATCCAATAAATATCTTTTCAATTTCACTCATTCCGGTAGCGCCCATTACAATTAAGTCATGTTTTTTAGAAAAAATATCTTTCGAAATGATGACTTTGGGATTTCCTAACTCAACAAATCTTTGAACGGATTTTACACCTTTTTTCTTAGCTTTATCAGTCAACTCACTAATTTCATTAATGACCCCATCACGAATTTGTTGGATGTAATCAGTATCAAAACTTGAAATACCTTTAAGCATATGATTGTCAATAACTGAAATTATATCTAAATTTGCACCAGTTTTGAGTGCAAGATGACAAGCTTTGGCGTAAGCAAAAAAAGATCCGTCTGAGCCGTCAAAAGCAATTAATATATTTCTGTAAGTCATCTATTTACCTTTCATCGATTTGATAAGAAGCCGATTGATCATGAAAGCTATTATTGCACCTAGAAATAATGATAAAAATTCTAACCAAGAATTCTTAGTCACTATTGCAAAAATGGTGATCACAACAACAATGCCGATAATTATATCGTAACATAATACTTTAAGATTAGTTAATTTTAAAAAACTTCTTTTTACAGTAATAAAAACACCACACAAACTGATTAAAATCGCATAGATGGCAAATAAAAAATACATATATTTTCCTCACTAAAAAAATAAACTGGATTTATCCAGTTTATTAAATCTCTTGGTGTCGTTCACTAAGCACTTTTGGTTGATCCCACGATATAGTTAGGTGGGAACTATATCCAAATGCCCCATTACCTTTGTGCCAGGTCTATGTTGACAAGTGTGTTTTGTTCCCAATATCAATGTTTGTCGGTCAACACAATTTGGACTTAGTTCGACCACTAGAGAACACTTCAAATATATCACAAAGATTTATTACCAACAATATTATTGATACTAAAGTCTCTTATTGTAGTATTCAACGATTAGCTGTTCATCAATATCTGGATCTAGTTCATCACGAACAGGTACACGAACGTAAGTACCTTCCAACTTGTTATCATCAAATGTAACATAATTAGGACGACTTATAGTACTGTCAAGCGCAGTCTTAACAATGTCAAGATTCTTTGATTTTTCTCTTAAGCTGATAACTTGTCCAGGTTCTACAATATAAGAAGGAATATCAACTCTTTTGCCATCAACCGTAATATGACCATGATTAACCAATTGGCGAGCTTGACGACGAGTCAAAGCAAATCCAAATCGATAAACTAGACTATCAAGTCTTGATTCAAGTAAGTTAAGCAAATTTTCGCCGTGAGTATATTCACTGTTAATTTTACCGGCTTTAATAAAAGAATTTCTGAATTGACGTTCGTTTAAACCATAGAGTAAGCGAGCCTTTTGTTTTTCTTTTAATTGAGTAGAATATTCAGATGGTTTAGAGCGATTGTTTCGTCCATGATCACCAGGAGCGTATGGTCTTCTTTGTAACTCTTTACCAGTTCCTAATAATGAATATCCTAATCTTCTAGATTGTTTCCAAATTGGTTTAATATTTCTAGACATTTTTATCCTCCAAATTTTTGTCTTGGAGTAAAATAACTATCATCCTTATCTCGTACAATTTAACCTAATTTTCGCTTTAGCAGCAAAGTTACTCATTCCTTAAAATGTGTAAATTGTTGACGTCCGATTAGATGATTGCTGCTATTCTACACAATTTTTAATTTTACTTTATTTAGCTTTTATAGTCAATTTCTCTTAATTATAATTTTTATTGATTGGAATTTGGTATAATTTAACATATTATAGTGAGGCTTTTGTGAAATTATGTTGTGGATATCAGTATTTATAGTTTTTATAGTTATTATACTCGGATGGTTTGGTATTGTTTTTTATCAGCGTCGAGTTAGTTTAAGAATTGATTCTTTAGATCAAGAGAAAAAAAAGTTACTTGACCCTAGTATTGATGAAGAATTTGTTAAGTTAAAACAGTCAAGTCCTAGTGGAGAGAGTCTGGTTGATCTTAATCATTGGCAGCAAGTATATGAAAGAGTTAAAAATCGTCAACTTGTTGATTTAGAAACTTTTTTCTTTAAAGCTGAAGATGCAAATAATAAATTTCAGTTTGTTCAGGGACGTCAAAGAGTGGCTGAGCTAGAAAAAAAGCTCAAAGATTCTAAAAAAGATATTGCCGAAATCAAACAAGCTTTATTTAAAATACAGGACGTTCAAGATCTTGATAAGAAGTTAATTGATGGAATTAATAACGAATTAACTGACGTGAAGAGAAGTATTTTATCTAAAGGGTATGCTTATGGACCTGCCCAGGATATTTTGGAAAATCGGCTTTCAAAAATTGATGAAGCATACGACAGTGCCCAGCAAGTTTATCTTGGCGGTGATTATTCAAAAGCTAAAGCACTTTTTGAAACAATCACTCACGAATTAGCTGATTTAAAAAATGATATGAAAGAGATTTCAATCCTTTTTGAGCAGGTAAATAAAACTTTTCCTGGACAGCTTAAAGAGATTAGAGCCACTTACGAAAAAATGAAAGCAAGTGGTTATAAATTTATTGACGATGATTTTGACAATAAAATTTTAACTCTGCAAAATTTAGTTGATCAGACAAAGGAATTGTTAACGCAGGCAGCTATTGATGATATTAGAGCAAATTGCGAACACATTTCTAAAGAGATAGATAAATTATATACGATTCTTGAAAGAGAGTATAAGTCTCATCGTAAAGTAAAAAATACTAAAGATGATCTTTACCAATTCATTATTCATGCAGGACGTCAAAATAGAACGCTAAGCGAAAATATTTATCAAGCATCAAATACTTTTGTATTAAAAAATAATGAAGAAAAGCAAGCAGCTGATTTTGAACTTCAAATTGAAAATATTAGGTTGGATTACAATCGTGACATGCAGAAGGTAACAGATAAAGAAGCTGTTTTAAGTGTAATTAATCGTGATTTTGAATTATGGCGCAAACAGCTGACAGAAATTGAGCAGAGACAAATAGAGATTGTTGATGAAGTTTCTAAAAAATATGATAAATTAGAAGAATTTAAAAAAGATCTGTTAGACTATGATTCTGCTTTTAAAGTTATTGCTCGATATGTAGAAAAAGAGAATTTGCCTGGTGTTTTAGAAGATTACCGCGAATTTTATCTAGTTGTAAGTAAAGAATTAAAGAAAATGAAGAGTTTGATCACTTCTTCTAAAATTGATATTGATGAAATAGAAAACGTATCTTCGTTACTCAAAGAAGATTTAATAACCTTAAGCGATCAAACTAATGAAATGGTTAAAAATTCTCGGTTAACAGAAATTTTGATTCAAAACGCTATTCAATATCAGGAAACAAATCCTTCAGTTACTCAATCTATTAACAAAGCTAAAGAAATTTATGCAAATCAGTTTGATTATGGACAGGCCGTAAATGTTTTAGCTAAAGAGCTCGAATTAATTAAACCTGGATCTTTTCAGGAAATAGCAGCCAATTACAATGAAAGCGATGAAATAAAAATTCAATTATAACGAATGGAGCATCTGAAAAATTAATGATATATTTTGATAATAGTGCAACAACACCAATTGCTCCAGAAGTACTAGAAACATATGTTACAGTATCGAAAAAGTTTTTCGGGAACCCTTCTAGTTTAAATAAATTAGGTCTAGAAGCTGCAGAAGTACTTAAAGTTTCGCGTCAACAATTAAAAGATCTGCTCAATCTTAAAACTAAGGAAATTATTTTTACGAGCGGCGGATCTGAAGGTGATAATTTAGTAATTAAAGGAGTCGCCTTGGCTCGTAAAATAAGCGGCAATCATATTATTGTAAGTTCAATTGAACATGCAGCGGTTCTTGAAGCAGTTAAACAGTTAGAAAAATACGGATTTGAAATTACATACCTAAAGCCTAATAAATTAGGCCAAATTGACCCTAAGAAATTAGCTGAAGCGATTAGACCAAACACCACATTAATTTCAATTATGGCCGTTAATAACGAGACTGGAGCTATTCAGCCTATTAGTGAGATAGCTGAGATTTTGCAAGATCATCCTCAGATTGTTTTTCATGTTGATGCTGTTCAAGCGGTTGGCAAAAATCTAGAAAAATTATATTCAAATCCTCGGATTGATTTTGCAACATTTTCTGGACATAAATTTCAAGGACCGCGAGGAGTAGGTTTTATTATTTATAATCCTGATCGACATTTAGAGCCGTTAATTAACGGAGGAGGTCAGGAGAAAAATTTAAGAAGCGGAACTGAAAATACTCCAGCTATCGCTGCAATGGTGAAAGCTTTCAGGATATCCTTAGAAGGCAGCATAGAAAATCATAAAAAGTATCAGAAAATGAAAAATATTTTACTTGATTTTTTAAAGGATGATCCAGATTTTTGTCTTGTTTCTAAAGATTCATCAATCTATACACCTTCGATAATTTCCTTTGCAGTTCTTGGAATTAAAGGAGAAACTGCCGTTCACTATTTAGAAAAGAAAAATATTTATATTTCGACAACGAGTGCTTGTTCATCGCAAAATAATAAACCTTCACATGTTTTAGCTTCAATGAATTTGCCGGATGAAGTTTTGAAAGGGGCGTTAAGGGTTAGTTTAGGATCTCAAAATATGTTAAGTGAAATGCAAAGTTTTATAAATGCTTTGAAACAAATGAAAGAGGATATTAAGGTGATTAATTAATGCAATATAATGAATTGATGATCCGTTATGGTGAATTATCAACGAAAGGAAAAAATAGAGGACAATTTATTGAAAATCTCCGACGAGATATTAAAAGTAAATTAACTGATTTTTCAGTTGAAATTAAAACTACCCGTGACCACCTACATGTAATTCTTAATGATGAAGATCCAGATCCGATTATAAAAATTCTTAAAACCATTTTTGGAATTCAAAGTATTTGTAAAGTAGTACGGGTTGAATTAGATATTGAAAGAATTAAAGAAGCCTCTGTTTTTGTGATAAATAATTTCAGTCATGAAGCAAAAACTTTTAAAGTTCGAACGAAGAGATCCAATAAAGATTTTTCTTACGGAACATTTGAGATTAATAATTTAATTGGCGACTTGATTTTAGAAACACATCCTTATTTAACAGTGAATGTTCATGACCCTGATATTGAGTTGACAATTGAAATTAGAGGTGATGCAGCATACTTGTATAGTGAGGTAATTGCAGGAGCCCATGGGATGCCGGCCGGAACTGCGGGATTAGTTCACGTGATGCTTTCAGGTGGGATTGATTCTCCAGTAGCAGCTTATTTAGCCTTAAAAAGAGGAATGCGGGTTGAAATGATTCACTTCTTTTCTCCACCGTATACCTCGGAGCAGGCACTAGCAAAAAGTAAAGAATTAACAAAAAAGTTAATTCCCTTTACTGGAGCAAATGGGATTCAGTTTATCGCAGTACCTTTTGCTGCAATTCAGGAAGAAATTAGGAAGAAAGTTCCTGAAGGCTATTTAATGACAATTCAGCGTCGTATGATGCTAAGATTAGCTGATTTGGTTAGAAGACAAAGAAATGGATTAGCAATTGTTAACGGAGAGTCTGTTGGACAGGTGGCCTCGCAAACCTTAGAGAGTATGATGGCAATTAATGATGTGACAACAACTCCGATATTACGTCCTTTAGTGTCTTTTGATAAAAATGAAATTATTTCTATTGCCAAAAAAATTGATACTTTTGATTTATCAATTATGCCATTTGAGGATTGCTGTACGATTTTTGCTCCTCCTCAGCCAAAAACTAGACCGCATTTAGATCAAGCAAGAAATTATGAAAAATTATTAGATGTTGAGCAGTTGATTGATGATGCTTTAAATAATATTCAAATTACTAATATTAAAATAGATCAAAACTATCTAAATAATGAAAAAGAAGAAATATTAAATCTTTTATAATAGTTTTTAATAATTTTATTGATTTAAATTATAGGTAATTTGGTAAATGGATTAGATTTTTTGTTTTAATTATTTGCTTTGCGTAATTTTTTTATATAGGAATAAAAAAGGAGCGTAAAGCAAATGGATTCATTAAGAACTTTTGAAATTTATGATCAAATTAAAAATTTTGGAATTTCAACAATTACAACAGAAGATCTACTTTCAATAATTATTCGTTCTGATTCGAGAGAAGATGATGAAGTAAGTGATGACTTTGATTTGAGAGATTTAGCATTTTTAAATTTCAAGGAATTAAAAGATAAGACCGGTATTTGTGATAATACAATCTATAAATTATTATGTTCAGTAGAATTAGGCAATCGTGTTTTTAAAAGCTGCCGTTTGAGGTATGGACAATTAACAACTAGTAAGGAAGCCGGAGAGATATCTCTTAGTTTTTTCAATAATATTTATCAGGAATGTTTGGTTGGCTTTTTTCTAGATGTTAATAGAAAACTGATCAAGAGTGAAATAATCTTTAAAGGAACCCTTGATGCTAGTATTGCATGTCCAAGAGAAATTTTAGAATTTGCCTTAAAATATCATGCGCATAGTTTTATTTTGGCTCATAATCATCCAAGTGGGGAATGTAGTATATCTCCTGAAGATATTCGTTTTACTAAAAAAATGAATAGAGCTGCCCGAATTGTAGGAATTGAATTTACGGATCATCTAATTATAGGGACTGAACGCTATTTGTCCTTGCAAGAAGAAAATTTATTTAGTTAGGGTTGAAAAAAATGTTTAATTTTGGTGTTAAATACCTTTCAGTTGATCTGGGACAAGTCAATACAACTATTAAGTACGACCAGACAGATAACTTGGTAAAAGAGCCAACTATTGTGGCTTTTGATGTTATAAAAAAGGATTATATTTCATTTGGAATAAATGCAGAGCAACTTGTGGGACGGTTTCCAACTAGTAAATTAATTGTTAGACCTTTTAAGAATGGGAAGATTGTAAATTATAATGCAATGCTATATTTTGTAAAAAGTCTTTTGATGAAATTTGGACCACTAGATCGGCTTAATGTTTTGATTTCTATCCCTAATTTTCCTAATTTTAGAACCAAAGAGCGTTTCAAACATGAATTAATGGCAATGGGTGTTAGAAATGTGACTGTTGAGGATAAAATTATAACAAATACTGTTTATTTAAGAAAAAAAGAAAAGTTATCGGTTAGTCATTATTTATTGATAGATATTGGGAGTAATCTTACAAGTTTTGCCAATTTTTCTGACCAAAAATTAAAAGTAAGATTGTTCAGACAAGGAATTAATAGTTTTAATCAACTAGTAAAGAAGGAATTTATTGAAAAATTTGGAGTAATTTTAAGTAATAATACTGTAGAATATCTAAAAAGTAATTTTTTTATGAATTCATCCGATTATGATGGCAATCGTAATTTAAAAATTAAAGGAATTGAATCGAAGACAGGGTTGCCAATATATTTAAATATTTCTAATAAAATTATTGAGCAAATTACGAATAAAACGATGGATAGGTTTAGTAAAGAAATAAAAAAATTTATAAAAATACTTCCAGAATCAATTCAAAATCATATAATAAGACAAGGAATTATTTTGACTGGTGACAGTTCCTTGCTTAATAACCTATCGTTAGCAGTAAAAGAAAAAACCGGGTTAACGGTTTTAATACCTCCCAATCCAGCTGATAGCGCAGCAATTGGTGGCTGGGATAAATTAATTGAGTTAAGCCATGGATAATAGAAAAGAAAAAAGAGCAAATGCCTAAATTTTTTTCCAATAAAAGATTAATTGTAATTTTAATATCATTTATTTTAGCAGCTTCATCGATTGTGTTTTCGATCCGAATCATTAACTATTCTAAAACTCCACCTTATCTTTTAAAATTAACAAATGATGTCATTGGAGTGACGAGCTATGTAGTTAATGAACCGGGAAAGTTAATTAACAATGGTTTTAAATTTCAAGGAGAATTGGTTTCAACGTATAGTGAAAATCAACGTTTGAAAAAAAAGATTGATGAACTTGAACAAAATGAAACTAAGCTTGCAGTTTTGACTAAGGAAAACAAAGAATTAAAGAAAGAACTCCAGTTAAATGCAACTTTATCTGATTATTCTCAAATAACGGCAGCAGTTATTTCTCGTTCTCCTTCTAACTGGCAGGATTTGGTTATAATTAATCGTGGAACGGTGAACGGAGTTAAGAAAAATATGCCTGTGATGTCTGGATCGGGAGTGATCGGAAGAGTTATTGAAGCGGCAGACTTTACTTCTAAAGTTGAATTAATATCTTCTAATAGTAAAGTTGCTAATCATTTTTCTGCCCAAATAACATCATCTAACGGAGATGTTATTAATGGTGTAATTACAGGATTTTCTCAGAGTGAAGACGCGTTGATTTTTGGTGATGTTTCTAAAGATAGTTCGATAAAAGTTGGAGATTCAGTAGTTACGTCAGGTTTGGGGGGATTGTTCCTAAAGGTCTTTTAATTGGAAAAGTTAATAAAGTTGAAAAAAAAGATTACGGACTATCAACAATGATTTATGTAAAATCGGCAACTGATATTAATGATTTTAGCGTGGTAACGGTAATTGATCGCACAGTTGGTGATTAAGGATGGATAGAAAATTATCTTTTAAAATTGGACTTTTTGCATTTATTGTTTTGTATATTTTGATTTTGATTGATGGATCAATCAGTTTTATTTCTCATTCAATTCCCTTTATTTTTTCAAGTCGGATTTCTTGGATGGGTGGGCTAATCGGATTAACTGTTTTAACTTTTGAAATTGATTTCAATTTTGTCTGGGTTGCTTTAGTAGTCGGAATTATTGAAGATATCTTTTACTCAGGAGTAATTGGTTTTTATGCAGTTTCCTTTGTGATTTCAGCATTATTCCTTAGATGGTTAGAAAATCATTTGCCGAATAATTTTATATATATTTTATCTTCCTTTTTTTTAACAATCACGTTATTTAGCTCAATTTATTATTTGCTTAATAGTTATCTTAATTTAACTGATATAAGATTATTTCAGTATATTTCAGTATATTTGCCGACCACTTTATTTACTAATTTAATTTATTTTGTTATTTTATACTTACCAACAGAAAAAATTGTTGAGTATTTTAGGAAAAAGCTGGAATTGAAACATGAAAAATAATCAAAATGGATCAAGTATTGTAACTGTTCGTTTAATAGTTGAAGACGCATTATTTGCAGCTTTGGCAATGGTTTTAAATGAGTTTAAACCAAAATCATCAGCTGGAGATGTTCTTAATATCTCTTTAGGTTTAGTTCCAATTGTTTTTTTTGCATTAAAAAGAGGGTTAGTAAACGGGACTATCTCAGGTTTTATTTTTGGTATTTTAGATCTGTTTTTAAGAGGAATTGGGTCAAGCAGTGTTGTTTCTCCGCTTCAAGCATTTTTAGAATATATTGTAGCATTTAGTTTGATTGGTTTAGCGGGGATTGTTCATGGACCGCTTCAATTAGCGATAAACAAAAAAAAGCATGCCTTTGCTGTGCTTTTTGTGTTTTTAGGAATTTTGGTTGCCTGTATTGGTAAATTCTTGTGTCACACAGCTGCTTCGGTTATTTTCTTTGGCAAATATTTAACGGTACCAAAGAATGGCAGTATGTGGTTGGCAGCATTAATTTATCAGCTCCCAAGTTTTCTAGCAACTTTTGCTGTTGCAGCGGTATGTTTAGTGTTACTTTATGCAATTAGGCCTCAATTATACGAAAAGTAACTACCATTGATTAAGAACAGCAACAACAGTTAGAATGACTCCCGAAACCGTTGCAATAATCATCAACCAAACTGCAATATTAGTTATTCTTTGAAATTTACTTGTTTTTTTCTTCTTCATTGTATTTTCCTTAGTTAGTTATTTTAACAAAATATCAAATAAAGTGGTAATATGGGTGGCATTCAAATCTTTAGTTTAATTTTGATAATTATTTTTATTATAGTAGTTGGTACAATAAACCTTTTTATGATTAATTTTGCACCTAGACATAAAATAAAATTAAGTCATTGGATTTCAATTCCTTTGGCTTTTTCTCTTTGGCTTGAGACAAAAAATAATTATGTGAATTCCATTTTACCATTATTCTTTTTAATGTATTTTATTTTCGAAATAATTTTTATTTTAGCATATACATTAAATTTCAAACGATTTCGTTATCGTTATTTTTTTAGGCAGTCGAGAAAATTCCTTAATTTACTTTTGTTTGGATGGTATTTTATCTTTTTCATTATCAGTTTTTTTAATAACTAGTTTAAACGGTTAGAAAGCCTTAGAACTGATGTTCTCTTATTAAAATTATATTACAAAGTGTCACTTCGTGGTGAGAAGTGGTGGTATGTGGTAGAATTTTTTTGAGGGTAATTGATATGTTTATGGGTGAATTTCGTCACAATTTAGACCAAAAAGGCAGAATCATTATTCCTTCTAAGTTTCGCAGTGAACTAGGAGGATCTTTTATTGTTACCAGAGGAATGGATGGTTGCCTTTTCGTGTACTCTCAATTGTCCTGGGATTCTCTCGTCAAAAAACTTTCTTCTTTACCTTTAACTAAAAAAGATTCACGAGCTTTTAGCAGATTTTTCTATTCTGGAGCGACAGAGGTTGAGATAGATAAACAAGGTAGAATAAATTTACCTCAAAATTTGATTTCTTTTGCTAAGTTAGAAAAAGAATGTATTGTTTTAGGCGTCAATTCCCGGGTGGAAATTTGGGACGCTGATACATATCAGAAAGTTGACAGCGAGATGGCGGACAATATTAGTGAAATTTCTGAAAATTTGATGGATATTGATTTTGACTGAATTAGTACATAATAGTGTTTTATTAAAGGAAGCTGTTGATTCTTTAGGTATAAGATCAAATGAAATTTATGTCGATGCTACTTTTGGTAGAGGCGGTTATACATTTGAAATGCTTAAAAATATTAATCAAGGGCATGTGATTAGCCTTGACCTTGATGAAGCAGCAATTTCTTTTGGTAAACAACGTTTTAATTCAGAAATAAAGACAAATAGATTGATTCTTTTAAAGTCTAACTATGGACAAATAAAAGATGCCGTTTCCTCAGCTGGCTTTAATAGCGTTTCAGGTATTGTGTTTGATTTAGGTGTATCTTCTCCACAGTTTGATGATCCTGAACGCGGTTTTAGTTATCGTTTCGATGGCCCATTAGATATGAGAATGGATCAAAAACAAGATTTAACTGCTTATGATGTTATTAATACATATAGCGCTGAAGAATTAAAAAAAGTTTTTCAAAAATATGGAAATGCTCCTGTTCCATATAAGGTAGCTAATGCAATTGTAAAAAGCAGAAGTCGTCGATCAATTAAAACGACTTTAGAATTAGTTAAAATAATTGAAGATAGTTTACCTGAACCAGTAAAACGAAAAAAGGGACATCCATCAAAAAAATTCTTTCAAGCAATAAGAATTGAAGTAAATAATGAACTAGATTCTTTAAAAGATGGATTAAGACAAAGTCTTGAAATTTTGAAGGTTGGAGGAATTATTTCGGTAGTCACTTTCCAACCTCTTGAAGATAGACTTGTATCTAAGACTTTCAGAAGACTAGCTCAATATAAGTCATATCCAAAAGGAATTCCAATCATTCCTGAAGATGTTAAACCACAATTAGAAATTGTTCAAAAAAAAGCAATTACGCCAACTGAGGCTGAGTTAACAAATAATCATCGTGCACATAGTGCACGTTTAAGAGTAGCAAAAAAAATTAGAAAGATTAGTTTTAGGTAAATGAGACAAGAGAATATTGATTCAGATATTTTATATAGTGGAACTAAAAGAATTGACGACAGCTCTGCTAGTTTAGACATCATTCCAAAAGAATATGTTAGAACTAGAACTAAATCTCATGCGAATGAACGAGAAAATTTAAAGAGTATTCGCGTCGGGCGTGTCAAATTAAGCCTTTTTGAAAAATTGCTGCTTTCTATTTGTTTTTTATCAGTTTTTGTAGGACTATTTGTGATTTTACAAGGGAGAATCAGAAATTCTAATGTTAGTTATCAAATTGATCACGTTAATAGTCAAATTCAAATGGTTAGTCAAAAAAATCAAGATTTAAATGCAGAGGTTCAAGTTCTGTCAAATAGTTCAAGATTAGAAGAATTAGCTCGTCAGTACGGCTTTCAACTTGATGAAAGTCGCGTTCAAAATGTATCTAAGTAACAAATGAAAAATAAAAATGCATCTAAAAATCATGGTGAATTAACTTATCGAAACCGAAGAAGATTCGGTTTATTTTTTCTTTTTATAGTTATAATTGTCTTTTTAATTTTTTCTTTTCGTTTTATTTGGATTGTGTCTAATCACAGGGCAAGCGGAGTTGATCTTAATAAAAAACAAGAAATAATTCATCAATCAAAAACCGTTTTACCAGCAAATCGGGGACATATTTATGATCAGTTAGGGAATGTAATTGCGCAAGATTCAAGTAAGTTTACGATTACTGTTACAACAGATAAAAAAGCCGGTAAAAAAATTGAAAATGATAAAAAAATCCCTCTTTATGTTACTAATAAAGAAAAAATTGTTAACTTAATCAGTAAAAATTTGCCGATCAGTAAAGATTTGGCTTGGAAGCAATTACAATTAAAAGGATATCAAATTAGATTTGGAGCTGGGGGAGATAACATTCCAGTCTCTAATAAGGAAAAAATTGAAGAAGAAATAAAAAAAGATCATATAACGGGAATTGAATTTTTAAGAAGGCCATCTCGTCTTTACAATGGTGGAATATTTGCCTCACAAATCGTAGGAATTGCTGATTTAACAGATAAGGAAAAAGATGCTCAATCTCCACAATTGACTGGTCGCTTAGGCATTGAAAAGCAGTTTAACAAACAACTAATGGGTAAAAATGGGTATATTGAACGAAAAGCAAATTTAGGGGCAAGTTTTGGTAATCGGACCATTGAAAATAGAATAAACGCTCAAGATGGTAATGATATTTATTTAACCTTAAATACGGATTATCAAAAATATTTAGAAAAATTAATTAGTGAAGTAAATAGTAATTACCAACCAGTTGCAATGAATGCCGTATTAATGGAGGCAAAAACAGGTCGAATCTTAGCTGCTACTCAAAGACCATCTTTTGATACCAACACATTAAAGGGATTATCTGATATGTGGCGTGATAATTTAGTAGAAGATGGTTTTGAACCAGGATCCGTTTTTAAAGCAGTTACCTTAAGTTCTGCAATTAATTCAGGTGTATATAATCCAAATGAATATTATGATTCAGGTTCAATAAAAATTGGCCCAAATATCATTTATGATTGGCAAAGAGCAGGCTGGGGAATTATTCCAATGTCTCAGGCCTTTCCTAGGTCTAGTAATGTTGGTTTTGTAAAATTGGAAAAGGAAATTGGCGGTGATCGTTGGAAAAATTATATTGATCAATTCGGCTTTTGTAAAAAAACAGGTATTACTTTACCTAATGAAAATGAAGGATCTCTTCAGTTTGCACAACCGATAGATCAAGCATCTACTGCTTTTGGTCAAGGGATAAATGTTAATGTGATGCAATTGATGCAAGCATATACGGCAATCGCTAATGAGGGTCAAATCATTCAACCTCAAATTGTAAATAAAATTTACAACCCAAATAATAAAACAATTAAAAAGTTTAAGGTTATTAAAAAGAATAAACCAATTAACAAAGAATCTGCAATGGAAACGATTAATGAAATGAGGCGAGTGACAACAGAAAAATATGGTACAGGTACCGTATATGCAATTCCCAATGTTGATTTAGCAGTTAAAACGGGTACGGCAGAGATTTCTGAACTGAACGGCAGTGGTTATATGAAGGGACAATATGATTACTTATATTCAGTAATGGGCATTTATCCCGCAGGTTCTCCTCGCTATATTCTTTACGTATCAATTAAACGTCCGCAAAATATTGCAAAACAGCCGGAACAAATGCTTAGCGAAGTTTTTAAACCAATGGTAAATTATTCATTGTCTTACAACAAAGAATTTAAAACCTTACAAAACTCTGATATAAAAACTCCAAGCTTAGCTAATAAAAATCGAAATGATGCAAACGAAGAATTGAAAAATATTGGCCTAAAGGCTGAAATTATTGGAAGCGGGAATACAGTTGTTCAGCAGCTTCCTTTAGCTAAGACCCAAGTTCTTGCCGGAGAAAAAGTCATCTTGCTCACTAATGGAGCGATGACGATGCCAGATTTAACTGGTTGGTCTAAAAGTGATGTAATCAAATTTGGACAGATTACTGGTAAAAATATCAAAATTAATGGCAGCGGCTATGTTGAAAATCAAAATGTTCAAGCAGGTGAATCCATTGATTTTGAAAAAAATATTACGGTAAATTTGAAAGAAAATATTCATGAAACTAACTAATAACATTATATTTAAATTTATTTTACTTTTTTACAGTTTGTTTTTTGTATTTAAGGTTGATGCCAAACCAACATCAATGATTTTAATTGTTGGAAGTTTTTTAATTACATTTTTGGTATTTCCTATTTTCATTAAATTTTTAAAGAAAAGCAAAGATGTTCAGCAAATAAAAGAAGATGGCCCCACTTGGCATGAAAAAAAAGCAGGTACCCCTACAATGGGGGGCTTTTATTTATATCCATTACAATATTGGCAACATTTTGTTTCATTATTTATAACTTTGTTATAAATAAGTCGTCATTAAATCAACTAAAAGGAGTAATCAGTTTACTATTTGTTATCATTGGATTTGGAGCAATTGGCTTTATTGATGATTTCAAAAAAATATCACTTAAACAAAATTTAGGATTAAGGGCAAGAGATAAATTTGCTTTACAATTATTAGTTGGTCTTATCTATCTTGTCATAACTCCGATTCAACCTTGGCGTAGTTTTCATGGATTAATGTTAATCGCTGGAAGTTTTATTTTTTGTTGGATTTGGATCGTTGGATTTTCAAATGCCGTAAATTTAACAGATGGGATTGATGGATTAGCCGGTGGGACCTCTTTAATTGTTCTTTCCTTTTACATCTTATTGGCAATTGTTAAAAATAATTATCCCGTTTTAGTTGTTGCTTCAGCACTTTTTGGAACAATTATAGCTTTTCTTTATTTTAACTTTAAACCAGCCAAAATTTTTATGGGTGATTTGGGTTCTTTATCAATTGGAGCTTTTTTGGCGGCAGCTTCAATTCAACTTGGATCTGTATGGTCTTTATTAATGTTAGGTCTAGTTTTTGTTATTGAGACAATGTCTGATATCCTACAAGTAAGTTATCATCATTTGACGGGAAAAAGAATTTTTAAAATGGCACCATTACACCATCATTTAGAATTGTCCGGGTGGTCAGAAGAAAAGATTAACTATACTAGTTATATTTTAACCATTATACTAGGCCTCTTTTATATTGTTTTATTGATTAAGGGTTGATAAATGTTAGAAAAAAGTATGGATTTTAAAAACAAAAATATCTTAGTTTTAGGTCTTGGAATAAGTGGATTAGGCGCAGTTGATTTACTAAATAAATTAGATGCCAATGTTTTTGTTCATGATGATCGAAATAGTAAACAAGTTAACGGTCAAAGTGTTAATATTTCTTCACTTGCTGAAATGGAAAGCAAACATTTTACGGCAATAATTAAAAGTCCAGGGATTCCTTTAGAAAATTGGTATGTCAAAGCTGCCCAAGATCTTAAAATTCCGATTATGACAGAACTTGAGTTAGCTGGGCGTTTTTGTAAATCACATTTAATTGCGGTGACTGGAACAAACGGTAAAACGACAGTTACCAGTTTAATTTATGAAATGATTAAAAAAGATAATAAATGCCGTGTTTATAAAGCTGGTAATATTGGAATTCCTTTTTCTGAAATAGTTCAAAAATCTGGTAAAGACGATTATATTGTTTGTGAATCTTCAAGTTTTCAATTGGAATTTACTCAACAGTTTCATCCTGAAGTAGCTGTAATTAATAATGTTTTCCCTCATCATCTTGAACATCACCACACATTTGATAATTATTTAGCTGCAAAAAGTAAAATTTTCAGCAATCAAACTAAAAATGACTATTTGATAATTAATGAAAATCATTCAACTTTAGATCCTTATATAGATAAAGCTGAATCCAAGGTTAAGTATTTTGGATTAAATTTGAATTCTTCACAGGCACAAGTCTATTTAAAAAACAATTTTATTTATTATAGAAATGATGTCATTTGTTCAAAAGATGATATTTTGATTCCTGGAAAACATAATATTGAAAATTTTTTGGCTGCTGCGACTGTTGCAAAAATCTTAAATGTTTCTAATGAAGCAATTAAATTTGCCGCAAAGAATTTTAAAGGAGTTGAACATCGTTTAGAATACTTAGGAAAGAAAAAAGGTTTAATCTTTTATAATGATTCTAAGGCAACGGATGAAGAAGCTACTATTGTTGCTTTAAATAGTATTCATTCACCAATTATTTTACTTGCAGGAGGAATGGAGAGAGGGGATCTCTTTGAAAATTTGCCAAAAAATTTAAAAAATGTTAAATTGGTTGAATTGTTTGGCGAAAATAAAAAGGTTCTTCAAAAAGCAATTGCTCCTACAGGTGTAAAAATGTTTCTTAATGATAATTTACTACAAGCTTTTCAAGATGGAGTTCAAAAATCTAAAACTGGAGATGCAATTCTTCTTTCGCCCGCAAGTGCTAGTTGGGATCAGTTTTCTAGTTTTGAAGAACGTGGAACAATGTTTAAAGAATTATATCGAGAGTTAAAATAATGAGAGTAATTTTTGCTGGAGGAGGTACAGGGGGACATATTTACCCAGCTCTTTCTTTAATCAAAAAGTTAAAACATAATGATCCAGATATTGAAGTTTTATTTATTGGCAGTAATCGGGGATTGGAAAAAGAACTTACTCAAGAACTGGGAATCCCTTTTACTTCATTAGATGTTCAAGGACTTCGAAGATCATTTTCATTGAGCAATTTTAAGACTTTATTTAAATTTGTAGATTCGGTCTCAAAATCAAAGCAGATTATTAGAAATTTTGATCCGGACATTGTTGTTGGAACAGGAGGGTATGTATCTGCTCCAGTATTGTATAAAGCAGCAAGGATGAAAAAAAAGACAATAGTTTTTGAGCCAAATTCATATCCAGGCTTAACGAATAAATTACTTGGTAAATTAGTTACAAAAGTTGCTGTTTCAAATGATGATGCTAAACAGTATTTTCCTTCCAGTAAAATTGTTTTTACTGGAAACCCTCGTTCTCAAGAGGTTTATGAAGAATCTCTTGCTCAAAAGAAACATCAAAGTTTAAAACAAGAAATTCCGCAAGTTTTAATCTTTGGTGGCTCACTAGGGGCGTTACAGATTAACAACGCTGCAGAAGAGATGATAAGGCAGCATGACTTTAAAAATATTAAAATTATTTTTGGAAGCGGTCGTAAATATTATGCGGATAAAAAAGAAATTCTTGATAAATTAAATGAAAAAGAAAACGTTCAAATTAAACCCTACATTAATAATATGGCAGAATTATTGCCTAATATTTCATTAATTGTTTCTCGTTCTGGGGCGACAACTATTGCTGAAATAACAGCTTTAGGTGTTCCTGCAATCTTAATCCCGAGTCCAAACGTTACTCATGATCATCAAACGTATAATGCCAAATCTTTATCTAATGAAAATGCGGCAATTCTTTTGCCCGAAGGTGAATTAACATCAAAAAAGTTGTATGAAATGATAATGAATTTAATAAATGATCATCATCGTTTGTCTGAAATGAAATGCAAATCTTTTTCTTTAGGTGAACGTGATGCAGCCGATCGGTTTATTAATCTTATGAAAGAACTTGTAGGGGAAAATGCTTATTAGCAGAAGTACAAATAATAGAAAGAATGAATATGTTTTTCGTGCTGTATTACTTATTTTATTAAATTTTATTGGAATTTTAATTTGTGTTTATTTCTTATTAGGTCTTAATTTAATAAGACAGATTAATGTTGAGGGAAATAAAGAAGTTCCAACCCAAGAGATAATCAATGCCAGCAGTTTAAAAGTCAATCATGATGTTGTAGAAGTTGTCTTTAATCAAAAAAAAATTAAAACTAAAATAAAAAAAAATTTGCCCCAGGTCAATCAAATCAAATTAAATTTGGTCAAATTTAATAATGTTAATATCAAAGTTACAGAATTAGGTGTTGTCGGCTATGTTCAAAAAAAACATCAATTTCAATCAGTTTTAACTAATGGAGTCGTTGATCCTCATCTAAGAAAAAAAATTTATCAGGAACGTCCGGTATTTGATAATTTCTTAACAAAAAAGGATATTAAAAAAATTGCTCAGATATATCAGGAAATTCCTGATTCAGTTCGTAATAATATTTCTGAAATTAAGTTGACTCATTCCAAAATTAATCCAAATCAAATCAAAATAAATATGGACGACGGCAATTTAGTAATTGGAGATTTGAATACAATCAAAAAAAAGATTGTTGATTATTCTTTCTTGACAAAGGGAAAGAGCGGAAAGTTAATCGTTGATTTAGAAGTTGGAACTTTTGTAAGACAAAGAAAGTAAAAAGTTATAGAATGATAAAGAAATATTTTATTTATTCATGTGCTAAAATAAATTTATTAAAATCTGTAGGAGGCTGTTCATTTGGATAATGGAGCCCAAACATTTGTTGGTATTGATATAGGAACTTCTTTTGTTAAATTAATTGCAATGCAAACAACCAATAATAATATCAATGTAGTTGGGGTTGGAATTGCCCAGTCTACTGGTATGAATAAAGGAATGGTTGTTGATATCAATCAGACCGTAGAAGATATTAAAGCTGCTCAAAAAGATCTAAATAAAAAATCACAAATTTTAATTGATCAAGTTGTGGTTGGGATTCCGACTAATTATTTATCAATTAAGAATTTAAAAGGTTCTATAGAATTAGGAAAAGATCCGCGAGAAGTCAATGAAAGAGATTTAAAGGAATTAGTTTCGTCAATATTGAATGAGCATCAATCGGTTGAAAATGATTTTGTGGGAATAGCAGTTGAAGAATTTATCGTTGATAATTTTGATGGAATTAGCGATCCTTTAGGAATGATGGGAACAACGTTAAGCATTCATTGTCTGGCTTATGCAATCCCTAAAACCATTTTCAGAAATATTATTAAAGCCGTTGAAAGGTCTGGGTTCAAAGTAAGAAATATTGTATTAAATCCTATTGCAGCCGCTGAAGTGTCATTGAGTTCTGCTCAAAAAGAAATGGGATCTATTTTGATAGATGCTGGAAGCGGGAAGACTAGTTATAGTATTTTCCAAAACAACTTGTTACAAATGAGCGGTACAATTTTTGAGGGCGGGAAAAATATTACTTCAGATATTTCTAAGGTTCTTAAAATTAGTGAGAAAGATGCAGAATCAGTTAAAATTGATTATGGGAGTTTAAAAACTGGGCAAATACAAGATAGTGAATCTTTTGTAATCCAGAGTTTGGATCAAGCTAATGAAGTTAAGGTTGGAGATAAATACCTATCTGAAATTATTCACGCGCGGTTTGAACAAATTTTTACTAAGATTAAAAATAAATTAAATTCTACTAATGCTTTTGATTTGCCAGGAGGTATAATTATTACCGGTGGTAATTCTGCCCTTCCAGGAACTGAGGAAGAAGCCGGTAATATTCTTGGCAGACCTGTTAATATTTATATTCCAAACCAGATTGGTTTGAGAAGTCAAATTTACACAGTGGCTTTTGGAATGATCGTTCATACTTGGCATCTTTCACGAGTTCAAATGATTTTAGAAAGTACTTTGAAGGTTAACAAGTTTGAAAAGTTTCAACCTGAAATGCAGGAAGAACAAACATTAAATGATGAAAATACTGATCTGAATTTTGGAACAGAATCAGGAGTAAAATCTAAGCCCCAAAAAAAGGAAAAAAAGAGTGGCTTTTTCTCTTCACTGAGAAGATGGATTTACAATTTATTTGAGTAACTTGGAGGAATAATGGATAATCAGCAAGGCGAATCTAAAGAAAAAACAGAAGGCGCAATAATTAAAGTTATTGGCGTCGGTGGAGCTGGAGGTAATGCGGTAAATCGAATGGTTGAAGAAGGTGTTAAAGGCGTTGAGTTTTTTGTTGCTAATACTGATCGTCAAGCATTATCTTCCTCAAGAGTTGATAAACATATTCAACTTGGTCCTAAATTGACTAGTGGACTAGGTGCCGGTTCTGATCCAGAAGTCGGTCAAAAAGCAGCCCTTGAAAGTGAAGAAGAAATTAGAAATTCTCTCCAAGGAGCAGATATGATTTTTGTTACTGCCGGGATGGGGGGAGGCACTGGAACAGGTGCTGCCCCTGTCATTTCAAAAATTGCAAAGGATCTTGGAGCTTTGACGGTAGGAGTGGTTACCAGACCATTTAAGTTTGAGGGGTCGAAAAGATCTCAATTTGCAATGACTGGAATTTCTGCGATGAAATCTAATGTTGACACATTGGTTATTATTTCAAATGATAATCTTTTATCAATTGTTGATAAGAAAACTGGTTTAAAAGAAGCTTTTTCAGTTGCTGATGATGTGTTAAGACAAGGTGTTGAGGGCATTACCGATACAATTACAGAAACTGGGCTTGTAAATCTTGATCTTAATGATGTTAGAACAGTCATGGAAAATCAAGGAACAGCTGTCATTGGAATTGGCACCGGCAGTGGAGATAATGCGATTGAGGAAGCTACCGAAGAAGCTGTTGCTTCGCCTTTATTGGAAAGTGATATAACAGGTGCTAAACAAGTTCTATTGAATATTATTGGCGGTAAAAATTTGACTATTTTTGATATCCAATCAGCGGCAGATACTGTTGCTCAAAGGGCATCTAATGATGTTAATGTTATTTTTGGGGCATCAATTGATGAAAAATTTGATGATAAGATTCAAGTAACATTAATTGCAACGGGTATTGATACAGATGGAACTCAAAAACAATCTTCTAGTAGTTCAAAAACTGATACAGCGAGTAATAACAGAGTAGTAGATTGGAATGATAATCAAGTACTTTCCAATGATAGCCAACGTTCAAGTACTTCAGTAGAACAAAATAAAACTGCAAAACCATTCGAGAATTCTGAATTTGAAGTTTTTCAAAGTGGACAAGACGTGAAAAATTCAAGTGATGACGATGATGACGATGTTCCACCGTTTTTAAGAAGAAACAACAATAGATAGTTAATTATACAAGAGGGAAAAATGGCTTTTAATAAAGGATTACTAAAAAATATTTTTGGTTCTGATGATGAGTCAGAATATGATGATATATATGATGACGAAGTAATAGAAGATGACGATGGTGTTGTTGAGCAAGAACGGAAAGTAATTCCCATGAACAAACAAAAAAGTACTGCTAAGAACACAGTAAATCAAAATAAAATTATCGTGGTAGAGCCTAGAATTTACAGCGATGCAGCAGAAATTGTAGGTCAACTTAAGGATAATTATGCAGTTGTTGTAAATTTTGAAAAAATTGAAGCAGATCAAGCAAAAAGAATAATTGATTTTCTTAGCGGAGCAACTTGTGCAATGGATGGTACTACGCAAAGAGTAAGTCCTCAGATTTATCTGTGTACGCCAAGCAATTTTAAAGTTCAGGCAAATTTCAAGGATAGCGAGAGCAATATTTGAGTCAACCAATTTTACGCATACTGTATATAGTCGGAGATCGTTTAATTGATATTTATATTTTAGTAATTACAGTTACTGCTTTTTTATCATGGGTTCCAGGTCTTTATGATTCTAAATTTGGAAGATTGTTAAGGAGATTTACTGAACCATTCGATAATTTAGTTCATAGATTTATTCCTCCAATTATGGGATTAGATCTTTCTCCGATTATTGAAATTTTGATTTGTATGCTGCTTAGACAACTTTGGTTTATGGTTTTAAGCACAATGTTTATGGGCCTTTGATGTCGGAAAAAGATTATTCTGCTAGTAAAATTAAAAATATTGTTGAAATGGTTTCCTTAAAAAAGACGGTTTATGTCAGCAATTTTTTAAACCCATATGAACAAAGTTTGTGGAATTCAAAAAACAAAAATGTGAATTTTAAATTTTGGGGCGGGTATGAAGAAGCTGAAAGAAAAGTTGTAATAGCTTTTTGCTCAAACTTAAAAGAAGATAGTTTATTAAATAATTTTAATCTTTCTGTCGTTGAAGCCTCACTTAATGACTTTTCATCGATTAGTCATCGTCAAGTTTTGGGGTCACTAATTCATAATGGAATAAATCGAGAAGTAATTGGCGATATTTTAATTACTTCTCGAAAGATTCAGATTATTATAAAAAGTTCAATTTTAAAATTTTTAATTGAAAATCCACTCAACGTAAATAAAAATATTTTAAATTTTAGGGAAATAGGGTTTGATCAGATTGAAAAGCCAGTAGTAAAAAGCCTATTGAAAACTGATACAGTACCTTCATTGAGGCTGGATGCTTTTTTATCAAAAGTTTTAAATATTTCTCGGCTTAAATCTCAAACTTTGATTTCACAGGGAAAAGTTTTTGTGGATTTTAAGCCTGTGAGTAAATCTGCATATGTTTTAACAAAAAATGAATTTGTCACAGCTCGAGGTTTTGGTAGAATTAAACTAAATAGGGTTATTGGCAGATCGAAAAAAAATAAAATAGTGATCGAATACCAAAAACTATAGCCAGGAGGTTATTTATGGTACTAACACCTGAAGATATTGCAAATAAAGATTTTAGTCGGAGCGTTCGTGGTTTCAGCGAGAAGGAAGTTAATGATTTTCTTGATGAGATCAACGATAATTATGCTCGGACTTTAGATGAAAATGATGCATTAAAGAATCAATTGTCAGCGTCACAAGAAAAAGTAAAATATTTTTCTGGCTTACAAGATGCACTGAACAAATCAATTCTAATTGCTCAACAAACTGCTGATCGAGTAAAAAAAGATGCAGAAAAAGAGCGTGACCGAATCATTTATGATGCTGAAAATGATGCAAAAAAGATTATAAAAGCTGCGACTGAAAAAGCGAATCAGGTTCAAGATGAAGCCATTGGTCAGACTCAAGAGTTATCTGAAAAAGGAAAAGTTGTAGAAGAAGGCTTAAAAAAATTGCATGATCAGTTGGTTAAGTCTTTGAAACAACAATTAGAGTATGTTAATGATGATAATTGGTTAAATCTTTTGCAATCTCATTTTTCAGAAAATTTTGATGATTTTCAACATTACAAATCTTCAGAAGTTTATGACGATGTTACTAAATCTTTGTTAACGGAAAACCCTGATTTAAAACTTGGAACTGATCCAACAAGTGTAAATGACTCAGAATCATTTGATAATTTTGAGTCTGATCAACAGGTGAACCAATTTGAACAACCTCAAGATACTGAAGACAATGTTAATGGTAATCAGTCAATTCCAATAAACAATGATTTTTCTACAGCTCAGTACAATCAGCCTCAACCTGATATTCAAAGTCAACAACAATATGGGATGAATGAAAATTCAGTTGCCCCAAATCAAAATGCTCAGGGAAATTATGAACCTGACAATTCAGCAGGAGCATCATTTGATCCCGCTTTTAGTAACCCTAATTCGCAAAATTATGCTGATCCATATAGTATAAATCAACCATCTCCAGAAGCAGGAGCATATCCTTTACAGCAACCAAATTTTAATCAAGTACCTGATCCTTCATACCCAAATAATGTTGGATACCCTCAAAATAATGAAGGTAATAATCAAGGTCAACCTAACACACAAGGAAGTTAATCGTTTATGCAACTGGGAACCGGCTTTTCGTTTCATCAAATTAAGCCTTTTATACAAGATGTAATATTTTTTATTGATAATAGTATTCGTAAAGATAATTTAGTAAATTCTAGTAGCAATCTTGTTTCAGACCTAGAAAGAGAAATAAATTATTTATTAGAAAAGCATCTATATAAGAAAGCAGTAAAAAAATTATTTTATTTTCGTTATGACAAAAAAGAAGATGGTTTTACTCAAATCGGTTTTAAGCTTTTTGATCATTTAAAAAGTAAAGACCCAATTGATCTAGAGAATGGCGGTTTATCATTAGATGACTTAGATCGAGGATTAAACAGATTAAAATTAATAGCGGAAGGCAAAATTTAAAGTCAGGTCGGAGATCTGGCTTTTTAATTTTTGGCGAAATTGAAAAAATGTATTAAACTTAAAAAGAATTTTAAAGGGGGAATAGGTATTCGTGCATAATAACCGGTCTAAAAAATGGTATTATCCAACTTGGAAAGCTCATAGTATAACAGATCTTGATCCAATTTCTTTAAAAGCACGTGGGATAAAAGGCGTAATTTCAGATTTAGATAATACTTTGGTTGCTTGGGATCTAAAAGATTCTGATCTAGTTGCAAAAAGGTGGATCAATTCACTAAAAGATGCATCGATTCCATTAATTATTGTTTCAAATAATAATCCTGAAAGAGTAGAAAAGGCAGTTTCAGGTTTAGGGGTGCCATTTATAGCTTTCTCTTTAAAGCCTTCATCAATCGGAATTAAGAAAGCATTAAAAGAATTGAATCTTTCCAAAAAAGATGTAATTTTAGTTGGTGATCAGGTGTTGACTGATCTTTTTGCAGGGTTCTTCTCAAACATCAAAACAGTTTTAGTGGATCCTTTAGTTGAAACAGATCATTGGAATACAAAAATTAACCGCTTTTTTGAAAAACCTTTTATGAATAGAATTAAAAAAGCTAAAGGAATTGAATGGAAAATCAAATAAAGAATATACAGTGTAATGGCTGTGGGGCTTTTATCCAAGATGATGATGATTCTCTGATTGGATATCTTGATCGACGAACATTAGAAAAATTAACGGATAATAAACAACCGATTCTTTGTAAGAGATGTTTCAGGCTTTTACACTATAAAGAAGTCACTCCTTTAAAAGTTGGGGCTGAAGACTTTTTAGAAGTTATTAAAAAAATTCCTTCAAAGGTCACCATTATTGCAGTGACTGATATTTTTGATCTGTCAACGGAGTTCTTCTCTTTACTTAAAAAATTTACTGATGTTGATGAAATATTGATTGTAATTAATAAAATTGAAGCACTTCCAAGAGATTATAAGATTGGGGCCGTTGTTGACTGGGTTAGAAAAGAAGCAATTAAAGAAAAAATAAATGTTAGTTATATTGTTCCAACTAGCGCCAAGAATAAATACAATATTGATGTTTTATATCAAATTATTACTCAAAACATTAAGTATGAAGATGTTTATTTTGTAGGTAATGCGAATGTTGGAAAATCCAGTTTAATCAATGCTTTAGTTAAAAGTCAGAATAGAAATATTACTGAACCGGCTGTCTCTTCACTTCCAGGGACTACTTTAAATTTTCTTACTTTTAAAAATGGAGTTCAAACATGGTTTGATACCCCAGGAATACTTTTAAAAAATCAGTCACTTTCTATTTTTAGTATAGATGATTGGCAGCTAATATTACCTACTAACCAGCTAAAAACTATTATTTTTCAACTTGACTCAGGTCAGACCATTTTTATTGGAGGTCTTGCTTGGGTAGATTTTGTGAAGGGTCAAAAATCTTCTTTTGTCTTTTATTTTAATTCAAATATTTCGCTTCATCGAAAAAAAACAAACGAAAATGAAATTTTTTATTTTCAGCATGTGGGTAATATTTTAATTCCGCCAAAAGAAAAATTAAAAGATACAGATGTCTTTAAATATAAACAATTAAAAATTAAAACTAATGAAAAAAAAGATGTAGTTTTTCCTGGGATAGGCTGGTTAACTTTACCCAAAAGAGTAGAGATTTGTTTGAATTTAGTTGATAATTTAGATGTAACTATTAGATCAGCTATTGTATAGGGATATAAAGTGGTAAAAATGGATAGATTAAAAAAAGAAAATGTAATTTTAACACTGCCAAAAGAAGAAAAAAAAACAGATCATAAAAGAAAAGCAATTGGGCTTTTTACTGGTAAATTCGACCCCATTCATATCGGACATCTAGTGGTGGCAGAAAATGTCAGTGATTTTTTAAATCTTGATAAAATTTATTTTATTCCTGTGACTAATCACGATATCATTGAGAATGATCTTCAAAAAGATTGTCATCGTTTAACAATGATTAAAGATAGTGTCAGAGATAATGACCGATTTGAATTACTTTATTCAGGGACTTTATTTGAAAAGCCTAAGAACTTGGAAGATATGTTTCGGTTACTTCATGAGAAAAATCCAGAGGCAGAGTATTATTGGATTGCCGGAAATGAATTTATAAATTCAATTAGTATGGGAACTTTCTCAACGAAATTATTGGATTATGTAAAGTTAGTTGGTACAAGACGCTATAACTTTGTTTTGCGTTCTAAGGTTCCGATTACTTGGGTAGAGGTTCCAAGTATCAATATCTCCAGTTCTAATATTCGCAATCGTTTAAAAAATAAAATGACAATTCGTTATTTAGTGCCAGATAAAGTGTTCCGTTATATTTTGAAGGAGAATCTTTATGGCAAGTGATTGGTTCAATTACTTTAAAGAAATCGAAAAAAATAAACTAAGTGAACATCGTTATCAGCATTGTATTTCAGTATCAAGTACTGCTGAATCATTAGCAGAAAAATATGGTGTTGATTCAAAAAAAGCTAAATTAGCAGGATTACTTCATGATTTATATAAACAGACGGATGATCAGATGTTTATTGATCTAATCCATTCCGGTCACTACGACTTGAGCTTATTAAAATATGGAAATGGAGTATGGCACGGATTTTTAGGAGCTGATCTTTTAAAAAATGAATATCACTTTTACGACGAAGAGATTTTAAATTCGATTAGATATCATACAATCTCTAATCCGCAAATGGATAACTTAGCAAAAGTTATTTTTGTAGCGGATTATATTGAACCTAATCGCAACTTTGAAGAAGCAGCATTGGCCCGCATGATTGCAAAAGAGGATCTAGATGCGGCAGTTTTATTTGAAATAGAAAAAACTGTTCATTATCTAATGGAAAAGTCATCGTTGATTCATCCGGCAATGTTGCTAACTTACAATACTTTATATACAAACAATTTGAAATATCATGAATTGATTGAAAAAGCGGAGGAAAATTGGAAATAAACTCTATAAAGCTAGTAGAAGACCTGACCAAAAAATCAGATCAAAAACAGGCAAATAATATTACAGTTTTAGATATTCAGGGGATTAGTGTTATCGCTGATTATTTTATGATTATGGATGTTCGTAATACTAGAATGATGGATGCATTAGTTAAAGATTTAACTGAAGAAGCAGAAAAAGACGGTTACCCAGTTAAAAGGATTGAAGGAAAAGAAGTTTCTGAATGGGTTTTGCTTGATTTTGGAGATGTTGTTGTTCACATTTTTACACCCGAAAAAAGAGAATTTTATAATTTAGACCGTCTATGGATTGAAGCTAACAAGGTTGACGTTAATCAGTGGTTGGATATAAATGTTTAATTCGTTTGCTGAAATTTATGATGAATTGATGGATAAAAGTCTTTATCCTAAATGGCTTAAATTTACTGAACGTTTTGCACCTCTGGGGACAAAAAAAGTTCTTGATTTAGCTTGTGGAACCGGTGATTTTTCTATTCTCTTGGCAAGAAATAATTTTAAGGTAATGGGATTAGATTCTTCTGAGGAAATGTTATCCATCGCTAGCTCTAAGTTAGATGAAAATGATGTAATGTTTGTAAAAAGAGACATGCGTAATCTTGATGGTGTAGGAATTTTTGATCTAATAACTTGCTTCGATGATTCTTTAAATTATTTGCTTGATTTTAGTGATATCAATAAAGTTTTTAGTGGAGTTTATAATTCTCTAAAAAGCGGGGGCGTATTTCTCTTTGATGTTGTTTCGCTATATCAGGTCGATGTTATCTATGAAGATTTTCGGTATAACTATTCCGATCATGATAATTCACTTTTATGGAATGCCTATCAGGGTGAAAAAGATCACTCGGTAATCCATGATTTAGTTATCTTTAAATATGATTCTGAAATTGATGCTTACCATCGTTATTCAGAACAGCAGGAAGAAAGAGCTTATGAAATGTGGCAATTTCTTGATTCTTTGAAAAATGTTGGCTTTAATGAGATTCAAACTTGGGCAGATTTTGGACAAAAGGAAATCGATCCAAAAACAAAACGGTGGTTTTTTGTTGCAAGAAAAGATTAAAGTTTTAGGAATCATTGCTGAATACAATCCTTTTCATTTAGGACATCTCTGGCAGTTAAATGAAGCAAAAAGAATTGTTAATCCGGATGTTACTGTTATTATTTTAGGCGGTAATTACACTCAAAGGGGTGAAATGTCGATTTTACGTCGAGAGGATAAAGTTAAACTTGCTTTGAATTTTGGAGCTGACTTGGTAGTTGGCATTCCTTTTTTTTCTAATATTCAGGCAGTTAATGAATTTGCGATGGGAAGTGTTGCAGTTGCAAAAAAGCTTAAAATAACTCATTTGGCATTCGGAAGTGAGCAGCCCAATTTTCCTTATTTAACTAAGGCTGATGAATATTTACAAAGCAGTGTATCAAATAACCCTGAAATTAAATTTAAAAATGAAAATTATGCTAATAATCTTGCGTTTAATTTCGAAAAGTTTTCGATTTTCTTAAAAGAGGCAAACCATCTTTTAGGGTTCTATTATGCGTTAGCAGCCCAAAAATTAAATTTTCCAGTTGAATTGATACCAATTAAACGAGCAGTTGAAGAAGTAAGCAGCAGTAAGATTAGAGGCCTTCTAAAAGATAATCGGATTAAAGAAATAGAAAAAATGGTTCCGTTTGAGACAATAAGTTTTTTGTCATCTAAGTCTATAAGTAATTTTGAGTCTACATTTGCTATCGTTAAGGCTAAATTGTTGCTGGAAAGTGAAGATGAATTAAAAGATATTTTTTTGTTACCAGAAGAATTGTTAAAGCGTTGTAAAAAAATAGTAAAAAGTTCAAATGATTATGAAAATTTCATTCACGCGTTAAAAACAAAAAGATACACTTTAACTAGAATAAAAAGAATTTATCTCTATCTTCTTTTGGGGATTCGCGATAAGGTAGATGATAATTCAACTTTATTAAGGGTGTGGGGTTTTAATCATAAAGGAGAGGAATACCTATCGTTAATCAAAAAAAGTACTAATTTAATTACAAATCCTCATAGATCTGACTATGAAAATTCACGTTCTTTGAAATTTGAATATCAGGCTAATGAATTTTACGATTTTATAATGAATAAAGAGTCATCAAGATTAGTAATCGAAAGGTGAAATTAGTGAAGTTAACTTTTGATTTTGGGAAAATTTTAGAAAGAAAAGAAAACACAATTTTTCAAGGAAAAGTAGACCTTAGTGAAGCAATTAAAGAAAGAAGTTCTGAATATCAAGCGGATGTTCCGTTTGATTTAAAAATCACATTAGAGCCAATTGAAGATAAATATATCGATGCGTACATCGATATTCAGGGGTTGTTAATCGTTCCTTCTACTAGGAGTCTAAAACCTGCTGAAGTTAAAATTAATCAGCATGTTGAAGAGATATTTGTTCGTTTGGAAGAAGATATTGAAACTGATGAAGAAGATGATCGAGTTATAACTAAAGTTGAGAATAATAATTTAGATTTGTATAATACGGTCGTTGACTATATTTTATTAGGAATTCCAAGCCAGGTATTAACAGAGAAAGAACAACAAGAAAATTTAATGCCGAAAGGTGAAAATTGGCAAGTAATTTCTGAGGATCATTTTGAAAGTATAAAAAAAGACTCAGATAAACTACCAAAAGATACTCTTAGTAAGTTAGAAAAATTAAAAGAAGAATTAGGTAAGGAGAATAATGAGTAACAAAGCAGAAATTGGTGTCATCGGAATGGCCGTAATGGGTAAAAATTTAGCATTAAATATCGAAAGAAACGGTCATAGTGTTGCAATTTATAATCGAACATCTTCTAAAACTGAAAAAGTAATGGAAGATCACGCTGAAAAAAATTTAGTTCCAAGTTATACTCTTGAAGATTTTGTAAATAGTATTAAGAAACCGCGACGAATTATTTTAATGGTTAAAGCAGGTGCAGGGACTGATGCTGTAATTGATCAATTACTCCCTATTTTAGATCAGGGAGATATTTTGATTGATGGCGGAAATACTTTCTTTGAGGATACAATGCGCCGGAGTGAGAAACTAGACGCTTCAGGTATTAATTTCATTGGAATGGGAGTTTCGGGCGGCGAATTAGGGGCTTTAAATGGTCCTTCGATGATGCCTGGTGGTCAAAAAGAAGCATACGATCAACTTGCTGATATTTTTAAACAAATGGCGGCAAAAGCTGAAGATGGTGAGCCGTGTGTTACTTATGTAGGTCCTAACGGTGCCGGACATTATGTAAAAATGATCCATAATGGAATTGAATATGGTGATATGGAATTGATCGCTGAAACTTACAATATACTACATAATTTATTAGGTTTAACCGTTGAAGAGTGCGCTGAGATATTTAAAGATTGGGATCAAGGTGAACTGCAAAGTTATTTAATTGAAATAACAGCTGATATTTTGACTCGTAAAGATGATTTGGGAAGCGATAAACCAATTGTTGATTTGATCTTAGATGAGGCAGCAAATAAAGGAACTGGTAAATGGAGTTCACAAAATGCCTTAGAATTAGGCGTTCCTCAATCTGTGATCACAGAATCAGTTTATGCCCGTTATATTTCTTTTTTGAAAAAAGAAAGAGTCACTGCTAGTAAATCACTAACAGGTCCTAAATTTAATAAGATTAGTGAAAGTGATAAAAAAGAAATAATTTCTTTATTAGAAAAAGCATTATATTTTAGTAAGGTAATGAGCTATGCTCAGGGTTTTGAACAAATTAAAATTGCCTCTGAATATTATAATTGGAACATTAATTATGGTGAAATGGCAAAGATTTGGCGTGAGGGCTGTATTATTAGAGCAAGATTTCTACAAAATATTACTGATGCCTTCAATAGAGAACCCCAATTAGATAATCTTCTTTTAGATCCATACTTTAAGAATATTGCTGATAATTATCAAGATGCTTTACGACAAATCGTAGCATTAGCTGTTAAAGCTGGAATCCCAGTTCCAGTTTTTGCGGCAGCAATTACGTATTATGATTCTTATCGCAGCGAAGTATTACCAGCAAATCTTATTCAAGCTCAAAGAGATTATTTTGGAGCACATACATATCACCGTATTGATCGTGAAGGTATTTTCCATTATCCTTGGTATGAAGAACAATAATTAATAGTTAGATAAAAATAAGCCCTGTAACTGCTAGATAGAACTAGTAGCCACAGGGCTTTTTAATAGTTAATCAAACTATTTTTTATGATCAAAATTTTGTTTTCCAGCATTACGTTTCCTTAAGTCAACATCATCTGAAGTAATTTTCTCCTCAGATGATAATGTTGTTTTATCTTCAGTAACATAACTACTTTGATTTTTAAACATCTCTTCAGTAACAACTTCGACAATCGGATTTTCTTCCAAGTCTTCGTCAATTTGGCGGCGTACTTTTGGTAAGATGAGATAAGTAGTAATTGCCTGCTGAACTAGCGCTAAAAGTCCAGTTACTAAAAAGTAGAGACCTAATCCAGCAGGAGAAGCAAAAGTGAAGAAGAAAATCATTAACGGAGAGATAACAAGAATCGATTTTGACTGTTTTCTTTGTTCAGGGTTCATTCCGGCAAGTGACATATAGCCTTGGATAAAATAGGTTAGAGTTGCTAAAAGAACGATTATTAGGTTAGGTTTTCCAAGGTTCATTCCAAAGAAAATACTGTGCTGTAAGGTTTCAGAATATTGAATTCCTAAAAACAAACCACTAAAGAAAGGCAGCTGGATAATTAATGTTAAACATCCGATACTTGGAATCATTTTGGTGTTATTTTTTTTATAAACATCCATCAACAATTGATTAAGTCTGATCTGTTCCTGCTGATCTTTTGTCTTTTTTAATTGTTTATTGACGATGTTTATCTGAGGCTGCAAAAGTCGCATTTGTTCTTGCTGCAAAGTTTGCTTTTTAGCTTGATTTAACCGTAAAGGTAAGATAATTAGATTGACAAGCACGGTAATGATCAGGATTGCGAATCCATAACCGTTATGTCCACCAAAAAAATTTCCAAGCCAAATAATTGAGTTTTGCATTGGAATTCCAAAAATCTTGTAAATCGTGCCGTAAAAGAAATCGGTCGGTGGTTTTCTTACAGTTGACGCACGACGGGCACAAGAAGTTAAAAAGAGGAGTATTGGTAACAGAGACCAAGTAATGATTTTTTTGTTTTTCAATTATAAATCCTTTTCAATGTGAACTAAAAGAACATTATAACATAAGGGAATTTTTGTTTACCATTTTATATAATTCTAAAATCATGATAAACTGGATTGTCTAATATTTTCGTTCTTTCTACCTTAGCAATCCGAGCCCAAGGAGAGATTTTATTGGGCAGTTCACTGGTAAACTTATTTATTAAGTTTTGTGATCCTTGAACAATTGCTGTAACATTACCGTTTGAGTCGTTATGAATGGTTCCTGTTAATCCTATTTCGTCAGCAAATATTTTACAGGAATACCTAAATCCAACGCCTTGAACGCGACCAGAAAATAATAACTTTTCTGTTTCCATATTTTAAGAACCTCCTAATATAAATAATGATAATAGATTCAATTCAAAATAAACATATTAAATTTGTCAAAAAAATAAGCACTGCCAAATATCAAAAAAGAGAGCATCAATATCTTATTGAAGGGCGCAATTTAGTAGATGAAGCCATTCATTATAGCAAACCGGTCGAGATTTTAGCGGTTGAACACTATAGTGAATATTTAAACGACTTAAATTGTGATTTTACTTTGATTAGTGATCAAGTTGCAAAATATCTGTCTTCAACAATAACTTCTGAAGGTATTTTTGCAGTGATGAAAATTGATAACCAAGAACCCCAAAAAGGGAATTGGTTAATCTTTGATGATTTGCAAGATCCGGGAAATGCCGGTACAATTTTAAGAACGGCAGATTTTTTTGATTACCAGGGTGTTTTTTTTAGTAATAAATCTGTATCACCTTATTCTCCCAAATTATTAAGGGCAGCTCAAGGGAGTAATTTTCATCTTCAAGTGCTTGAAGGAGAAATTGAAACTTTTATTCAACTAATTAGGGAGTGGAATGAAAAAGTCTTGGGAACGACACTTCATACTCATGCAAAAGATGTGAATGAGCTTAAGCTCGAAGAGCCTTTTGCATTAGTTTTAGGTAATGAAGGTCACGGTGTAAGCAAAGCAATTGATTCAATTATTGACGAAAATGTTTTAATTCCAACTAGCGGACATGCTGAGAGTTTAAATGTTTCAGTTGCAGCTGGAATTTTGATGTATGCACTAAGTATAAATACAAATTAAAGGAAATTGATATTGAAATTTAACGAACTAGATTTACAACCAGAAGTTTTAAAAGCAATTAAAGATGCAGGATATGTTGAAATGACGCCTATTCAGGAGCAGTCACTGCCTTTAGTCTTAGAAAAAAAAGATGTATTGGGCCAGGCTCAAACCGGAACTGGTAAAACAGCAGCTTTTGGCATTCCTGCTATTCAAGAAGCCAGTCATGAAGACCACTTTATCTCAACGTTAGTGATGTCTCCAACTAGAGAGTTAGCAATTCAAACTCGTGACGAATTAGCTAAATTAGGGCACGATAAAAAAATTAGAGTGATGGTAGTTTATGGAGGAGCAGATATTGGTCGTCAGATTAAAGATCTAAAAAATCCTCCGCAGATTTTAGTAGGTACTCCGGGAAGGCTGCAAGACCATATTAATCGAAAAAACGTTGATTTTTCTCATTTAAAAACTTTAGTCTTAGATGAGGCTGATGAAATGCTTGATATGGGTTTTTTGGAAGATATTTCCAAAATAATCAGATCTTTGCCGAAAGAAAGGCAAACATTGCTATTTTCAGCAACAATGCCGCAAGATATTATGCAAATCGGAACGGCATTTATGAAAAATCCGGTGACCATAAAGGTAAAATCAAAAGAGTTAACAGCGGATTTAATTGATCAATATTATGTGAAAGCCCGTGATAATGAAAAGTTTGATTTTATGACGCGGTTGATGGATGTTCAGCGTCCAGAATTGGCTCTTGTTTTTGGAAGAACAAAAAGAAGAGTTGATGAATTAACTCGTGGATTGAAGATCAGAGGTTTTAAAGCTGAAGGAATTCATGGTGATTTAACCCAACAAAAGAGGATGAATGTCTTAAGAATGTTCAAGGCGGGAGAAATTCAGATTTTGGTGGCGACTGATGTCGCTGCTCGAGGTCTTGATATTCGAGGAGTTACTCATGTTTATAATTACGATATTCCTCAAGATCCAGATAGTTATGTTCATCGAATTGGTAGAACAGGACGTGCGGGACGTGCAGGAATGTCAATCACTTTTGTTAACCCGCGTGAAATGGACTATTTAAGAGGAATTGAACGGTTAACAAAAGTAAAAATGATTCCTTTGATGCCTCCAACAGCCGATAAAGTTCAAAAAGAATTGATTAATTATGCAATGTCACAAATTGAGTCTAAGTCATCATCAATTAATGTCAGCAAATATAAAGAAGAGGCTGAAAAGCTAGTTAGTGAAATTGATCCATTGATTTTAGCAAGTCTTCTTTTACAAAGTTATACAAAGAGCAGTACTAAGAATCGACCGGTAAATATTTCTGTGGAAAGGCCATTACCGCTTAAGAAAAAATCGGGTAATGGGCACCAAAGAAATAATCGAGGAAATTCTCGTCACTATAATTCAAGAAGCTCGTATCATCATGACCGTGATCGTGATCAAAAGAAATTTGGACATCGAGATTATAAAAAGAAGACTAATACTAAAAAAGAACCAGTTCAAAAAAAAGTTAACCGTAATTTTGTAATTCGTACCAATGCCTAATGATTTATGGAATTGGAGTAGATATTACCGAGCTAAAACAAATTCAGAAACTTTTTCAAAAATTTGGTAATAAGTTTGTTGATCGAATTTTAACATCAGAAGAAAAAAAGATTTTTACTCTATTAGTTCGTTAAAACGACAAGTTGAATTTTTAGGAGGCCGTTTTAGTGTTAAAGAAAGTTATACAAAAGCTTTAGGTACTGGATTAGGATCCATTGGGTTTCAAGATATTGCAGTGTTAGACGATACTAATGGGAAACCTTTTTTTTTATATCAGCCATTTCAGGGAAAAAGTTATGTTTCAATTAGTCATACTAATGAACTAGTTTTTACAGAAGTAATATTGGAAGCAGAAAATGAAATTTGATTACATTCCGTCTAAAATTTACGTTGATCAAAAAGCTATTTATGACAATTTAAAAGTTGTTCGAAATTTGCATCCTACTAAAGATATTTTAGCGGTTGTCAAAGCGGATGCATATGGACATGGAATTGAAAATGTTTGCGAACCGGCAATAAAAGCAGGAGCAGTGGGATTTTGTGTTGCTTATGTTGATGAAGCGAGAATGATTCGCAAACTTGGATATAAGGAATTAATTTTAGTTTTAGGTGCAAGTGAAGTTCAAGCTTCTAAAATAGCTCAAAAAGAAAATATTAGTTTAACAGCTCCATCTTTAAAATGGTTAAAGGAGGCCCTTAAAAATCTAGACCCAGCTAGTTCAAAAAAATTAAAAGTTCATTTGGCTCTTGATACCGGAATGGGTAGAATTGGAGTTACGACTTTAGAAGAACTAAAAAAAGAAATTAAATTTATAGAAGATAACGATAATTTGTTTGAACTAGAAGGTATCTTCACTCATTTTGCAACCGCAGATGAAGGTGGTAATTATTATAACTATCAAAAAAATAAATTTGTTGAAATGGTTAAAGATTTTAAGGATCAAGTAAAGTATCTTCACTGTGAAAATAGTGCTGCTGGTTTGATAGAATCGGAGGACGATTTTACTAATACTATTCGTTTAGGAATTGCACTTTATGGAATTTCTCCTTTTTTAGAAAAGAAAAAAGTTACTTTAAATTTGAAACCTGCTTTAAGCTTGAAGTCTCAGATATCTTTTATTAAGGAGGTTCCTAAGGGAACGAAAATTAGTTATGGTGCGACATATTCTGCACCAGATGATGAATATATCGCAACTGTTTCGATTGGTTATGCAGACGGCTGGTTACGCCGGATGCAAGGATTTAAAGTGATAATTGATGGGAAATTTTGTCAAAATGTTGGTCGAATTACAATGGATCAATTAATGGTTAGAGTTCCCCAAAAATTTCCGATCGGAACGGAAGTTGTTTTAATAGGAGAAGAAGGAAAGAATCGGATTACAGCTGAAGAAGCTGCAGATTTTGCTGGAACTATCCCTTATGAAATCTTAACAACACTTTCAAAAAGAGTACCTAGAATTGCAGTTAATCCTGTTAATTAATAATTATTTAATTTCGAATGGATAAAAAATGGTAAACGAGATGATGAATCGACCGATCATTAGTGATCAGGTTTTGTCATATTTGAGAACAAATTTAATTGAAACAGATAATCAAAAATTAATAGATTTGAGAAAAGAAGCACAGATGAAAGGAATTCCAATTATTCCTTTAGAAACTGCTTCTTTTTTACGGTTTTTGATTGTTATAAAAAGGCCCAAAAAAATTCTTGAAGTAGGAACTGCGATTGGGTATTCTTCTTTATTGATGGAAATTGAAAATCCCGAAGATTCAGAAATAATAACTTTTGAACGGAACCCTGTTATGTATGAAAAAGCGGTCGAAAATATTAAAAATTTTAACTTATCTAACAAAATATCGATTGAATTTGGAGATGTTGCTAAACAATATGATTCTTTTAAAGAAAATGAATTCGATTTAATATTTTTAGATGGAGCAAAAGCTAAATATTTAGAACAATTTGTTCATTTGATAAAAAATTTAAAAAATGACGGGATAATTTTAATTGATGATATTTTTCAAGGCGGAGATATCTTAAAATCAATTGATGAAATTAAGCATCGTAATAAAGGGATTCATCGACATATAAACCAATTGTTAAGTGAAATTTTAGAGCAAAAAAAATACATCTCCTCAATTGTTCCTTTGGGAGATGGATTACTAATGGTTCAAAAAAATAAAAAATTTAATAAATAATAACTGGCGTTCCAATCGGGATCACATCAAAAAACTTAGCAATGACGTTAGGAGGATTATTAACACAACCATGGCTTCCGTTATTGACATACCAATCTCCACCATATCTTGGCTGCCAAGGTGAGTCGTGTAATCCAACTCCAGTATAGTCAATTGGCATCCAATAGGTGACAGGAGAATCGTATTTACTGCCATCGTCGTTTAGCCCTTTTAGGTGAGTGTTAGTTTGTTTTGTCCAAACTACGAAAGTTCCGGTCGGAGTATCGTTATTATTTTTGGGCTTTCCAGTTACGATATCACTTTGAATAAATAATTTACCATTAACATATACCCATTCATGTTGCTTTGCTTTACTGACTTCAACATAAGTCTTACCGAGATTGTCAACGTTAGATTCATATTGACCTTGACCAATCGTGGTTGCTTTAATTGTTCCAGATTTACTATTTAGTAAAGCGTCTTTAAATTGATTTACGTCATCATTGATCGAAATTTGTCGACCATAGGTCCCACCTTTAACAACAACTTTGCCGCTGTTAGTAGTTTGGAAATTTCTGGTAGCTCCGATTGTTGTGTAATTGCCGTTAATATTACTAATATAATCATAGATATTGTCGATATTTAAATCGACACTTTTTCCATCATAATTAATCCATTTAACAATTTCAGAATCTGGCACCTTTATTGATGCTGCATTAGCTACCTGATAAGTCAAATTTGTACTTTCAATTTTTTTAATTTGTTTGAAATTTTTCTGAAGAGTAGAATCATTTTCTCGAATAGACGGGCGTTCATAATCATTTTCACTAACTATAATTTTATTGTTAGCGTTATAAATGTTATTTCTAATTTGCTTTTGAAGCTTTTTAAAACTAATTGTATTCCCCTCTACCTGTTTAACGAGTTTGTATTTATCATTTTTTAAAACAAGTTTCGCATTTTGAGGTGCAGTCCTGTCCTTGTTTAGATTACTCTCAATCTCTTTTTCAATACTATTTAATTTTTTCTGATCAAATTGAACATTTAACTTAATATTGTTCTTATCGGAATCAGAGTTATCCGAAAAAGCAAACGTTTTTACTCCCCATGATGCAGGGTCTTGATTTTTTAGTAATTTCTTTAAAAGCGGTCGATAATTTTTATTTAGTTTAATATCTTTACTATTTATCGTATAAAGAGTCTTACCATCTTCAATAACTTCAAAATTCATTTTATCAAGTTTCAAGTGAAGCTTTTTTGCTGCTCGATCAATGTTTTGATCAGAAAGGTCAACTCCATATACTTGGGTATTAGGTAAAAATTTATTTTGATAATTAAGAGAATAGACGAAGTAAAAGGTTGTTACACAGATTATACCGATTAAAATAGATATTAAAAATGGACTGCGAATGATCTTTTTTTTATTTTTTTTAGTAGTCTTTTTACGAGAATAAGTTTGTTTCATTTAAAATTCACAATCGCTCCTATAATTTTACTTACTTTTTATTCTACCATGAAATTTGATACGTAAAATAGGAAAGAAAAAAAACGTTCAACAAGGAACGCCTTTTTAATAAAATTTTATGATTAGTCTTTAAAAGAATTTTTAATTACTTCTTTTAATTGATCAGCAGAATGTTTCATATTCTGCTTTTCATGATCATTTAATGGAATTTCAAGAATTGAACTAATTCCGTTACGACCAATAACTGCTGGTGATCCAATATATATATCATCTAAGTCATATTGGCCTTCCATATAAACAGACAATGGAAGAATTGCTTGTTCGTCGTTGAGGATTGCTCGTACAATTCTTGCAAGAGTTGTACCAATACCATAGAATGTTGCACCCTTTAACTTGATAATTTTGTAAGCTGCATCACGAACATCTTCAAAGATCGTAACAAGTTTACTTTCATCAATTTCTGGATGGTTTTTAACCCATTCAGAAATTCTAACACCACCAATATTTGCATGTGACCAAACTGGAAATTCAGTGTCTCCATGTTCACCCATAATGTAAGCATGTACTGAACGAGCATCAACATTAACTAAGTCAGCAACTTCTTGACGTAATCTTGCAGTATCAAGAGAAGTTCCAGATCCAATAACACGTTCTTTAGGAAATCCAGAAAGTTTATAAGTAGCATAAGTTAAAATATCAACAGGGTTAGCAGCTACGACAAAGATTCCTTTGAAACCTGATTCAACAATTGGATCAACGATTGATTTTAAAATTTTAAGATTTTTTGCAACAAGGTCAAGTCTTGTTTCACCTGGTTTTTGAGGTGCGCCAGCTGTAATTACAACGATATCAGCATCTGAACAGTCACTATATTCAGCTGAATAAATCTTTTTTGGTGATGTATAAGGTAAAGCGTTAGAAAGATCGATAGCATCACCTTGGGTTTTGTCTTTAAAAACATCGACAATTCCAAGTTCTCGTGCAATACCTTGCAATACGCATGCATAAGCGAAGCTAGAACCGACAGCGCCATCTCCTACTAAAATAACTTTTTGACGATCAATTTTTGTGTTTGCCAAAACAAAATATCTCCTTTGAATTTAGATTCGTATTTTAGTATAGCATAATTGGGCCTTAGGTAAATCTAAAACAATAAGATCAAATTTGATTGCTGGTTTATAATGAATAAATGACTAAATTAATTGTTGGGCTAGGAAATCCTGGCGAAAAATATATAAATACAAGGCATAATGTTGGATTCATGGCTTTAGAAGCTTTTTTAGAATCCAAAGGATTAAACTGGAAAAAAACTGAAAATGATCAGCGGTATTCATCTTTAAATGTTGAGGGACATCGATTTGTCGCACTAGAACCTTTGACTTATATGAATGAATCAGGTCGCTCCGTAAAATATATTAGCGATAAATTTGAAATTGAACCACAAGACATCATGGTTATTCATGATGACATGGATTTAAACACTGGAAAGATTAGAATAAAAATGGAACGGTCTGCTGGTGGTCATAATGGGGTTAAAGATATTATGAAATCTTTGAATAGTAAAGATTTTATTAATTTAAAGATTGGGACTGATCATCCAACAAATGAAAGTGTCATTAGCTGGGTTTTAGGTCGGTTCTCTAATGAAGAACAATTGAAAATTCAACCGGCAATTTTAACGGCATCCGATATTATTATTGATTTTATTAAGGATAAAAGTATTTCGGAATTGATGAATAAGTACAATAGAAATGAAAATTCATAACAATATTTTCAATTTTTTAAAAAAGCAAGGATTTTATCAACAAATAGATGAAAGTCTTGAAAGTTCAGGCCGTCATCTTTTCACAGGTATTCAAGGATCAGTTGCAAGTTTTATTTTTGCTCGCGATGCGGAAATTAATAATAATCAAACGATAATTTTGGTTCCTTCAATCGATGAAATCTTTTCTTTGTCTGATGAATTAAGTAATTTCATTTCTGAAGATGAAATCTATTCTTTTCCTTCAGAAGAGATATTATTTTCTCCCGACCTTACTGCTTCACCGGAAAATCAAAGGTCTCGAGCTTTGTTTTTGCATGCTTTAGTGACTGGAAAAAAAGGATTTTTCTTTTTAACTCCTCAAAGTTTAATGCGTACAATTTCTGATCCAAATACATTTAAAAGTGCCGGATTTGAAATAAATTTAAACAGTAAAATCTCATTAGAAGAATTTATTAATAGACTTGATAAAGCTGGATTAAAGAAAAATCCAAGAGTTGAAAAGTTGGGAGAGTATGCAGTCAGAGGAGATATTATTGACTTCTTTACTTTTGGCTCTTCTACTCCTATTCGACTTGAATTATTTGATAGCGATGTAGATTCAATTCGTTCTTTTGATCTTGATTCTCAGCGTTCACTGGATCAAGTAGAACGAGTTCAAATAATTCCTATTAGCGATCGAATTATTGATCAAAAAAAAGTTAAAGAATTTATTAGTTCAAAAAAGCCTACGAGGGTTCAATCATATTTAAAAGAATATATTGAAAATGAACATCAATTAGAGAATTTTCCATATATAGAAAAACTCATTGGAAATCACACAATTTCTGATTATCTTTCATTAACTTCGACCGTTTTCGTTTCAGAGTATGCTCATATCATTGATTCTTTGGGAGATATAAATGAACAGATAACTCAACTTAAAGATCGATTAAACAATGAAGGCCATTATTTTAAACGAGATTTTGTTGAAAAAAATTTTGTGGAATTTTTTAAACAAATTAAAAATCGTCAAATTTTTATCTCTAATATTAAAAGAGGGATTGGTAACCTTTCTTTTAAAACTGTTAATAATATTTTGGATCGAACAATTCCAAGCTTTGTCGATAATTTAGAATCTTTTGAGACTTTTTTGGAAGAAAATAAATCTCGTAAATCAACGGTAGTTTTATGCTTGCCTGAAAAAAGTCAACATGATTCGGCTAAAAAATTAATCGACGACCTAGATCTTAATTTATTTGAAGCCGATAAAGATTCGATTCAACCTCATAAAATAAACATGGTTAGTGATAATTTTTATCATGGATTTGATTTAGTTAATGAAAATATTATTTTAATCAGTCAAAATGAACTCTATTCTTCTAAGAAAAAACGTCGCCGACGCTTGAACTTTTTATCCAAAAATTCACGTAAAATTACTAATTTTTCTGAATTAAAAGTGGGAGATTATGTAGTTCATATAAATCATGGAATTGGGAGATTTATTGGAATCACTACCGAAACTCATGGAGGTGTGAGTAGAGATTACATTACAATCCAGTTTGCTGGAAGCGGGAAATTGTATGTTCCTGTCAATCAGATTCAATTTATTCAAAAATATCAGTCAGACAATGGTACGGCCCCTAAATTAAATAAATTAGGAAGTGCTGAATGGCGCAAAACTCAAAGTAATGTAGCAAAACGAATTGACGATATGGCTGATGAACTGATTGAAAGATACGCTGAACGTCAAACTAAAAAAGGGTTTGCTTTTTCGCCGCACAGTTCATATGAAACTGAATTTGCAGATGCTTTTTCCTATGTTGAAACTCCTGATCAAGATCGATCGATAAAAGAAGTTCTTGGTGATATGGAAAAAAGCGTTCCAATGGATCGGCTTTTAGTTGGAGATGTAGGTTTTGGAAAAACAGAAGTTGCAATGAGAGCAGCGTTTAAGGCGATCCTTGATCATAAACAAGTAGCAGTTTTGGCGCCGACCACGATTTTGGTTCAGCAGCACTATAATTCTTTTATTGATCGCTTTCGCAATTTTCCCGTGACAATTGAAATGATTTCACGTTTTCGGACAAATAAAGAAATTAAAGATGTCATTCAAAGAATAAAGAATGGCGATGTAGATATTGTGATTGGAACTCATCGTCTTTTATCAAAAGATGTCAAATTTAAAGATCTTGGTTTATTAGTAATTGATGAGGAACAGCGATTTGGAGTTCGACATAAGGAACGTTTAAAAGAATTAAAAAATAATGTTGATGTCTTAACTCTTACTGCAACTCCTATTCCTAGAACAATGCAGCTGGCCACGTTAGGGATTATGGATTTATCGTTAATTGAAACAGCTCCGCCAGATCGTTATCCAGTAATGACGTATGTTAGTGAGTTTAGTATTGATTTAATTCAGGATGCAATTGAACGTGAATTACGAAGAAATGGGCAAGTTTTTTATTTACATAATCGAGTTAGCGATATTGAACAAACTGTTGTCTTTTTAAAAGGCTTGTTTCCAAATGCAGAAATTGGGTATGCTGATGGCCAAATGAGTGAATCTCAGCTGGAAAATACAATGCTGGATTTTTTAGAAGGTCGGTTTGATATTTTGGTTACAACCACGATTGTTGAAATCGGAGTCGATATTCCAAATGTTAATACTTTAATTGTTGAAAATGCCGATCGATTTGGATTGTCTACTCTTTATCAGCTTCGAGGACGCATTGGCCGTTCAAACCGGATTGCCTATGCATATTTAACATATCAGGCAAACCGTTCAATTAATGAAACCTCTGAAAAAAGACTTAGTGCAATTAGAGATTTTACGGAATTAGGTTCAGGGTATAAATTGGCTTTAACTGACCTTTCAATCAGGGGTGCGGGGAATATTTTAGGAAAAGAACAACATGGTTTTATTAATGCAGTTGGTTTTGATTTATTTCTTCAAATGCTTTCAGATGCAATTCAAAGTAAAATGGGAAAAACTAGTAGATATCACACTAAATCAATAGTCGAACTTGAATGGTCAAATTATATTTCTGACGATTATATTCCTGATAGTAGTGAAAAAATTGAGATGTATCAAAAAATTCTTCATTCAAAGACAAGTGAAGAAGTTGATGATTTACTTGATGAAATGATCGATCGCTTTGGTGAACCCCCAATCAGTGTTTTAAATTTACTCAATACTGCTCGGATAAAAATTGAAGCAAACCAAGCTGGAATTTTAAAAATTACTTCAATAAATGATTCAATTAGAATCCAATTTAGTCCGGTAATGTCCAGTATCTTAAATCAATCGGTTTTAGAAAAAATACTTGTTGATGAAAAGTTTAAAATTAAATTGAGCTTAGCAGACAAAGGGTATAGTATAATTGTTATGAATCCAGGTAATAAAATTACTAGTGATGAATTTTTGCAATTTGTAATTAAAATTAAGAATCTGGTTGTGGAAAAAGAAAAATGAGAATTGATAAATTTTTAAAAGTTTCCCGTCTTATTAAACGCCGAACTGTAGCTAAAGAATTAGCTGACGCCGGGAGAATTGAAATAAATGGACGGGTTGCTAAATCAGGAAGTACTGTAAATGTTAATGATAAAATTACGATTCATTACGGAAGTCGAGTTATTAATGTGGCAGTTGTTAATTTAAATGAAAATGCAAAAAAAGATCAGAGTAAAGAAATGTATGAGCTTTTATCTGAAAGTTAACAGTCAAAAGAGGATTTTAAATTGAAGAAAAGTCATCAGCTTATAAAAATGAAGAAGAAAAGAATTCATCGTAATCGAATTATTGTCTTATTTTTAGTCTTATTTTTCATTGGGAGCCTTACTTTTATTCAGGTTAAGTTGAATAATGCGTCTTTCAGTGATTCTCAAAAAGTCTTACATGAAAAAAATGAAAAGCTCAAAAAAGTAAAAAGTAATAACAAACGATTGAAAATTTCAGTTAAAGAGTTAAAGGATAAAGATTATATTCAAAAGTGGATTCGGAGCAAATACTTTTATTCAAAAAATGGAGATACAATCTATAATTTTGGTTCAAACTAAGTCGTGAGTAATTTAAACAGCAGATTTAAGAAAATAATTAAGGATGATCGTATTTTATTAAAAGGCACAAAGTTTTTAGTCGCTGTTTCTGGCGGACTTGACTCAATGTGTCTTTTGTCGTTGATCGGAAAACTTGATTTAAATAGTAAAGATGTTTTTGTAGTATATGTTAATCACGGGCAACGAATAGAAGCCGTTAACGAGCAACATGCGGTTAGTAAATATGTTCGAAGGTTTAATTATAATTTTATTACAGAAACTCTTGATCTGGAAAAAAGGGTTAATGCGAGTGAAACATTTCTTAGGAATAAACGATATCAGGTAATTAGAGAAATTGCATTAAAATATGATATCGATATTGTGCTTACGGCGCATCATTTAAATGATCTGGGTGAAACTTTTTTAATGCAGACGATAAGAAGTGGATCAGCAGCAGGTGTAACTGGGATTGCTCGCCTTAGTGAGAGAGAAAATATTACATACTATCGCCCGCTTTTATCGATTTCAAAAAAAGATCTACTTGCATATGCAATAGATAATGAAGTTATTTTTTTTGAGGATGAAACAAATTTTAGCGATGAAACAATAAGAAATCGAATCAGGCACCATGTATTTAATGATCAATTTTTAAGTTATCAAGAATATAAACATTTTCTAAATTTTTTTAAAAGCTTTAATGAACTTAAAACCGATGCATATCGCTACTATGATAAATTAATAGAAACTAATAAAATTGAAATAAATAATTCAAACGAAGTTATCAGGCTTAAATTTTTTTCTGAAATGAAATACATTTCCCTTTCTAACTTTTTAAGTCATCTAATAGTTAAATCGGGCTTTCAACAAATAAGTGATAATTTTATTAACGAAAGCGTTATTCTAATAGAAAACCAAAAGAAACCACAAGGATCAATTAATATTAATAATTCATATATTTTATTTAAGGATTATCAGTTTTTTGGAATAAAATCAGCTATACTAGAAAAAAGAAAAGTGGCTCCCACTTTTAGATATAATCAGTGGTATCAATTTAAAAATGAAGAAGTAGGAGTTTTTTTCTTGGATAATGCTTTTGGACAAGACTTTAAAAAAAAATTTTTTATTTCTCTTTCAAGAGATTCACCTCCTTTAAAGTGGAGGTATCGTCAAACAGGAGATTATGTTTTGACGAATGGGAAAATCAAAAAAAAATTACGACGTTTTTTTATCGATAATAAGGTATCGCAAATCAAAAGAGATCATTTATTAGTTTTAGCTAGTGGTTCGAATATTTTGTATCTTGAAGATTTTGGGTATTCAGGTTTGTTTAATACTGATAAAACTGATAAAATTACGTCTGTTGTCTTGTTAAGATGATCAAAAGGAAGATTTAATGAATTCAGATATTGATAAGATTCTTTTTAATAAGGAAGAAATTTCTAAAAAAACTCAAAAGTTAGCTAATCAAATTGATTGTGACTATGGAGATGAGGAGATAGTTACAGTAGGAATTCTTAGAGGAGCTCTATTTTTTATGGCCGATCTGTTAAGAATTCTTAATGTTAAACTTTTAACAGATGTAATGGTCGTTTCTTCTTATGATGAATCTGATATAGTTTCTAGTGGAAAAGTAATTATTCAAAAAGATGTTTCAATTGATATAAGAAATCGAGATGTTTTAATAGTAGAAGATATTGTTGATACTGGCTTAACGTTGTATCATGTTAAACAGCATCTTTTAGATAACGGTGCAAAAAGTGTTAAGATTTGCACCCTGCTTGATAAACCGACAAACCGTAAAGTTGAAATAACGAGTGATTATAATGGTTTTATTATTCCAAATAATTTCGTTGTGGGTTACGGTTTGGGATATGCCAATCGTTATCGCAATTTGGATTATATCGGGATTTTAAAACCAGAAGTTTATCAAAGTAAAGAAAATGAATCTTAATTGGAGGATTGAATGAAGAAAAAAGGCAATGGATTATTTGGAAATAGCCTTTTCTATGTTGCCATTGTTATATTTGCTGTTGTAGCGTGGGCATTACTAACAAGTGGTGGCTCTGGTTCTCGCTCTGAAACAGTCAAGACAACGGAATTTATGAACTCACTTAATCAAGGAGATGTGAAATCATTCTCTATTCAGCCGTCAAACGGTGTTTTAAAAGTAACAGGTGAGTATAAACATGAAAAAACTTCTTCGGGGAATAGTCAGGCTAATTTTGGACTATCAAGCGGACGTTCTACCAAAGTAAAGTATTTTCAAACTAGTATTTTAGGCGATGATTCGACAGTATCTGCTGTTAATAAGGCAGCTAGTAAGACGTCAACTAAGTTCGAAACTCAGCAAGAGTCTCAATCAGGAGCTTGGTTACAGTATCTATTTCTCTTTGGACCAATTATTTTAATTTTAGTTTTCTTCTATTTAATGATGAATCAATCTGGTCAAGGTGGTGGTACTGGACGAGTTATGAGTTTTGGCCGTTCCAAGGCCAAAGCTTCTACAAAGAAGGATATTAAAGTTAGATTTTCTGATGTTGCTGGTGAAGAAGAAGAAAAACAAGAACTAGTTGAAGTTGTTGATTTTTTGAAGGATCCAAAAAAATATCAAAGTCTAGGGGCTCGAATCCCTTCAGGTGTATTACTTGAAGGGCCTCCAGGTACTGGTAAAACTTTATTGGCTAAAGCAGTTGCTGGTGAAGCTAACGTGCCATTTTTCTCGATCTCTGGTTCAGAGTTTGTAGAAATGTTTGTTGGGGTTGGTGCAAGTAGAGTTCGTGATTTATTTGAAAAAGCAAAATCTGCAGCTCCAGCAATAATTTTTATTGATGAAATAGACGCCGTTGGACGTCAACGTGGCGCAGGACTTGGTGGAGGTCATGACGAACGTGAACAGACATTAAATCAGTTATTGGTTGAAATGGACGGATTTGATGGGACTGAAGGAGTAATTGTTATTGCTGCAACAAATAGGTCTGATGTATTAGATCCAGCGTTATTACGTCCAGGTCGTTTTGATCGTAAAATTTTGGTTGGTCGACCTGACATCAAAGGTCGAGAAGCAATTTTGAAAGTTCACGCTCGAAATAAACCAATTGATAAAGCTGTTGATTTTAAAGAGATAGCTAAAGAAACTCCTGGTTTTGTCGGAGCTGACCTTGAAAATGTTCTTAACGAAGCGGCATTAATTGCAGCTCGGAGAAATAAAAAGATTATTGATGCGACTGATCTCGACGAAGCGGAAGATCGGGTTATTGCAGGTGTAGCAAAGAAGAATCGAGTTATTAGTCCTAGACAGAGAAGGATTATTGCTTTTCATGAGTCTGGACATGCTACTGTCGGTCTCGTTTTAAGTAACTCTCAAACTGTTAGAAAAGTTACAATTGTACCTCGTGGTCAAGCTGGTGGTTACGCCATTATGTTACCGAAAGATGATGATTCATTTATTCTTACTCGTGAGGAATTAAATGAACAGATAATTGGTCTTTTAGGTGGTCGTACATCTGAAGAGATTTTCTTCCACGAAGAATCAACTGGCGCATCTAATGACTTCGAACAAGCTACAAGCATTGCTCATGATATGATTACTAAATATGGAATGACGAGTGAAATTGGAACAGTGGCACTTGAGAAGCAGGGTCAGCCTTTTGTTGGAGCTGACTACGGTCAAGCACCAGTCTATTCTCAAGAAACTGCAGCTAAAATTGATAAAGAAATTAAGAGAATTATTAATGAAGCGCATGATGAAGCTCGAAATATTATTTCTGAACATAAAGAACAAGTTACAGTTATTGCAGAAGCACTACTTAAATACGAAACTTTAGACGAGAAAGAAATTCTTTCCTTGTATAACACTGGTAAATTACCGGAAGGTGACCAGCATTTACGAGAAGAAGAAGACCAAGCTAAATCATTTGAAGATATTAAAAAAGAAGTTAATTCTGAGGGTAACGATAGTCCCGCTCCAGAACCAACTGAACCTAATCCGGGAGATAATCCTGAAAACAGTGATTCAAATGATGATTAGATATTAAAAAAACCAAGATAAAGCTTGGCTTTTTTATTAAGGAGAAAAAAATTGTGGAAAATAGGTAATGTAGAAATTGAAAACCAATTGGTAGTGGCTCCAATGGCCGGCATTACAAATGCGAGTTTTCGTTTAATTTGTCGAGAATTTGGGGCTGGTCTGGTTGTTTGCGAAATGATCAGTGATCGGGGCATAATATATCGCAATGAAAAAACTTTAGGAATGCTTTTTATTGACCCTAAGGAGCATCCGGTTAGTATTCAAATCTTTGGTGGAACGAAAGATACTTTAGTTCAGGCAGCCCAGTTTGTGGATCAAAATACTGAGGCTGATATTATTGATATTAATATGGGGTGCCCTGTTAATAAAATTGTAAAAACAGAGGCAGGTGCAAAGTGGCTTTTAGATCCTGATAAGGTCTACGAAATGGCAAGAGTTGTGGTGAAATCTGTGTCGAAACCTGTTACAGTGAAAATGAGGACTGGTTGGGATAATGATCATATTTTGGCACAAGAAAATGCTCTGGCAGCTCAGGAAGCTGGTATTTCTGCAATTGCAATGCATGGAAGAACAAGGGCACAAATGTATCGTGGTCATTCAGATTGGGATATTTTGGGAAGAGTGGCAGAAAAATTAACAATTCCCTTTATGGGAAATGGCGATGTAAAGACTCCTCAAGATGCTAAAACATTAATTGATGATTATGGATGCACGGCTGTTATGATAGGTCGAGCAGTACTAGGAAACCCTTGGATTTTAAAAAGTACCGATCATTATTTAAAAACGGGAGAATTACTACCAGAGCCTTCAGTTCATGATAAAATTGAATTAGCAATTGCTCAATTAGATCGTTTATGTGATCTAAAAGGGGATGTTCTTGGCGTTCGTGAGTTTAGACAATTTGTTCCTTACTATTTAAAAGGAATTAAGAACGTCGTAAGAACAAAAATTGAAATTAATAAAGTTGATCAAAAAAAAGAGGTTGAAGATCTTTTGAGGTCAATTGAAGATCATGATTATGCAAGAGAAGGAGCACTAAATTAGTGGTTAAAAAAGAATTTGATGAATTAAACGATCAATTACAAGTTCGACGCGAAAAGATGCAAGAATTACGCGATGAGGGAGTTGATCCATTTGGATCTCGTTTCGAAAGAACAGATCGATCAAAAGATCTTCATGATAAGTATGAAAATATTACTAAAGAAGATCTTGAAAAATTAAATAAAAAAACTTCAATTGCTGGTCGAATAGTTGCTAAAAGAGGAAAAGGGAAAGTTGGATTTGCTGATTTAAAAGATCAGACAGGAAGGATCCAATTTTATATCCGTAAAGATGAAGTTGGGGAAGAACAATATCAGATTTTTAAACGCGCTGATTTAGGAGATTTTCTGGGCATTTACGGTGATGTAATGAAGACCGATATGGGAGAATTATCAGTTCGAGTAGAAAAATTAACCTTTCTATCAAAAGCTCTTCGACCACTTCCTGATAAGCATAGTGGTCTGACAAATGTTGAACAAAAATATCGTCAGCGCTATCTTGATATGATTGCTAATGAAGATAGTTTTAATAGGCTTTTAAAAAGAACAAAGGTTATTAAGGCTGTAAGAGAATTTTTAGATAATTTAGATTTTGTTGAAGTAGAAACTTCAATGCTTCATGATAGTGCTGGAGGGGCGGCAGCTAGGCCATTTATAACTCACCATAATGCCTTAGATACAGATTTTTATCTTCGAATTGCCTTAGAATTACAATTAAAAAAACTAATAATTGGCGGAATTGACCGTGTATACGAATTAGGTCGTGTTTTTCGTAACGAAGGAATTGATACGAAACACAATCCTGAGTTTACAATGTTAGAAACTTATGCAGCGTATTGGGATTTAAGTGACGTAATGGTCGAAACAGAAGATTTGGTTCGCTATGTTGCAAAAAAAGTTAATAAAACAACTACAATAACATTTCATGGTAATGATATTGACCTTGCGCCGAAGTTCAAAAAAACTACCATGGTTGAAGCAGTTAAAGAAGCAACTGGAGTTGAT
>NZ_AP026801.1:850000-947500 GCF_033095965.1 Xylocopilactobacillus apis
CAGTTTGAGAAGAGACGCTGGTGGGATACTACCCTGATTAGATGAGTGTTCTAACCTACTACGAGAGATAGAGGGACAGTGTCTGGCAGGCAGTTTGACTGGGGCGGTCGCCTCCTAAAGAGTAACGGAGGCGCCCAAAGGTTCCCTCAGAATGGTTGGAAATCATTCGTAGAGTGCAAAGGCAAAAGGGAGCTTGACTGTGAGACAGACAAGTCGAGCAGGGAGGAAACTCGGGCTTAGTGATCCGGTGGTACCGCATGGAAGGGCCATCGCTCAACGGACAAAAGCTACCCTGGGGATAACAGGCTTATCTCCCCAAGAGTTCACATCGACGGGGAGGTTTGGCACCTCGATGTCGGCTCATCGCATCCTGGGGCTGGAGTTGGTCCCAAGGGTTGGGCTGTTCGCCCATTAAAGCGGTACGCGAGCTGGGTTCAGAACGTCGTGAGACAGTTCGGTCCCTATCCGTCGCGGGCGCAGGAAATTTGAGAGGATTTGTCCTTAGTACGAGAGGACCGGGATGAACATACCGCTGGTGAACCAGTTGTCTTGCCAAAGGCATCGCTGGGTAGCTAAGTATGGAATAGATAATCGCTGAAAGCATCTAAGTGAGAAACTAACCTCAAGATGAGATTTCCCATACCGCAAGGTAGTAAGACTCCTCTAAGAAGAAGAGGTAGATAGGCTGGGAGTGGAAGTACGGTGACGTATGAAGCGGACCAGTACTAATAAGTCGAGGTCTTAACCGAGACGAGAGCATTGATGGTAGTAGATATTTAGTTTTGAGTGTCTGAGAAGACATGAGTGTGGTGGTGACAGCAAGAAGGGAACACCTGTAACCATATCGAACACAGAAGTTAAGCTTCTTAACGCCGAGAGTAGTTGGTGCGTAAGTGCCTGCGAGGGTAGGAAGCTGCCACACAATTGGAGGTTTAGCTCAGTTGGGAGAGCGTCTGCCTTACAAGCAGAGGGTCACAGGTTCAAGCCCTGTAATCTCCACTTGAGTCGTTATTGACTCTTATTAGTTCCATATGCGGGTGTGGCGGAACTGGCAGACGCGCAAGATTTAGGTTCTTGTGTTGTTTCAACGTGGGGGTTCGAGTCCCTTCACCCGCACTTTTCCCTTAGCCGACTTAGCTCAGCTGGCAGAGCATCTGATTTGTAATCAGGGGGTCGGAGGTTCGAATCCTCTAGTCGGCATTTGCGGAAGTAGTTCAGTGGTAGAACATCACCTTGCCATGGTGGGGGTCGCGGGTTCGAATCCCGTCTTCCGCTTTATGCTTTTGCCGGGGTGGCGGAATAGGTAGACGCACAGGACTTAAAATCCTGCGGTAAGTGATTACCGTACCGGTTCGATTCCGGTCCTCGGCACTTATAGTTAGAAGAAGGAGTGAGCATTTTTGCTCACTTTTTGTTTATGGAGAAAATATTATTAGTAATATTCAAAAGTTGACTAAAGATTTATTAGAACCAATATTATCTAGTTTAAATAGTGAATTGGAAATATATGAGATTTCTTTTCTTAATGAAGGATCTAATCCTACTTTAAGAGTTTTACTTCAAAGTAATCATTTTATTGGGTTGAATGAGCTTGTGGAAGTTAGTGAATTGTTATCTGAAAAGCTTGATAATTATGAGAGTGAATTTCCAGATAATTATAATTTAGATGTTTCATCCGCCGGTATAGAGCGAAACATTAGAAATGATCATGAATTATTTAAAGCAATAGGAGAGAATATAAAAATAAGTTGCTATCGTAAGTTTAGTGGTCATAAAATCCATATTGGAGAGCTGATCTCTTTTAATCAGGATTATGTAGAAATTCAAAATAATGATCCGGAAAATCTAAAGATTCCGCGTGAATATATTTCAAAAATTAATTATATTTTAATTATGTGAAAAGAGGAAAAAATTGTCACAGGAAGTTTTACAAGCACTTAAATTATTAGAAGAAGATAAAGGTGTTAAAAAAGAAGTTATTATTGATGCTTTGGTTCAAGCATTACGAGCAGCTTATAAAAAGCACTACGGGCAGAATCAAAATGTTGATGTAGAATTTGATGAACAAACTGGAGAAGTTCATGTTTATCAAATTAAAGAAGTGGTAGATCAAGTTTTTGATAATCAGTTAGAAGTTTCAATTGAAGATGCTCAAAATATTAACAAAGGTTATGAAGTCGGAGATAAAGTTAATTTTGAAGTAACTCCTAAGAATTTTGGACGACTAGCTGCTCAAAGTGCGAAGCAAGTAATATTTCAAAAAATACGTGAAGAAGAAAGAAGTGCAGTCTTCCAAGAGTATGCAGATTATCAACATGAAGTAATGCAAGGATTTGTGCAGCGAGTTGATAATAAGTTTGTTTACGTTAACTTAGGTAAAATTGAAGGTGTGATCGGAAAATCAGATCAAATCCCTAATGAATCTTATGAAGCTAATAAGCGTTTAAAAGTCTATGTTACAAATGTTGAAAATACTACGAAAGGGCCACGAATTTTACTTTCTCGAACTAGTCCTGAATTAGTTAAGAGGTTGTTTGAACAAGAAGTTCCAGAAATATATAATGGAACAATTGAAATTGTATCAATCGCCAGAGAACCAGGAGATCGGAGTAAAATAGCAGTGCGTTCAAATGATGAAAATGTTCCAGCAGTTGGTACCACAGTTGGTCAAAGAGGACAAAGAGTTCAAAATATAGTCGATGAGTTAAATGGTGAAAATATGGATATTATCGAATGGGAGAAGGATCCAATCGATTTTATCGCTAATGCCTTAAAACCAGCTGATGTTATTGCAGTCCAATTTTCTGAAGAGGATGAAAAAAATTGTTTGGTGATTGTACCTGATGATCAGCTTTCTTTAGCGATTGGTAAAAGAGGACAAAATGCTAGGCTTGCTGCTAAATTAACTAATTATAAGATTGATATTAAGCCAGAATCAGAAGTGGAATTTACAGATGATGACAATAGTGATTCAGAAGAATAAAACATAGGTAAATTTTGATAAAATGAGAAAAGAATCATTGAGAATGGATCTTATTACTAGAAGGATGTTTCCTAAAAAAGAATTAATAAGAATTGTTCGAAATAAGGATTACGAGATTAAAATCGACCCAACAGGGAAAGCAGCAGGACGTGGTGCTTACATTTCTCTTGATCTAAATAATATTGAAGTTGCAAAGAAAAAGAAAGTATTTGATCAAGCTTTTGGAATTAAAGTAAATGATCAATTTTATAAAGAATTATATGAATATATTGAACATAGAATTGCACGTAATGAATTATTCAGGAGTAAAAAATGAGTAAAAAATAAGTGTAGTTAAAAGGGTTGTAGGAGGTAAAAATTTTGGTCAAAATAAGAATTTATGAATTAGCAAAAGAGTTAAATATCCCATCTAAAGAGTTAGTAGATAAGGCTAAATCCTTGGGTATGGACGTAAAAAGCCATATGTCAGTTGTAACAGAGACTGAATCGAATAAAATTAAACAGAATTTTGTAAAAAAAGCAAACGATTCAAAATCTGTTTCTAATAAAAAGGCTGTTAATAAAACACCTAATGATGAGTTGAATAAAAATCATCAAGCTCAAAATAAAAATAAAGGATCACAGGATAGTAAAGCTAAGATCAAAATTAGTGTTAAATCGATCCGTAAACCTAATACATCTCCTCAAAACAATAAAAAAAATAGGGATAATAATTTAAAGAAAAATTTTAAGAATAATCATACTAGCGATAATAAAAATAATAGTTTTAATAAAACACATAAGACTTTTGATGCTAAAGCGCAAGCTGATTCAATAAAGAGACGTCAAAATAAAGAATTATATGAGAAAACGTTTGAAAATAGTTCCAATCCTCAAAAAGAGTTAGACAAAAAAAGAGCGGTTAAGCAAAAAAATATTCATGAAGCTGCAAAAAAAATAGTTGATAACACAAACAATAAAACAAAAATAAAATTGTCGAACACAGATCGTTCGAATGACAGAGAAAATGTTAATTCTTCCAAGTATAGACAGCCAGTAAATAATTCTCATAAAGAATTTACAAAGCCCGATTTAAAGAAAGAAAATCAGGCAGGAGAATTTTGGAAGAAAAGTTCCAATAAAAAGAAAAATACGCAGTCTGAACCGACTTTTAATAAGCGTGCCGGACATAAAAATCATAAACAAAAAATTAAAACTAAAACAAAGGTTGCTGTTACAGTTAGGAAAGAAAGGCCATTGCCAGATATTTTACAATATACAGAAGGTATGAATGCTCAAGATCTAGGTAAAATTTTGCATCGCGAGCCAACAGAAATAGTTAAGAAACTATTTATGCTGGGGGTTATGACAAATCAAAACCAGTCATTAGACGATGATACGATCGAAATTTTGGCTACTGATTATGGAGTTGATGCTCAAAAAATTGTACCTGAAGATATTGGAGATTTAGATAAATATTTTGAGCTTTCAGATGATGATAAAAAGAATTTAAAGAAGAGGCCACCTGTTGTTACAATTATGGGTCACGTAGATCATGGTAAAACAACTCTTCTTGATAGATTAAGGCATACTCATGTTACTGAAGGGGAAGCTGGAGGTATTACTCAACATATTGGGGCATATCAAGTAGATATTAATGGACGTTTAATAACGTTTTTGGATACGCCGGGGCATGAAGCCTTTACTGAAATGAGAGCTCGTGGAGCTGATGTTACTGACTTAATCGTCTTAGTCGTTGCAGCTGATGATGGTGTGATGCCTCAAACTATTGAAGCAATAAATCATGCAAAAGCTGCAAAGGTACCAGTAATAGTTGCAGTAAATAAAATTGATAAACCAGGTGCAAATCCAAATCATGTGATGGAACAGTTAAGCGAATATGAGCTAATTCCTGAAGATTGGGGCGGAAATACTATATTTGTAAATATTTCGGCAAAAACCGGTCAAAATGTCGATGAAGTCCTTGAAATGATCAATTTACAAGCCGATATTCTTGAATTACAAGCAGATCCTAACCGTAAAGCAGTTGGAACAGTAATTGAGGCTAAACTTGATAAAGGACGAGGTCCTGTTGCCACATTACTTGTCCAGCAAGGAACTTTACATGTTGGTGATCCATTAGTTGTTGGTAATACTTTTGGACGAGTAAGAAGTATGACAAATGATCGTGGACGTAGGGTTAAATCGGCAACCCCTTCAACACCAGTTGAAATTACTGGTTTGAATACAGTTCCTGATTCAGCAGATAAGTTTGTTGTATTTGATGATGAAAAAACAAGTCGTCAAGTAGGGGAAGAGCGAGCTAAAAGAGCTGAATTAAATGATCGTCAAAAAGCCCATCATGTAACGATTGATAACCTTTTTGATTCGATGAGTGAAGGTGAGCTCAAAGAAGTTGCTGTAATTATTAAAGCTGATGTTCAAGGGACAGTTGAAGCACTTAGACAAAGTCTTGAAAAAATTGAAGTAAAAGGTGTTAGAGTTAACGTAATTCATTCAGCTGTAGGAGCAATCAATGAAAGTGATGTTAGTTTAGCTGCTGCAGGGAATGCGATTATTATTGGTTTTAATGTTCGTCCAACTTCACAAGCTCAACAAGAAGCTGACTCAGAAAGTGTTGATATTAGACTTCATAATGTTATTTATAACGCAATTGAAGAAATTGAATCAGCAATGAAGGGAATGCTTGAGCCGGTTTATCAAGAAAAAGTTACCGGAAATCTAACTGTGCGTGAAATATTCAAAGTTTCTAAGTTGGGAACAATTGCTGGATCATTTGTTGATCAGGGCTTTATTCAAAAAGATAGTGGTGTTCGTTTGATCAGAAACGGCGTAGTGATCTATGAAGGAAAACTGTCTTCTCTTAAACACTATAAAGATGATGTAAAAGAAGTAAAAGCTGGTAATGAATGTGGATTAATGATTGAAAATTATAATGATATTAAAGTTGAAGATCAAATTGAAGCTTTCATTATGGAAGAGGTATCAGCTGAGTAGCGGGGTGTTAATACCATGAAATATCGAGTTGATCGACTTGAAAATGAAATTTTAAAAAGTGTTGGAGAAATAATTATCCAAGATCTAAATGATCCCAGATTAGATGGTGTAACAATTACCGGAGTTGATCTTTCTAACGATTTAAAAAATGCAAAAATTTACTATAGTTTTTTAGGACATTTAGCCAGTACTGCTGAGAAAACACAAAAAGGTTTAAACCAAGCAAAAAAAAGAATTAGATATTTGTTGGGAAAAAAGATGTCAATTAGACAAATCCCTCAGATCGAATTTATGCATGATGAATCTTTTGATTATGCCGATAAAATAAACAAAATTATTAATCAGTTAGATGATGAAAGCGAACAAAATTTATGATTAATGGAATAATTCCTGTGTATAAAGAAGCAGGGAAAACGAGTTTTTTCTATGTTAATCAAATCAAAAAGATTTTTCACCAAAAAAAGGTCGGGCATACTGGAACTTTGGATCCAATGGTAACAGGAGTTTTACCGATTTGTTTAGGAGATGCTACTAAATTAGTTCCCTTTTTGATGGAAAAACATAAGTCTTATTCTTGTACAATTCTTATCGGACGAGCAACTGAAACTGAAGATTTAGATGGAAAAGAAATTGCAAAAATTAAAGTTAAAGATCGAATTTCCGATTTAACAATTGATGATATTTTAGAAACATTTAAGGGGGAGAACGAACAGGTTCCTCCCTTTTTCTCTGCAGTTCGTTATCACGGAAAACATTTGTATGAATATGCTAGAGAAAATATTTTTATAAAAAAACCAGCACGTTCATTTCACATTTTAAGTATAAATCGAACTTCATCTGTTAAGTATCATCATGATTTTACTTGTGAATTTAAATTTGAGGTGGTTTGTTCTAAAGGTACCTATATTAGAACTCTTTGTACTCAAATTGGCCAAAAGCTTGGATATCCTGCGGTTATGAAAAAATTGGTAAGAACTTCCGGCGGAGGGTTTAATCTGGATCAAACGGTTAAATTAGATCAAATAAAAGCTAATCTAAATGTTGTTAAGTCCTTAGAAGAAATTTTATTTGATTTACCAAAGTTTGATTTAACAGATTCTCAATTTTTACGCGTTCGAAACGGTGCAAAAATAAAAATACCTGTAAAAGAAGATTTACTTGTTTTAAAATATTCAGATAGAGTTGTTGCCATTTATGAAAAAAAAGGTAGTTTTTTTCAGGCTAAGACAATGTTTTTGGAAAATATCAAATGAAAATCATACAGATTAAAAAAAACGATGAAATTAAAGAATTAAATTTACCGAATAATATAATGACGGCGGGTTTTTTTGATGGTGTACATCTCGGACATCAAGAGCTCATAAAAAAGAGTAGGAATATTGCTGATAATCTCAGTCTGCCTTTGATAGTTATGACTTTTTGGCCTTATCCCAAGCAATTTTATACTGAAGTTCCCACTCCTTATCCAGTTTTAACAACGCAAAATGATAAATATGAAATATTTGATCAATTAGGTGTTGATATGGTTATAGAAATTGAATTTAATTCGCAAATTCAAAAAATGGAGCCACAGATTTTTGTTGATAAATATATTAAGGCAGCGCATGTGACAAAATTCATTGCTGGACTTGATTTTACGTATGGGAAAAAAGATATTGCCAATATGGATTTATTGCCGAATTATGCAAGAGGAGATTTTTCAGTTGAAAAAGTTCCGTTTACTCAGTTGAATGGGACTAAAGTTTCTTCTTCAAAAATTAGAAGCGAAATTTTAAAAGGTAATTTTCAATCAGCAAAAAAATTATTAGGCCGTTCTTATATAACAAAAGGTAAGGTAGTAACGGGTGAACAAATTGGCCGAACACTTGGTTTTCCAACAGCTAATGTAGAAAATGACGATGATTATTTAATTCCAAAAGATGGAGTTTACTTTACTAAAGTTCAATTAGATGAAAATGAATTTTGGGGAATTACGTCTGTTGGTAATAAGCCGACTTACAATGGAAACAGAAAATACATTGAAACTTATATTTTAGACTTTAACCATAATATTTACGGAAAAGAACTAAATATTGAATGGGTTTATTTTGAACGACCTCAGAAAAAGTTTGAATCTGAAAAGGAATTAATTCAAGAAATTAAAAATGACGAGCTAAATGTTAGGAGATACATTCAAACAAAATGACGGGAGTTTATATTCATATTCCATTTTGTGATCATATTTGTTATTACTGTGACTTTCCAAAAGTTTTAAAGCAAGGTCAGCCAGTTGATGATTATTTAAAATGTTTAATAAAAGAAGTAAAAAAAGGCCTTTTTATAAAACCGAAAGAAAATTGCGAAACAATTTATATTGGAGGTGGGACACCTAGCGCTTTATCATGCCAACAATTAGAGCTTCTTTTAAAAGGATTAAATGAAAATATTTCTTTTGATCACTTAAAAGAGTTTTCGATGGAAACTAATCCAAATGATTTACAGGATTTAGAAAAGTTAAAGATTATGTATGAACATGGTGTTCGAAGGATTAGTATTGGAGCTCAAAGTTTTAATAATGAAACCTTAAAACGAATCGGTCGAACACATGATCGAGAGTCAATTTTTCAAGCAGTTAACAATGCTAGAAAAGTTGGTTTTAAAAATATTAGTTTAGACTTGATGTTTCGTTTACCTGGTCAAACTTTTAATGAATTTACAGAAAATGTATCGCAAGCATTAAGTTTGGGAGTTGAACACCTTTCAATTTATTCGTTAATTCTTGAACAGCATACGATTTTTCATAATTTACTGATGGAACATCGACTACGTCTGCCCAATCCAGATCAGGATCGCCAAATGTATAAGTATGCCTTGGAAGTTCTTAATACAAATGGCTGGCATCAATATGAAATTAGTAACTTTTCTAAAGAAGGGTTTGAATCTTTACACAACGAATTATATTGGAATAATGAAGACTATTTTGGGTTTGGTGCTGGAGCTCATGCATATTTAGGACGGCGTAGGATTCAAAACAAGCAGGTTATTTCAGCTTACATTGATGATCTTAAACAAAATGAAATGCCAGTTCTCCGTTCTCATCAGTTAAGTTTAAAAGAACGAATTGAAGAAGAAATGTTTTTGGGGTTAAGACTTAATCGAGGTATTGATCTTACAGCGTCCTCTAAAAAATTCAATGTTGATTTATTGAACCTTTATCAAAACCAAATTAGTAAATTTCTTCAAGAGGGGCTTATTATCAAAGAAGATAACAAAATCTTTTTGAGTGATGAGGGAAGGTATTTTGCAAACGACGTTTTTTCGACATTTTTAATAGATAAAACAGCTTCGAATAGCTTGACATCATAAAACTGTGAGTGTAGTATATAATCGTTAGCACTTAGAGAGAAAGAGTGCTAAAAGGAGTGATTTAATGTTAACTAATCGACAAAAAATCATTCTCAAAGAGATTATTGTCAATTATGCAATGACTGGTCATGCGGTTGGTTCAAAATATCTCCAGAGTGCTTCTGGATTAGATGTATCATCTGCAACGATTAGGAATGAAATGGCAGAACTTGAGGGAATGGGTTTGATTGAAAAGACACATCTTTCGTCTGGTCGGATTCCTTCATTAACAGGATTTCACTACTATTTCGACAACATTTTAAGACCCGTAGACGTTTCAAAAGAATTACGGTATAAAATTAAGAATTTTATGCAGCAAGCTGAGAGCCGTCAAATTGATGAGGTGATAAAAGAGTCGACAGAACTATTGTCCAAGATGACGGATTATATGTCAGTTTCTTTTAGTCCTGAATCTACATCATCGAAAATTGAAGATTTTAGAATAATTCCCTTACAGAATAATAAAGTTATGCTGCTTGCAACGGATAATTTTGGTCGAGTATCGGAAAGAATTGTGACAGTAGATACAATTTCTCCTGATAGTTGTAAGTTATTAGGAGAATTGCTAGAAAAAGATTTAGTTGGGAAGTCAATTAATGGAGCGAGAGCTTATTTAGATGATTTTGATTCTGAAGGAAAATATCAATCAGTAGATGATTTTGTAAAAAAAGAAGTTGATCAAATTATTGATGACTTAGCGAGGGATCATTATTACATCGAAGGAGAATATAATTTATTAAATTATGTTCATGATGAATCTCCAGATACGGTTAAGGAAATAATTACTTTCGTTAATTCCAATAGTGATGATTTTATTGAATTGATAAAAAAAGTTGGATTATCTGATGGTAAGAATACGAGGATTCAATTCATACCGAGATTAATCGATAGTGATGTTGATGATTTTATTTTAATTAGCGCTCCGTTTGCAACTAAATATCTTCAAAGTGGAATGCTTGCAGTTTTAGGACCGCAAATGATGCCTTACAGTAAGATGTTGTCGATTGTTGATACTTTTCGCAAAGAATTACAAGAACGAATAAATGAAATTGAAGAAATGGATTAAGGAGTTTAATAATAACTGTGAAAGATGCTGATGATTTAAAGAATAAAAATCCCGATAAAAACAATAAAGAAAATTCTTCTAACGTGGAAAATAAAGAGGAAAACATCAATAAAAAAAAGTCTAAAGCAAGTTCACAAGTAGAAGAAATTGAAAAACTTAATCAACAAATTAAAGAATTAAAAGAAAAAAATGATCAATTACAAGATCAGTTTCTTCGTTCAGAAGCTGAGATTGCAAATATGAATAATCATTTTAAAAAAGAACGAGCTCAACTATTGATGTACAGTGGTCAGGATTTGGCTAAGGAAATCTTGCCAGGACTTGATAACTTAAAACGGGCATTAGAAACAAAAACTGATGGTAAGTCTTCAGAACAATTAAAAAAGGGAATTGAAATGGTTCTTGGTCAGTTGAATGAAGCTCTGAAGAATAATCAGATAACTGAGATTTCAGAAGCAGGTGTAAAGTTTGATCCTAATATTCATCAAGCAGTTTCTGTTGTTGAAGCTCAAAAAGATGAAGAGAAAAATATGGTTAAACAGATTTTACAGTCTGGTTATAAATTGAAAGATCGTGTAATTAGACCAGCAATGGTTATTGTTACTAAATAATTTAAAGAGGGTAAAAAACATGGCAAAAATTATAGGTATAGACTTAGGTACTACGAATTCAGCAGTTGCGGTTCTTGAAGGAAATGAGCCAAAAATTATTACTAATCCAGAGGGTAATCGGACAACTCCATCAGTTGTTGCTTTTAAGGACGGAGAAATTCAAGTTGGTGAAGTAGCAAAACGCCAGGAATTAACTAATCCAAATACGGTGATTTCAATCAAGAGTCACATGGGAGAAGCAGGCTATAAGGTTAATGTTGATGGCAAAGAATACACACCTCAAGAAATTTCGGCAATGATTTTACAATATATCAAAAAATTTGCAGATGATTATTTAGGTGAACCTGTAACTAAGGCGGTTATCACTGTTCCAGCTTATTTTAATGATGCTCAAAGACAGGCAACTAAAGATGCTGGTAAAATTGCAGGCCTTGAGGTTGAAAGAATTATTAATGAACCAACTGCTTCAGCATTAGCATATGGTCTTGATAAGGGTAAAAACAACGAAAAAGTAATGGTTTATGACCTTGGCGGTGGGACCTTTGATGTTTCAATCCTTGAATTAGGTGATGGTGTTTTCCAAGTACTTTCAACTAACGGTGACACGCACCTTGGTGGTGATGACTTTGATAAGAGAGTAATGGATTGGATGGTTGATGAGTTCAAAAAGTCTAATGGAATTGATCTTTCAAAGGATAAAATGGCTATGCAGCGTCTAAAGGACTCTGCTGAAAAGGCTAAAATGGAACTTTCAAGTACCAATACAAGTTCAATTTCATTACCATTTATTTCGGCAAATGATAATGGACCACTTCATTTGGAAATGACTTTAACAAGAGCTAAATTTAATGACTTGACAAAAGATTTAGTTGAGAAGACCATGATTCCAATGGAAAATGCGTTAAAAGATGCTGATCTAACCAAAGGGGATATTGATAAAGTTATTCTTAATGGTGGATCTACTAGAATTCCAGCTGTTCAAGAAGCGGTTAAAGAGTGGACTGGAAAAGATCCAGATCATTCAATTAACCCGGATGAAGCTGTTGCGCTCGGTGCAGCCATTCAAGGTGGTGTAATTTCGGGTGATGTAAAAGATGTTGTATTACTAGATGTTACTCCATTGTCTCTTGGAATTGAAACGATGGGTGGAGTATTTACTAAGTTAATTCCACGGAACACGACAATTCCTACTAGTAAATCTCAAATTTTCTCAACTGCTGCTGATAACCAGTCTGGTGTTGATATTCATGTTTTACAAGGTGAAAGACCAATGGCTGCAGATAATAAAACCCTTGGGAACTTCCAGCTGACTGATATTCCACCAGCACCAAGAGGGGTTCCTCAAATTGAAGTAAAATTTGATATTGATAAAAACGGAATTGTTAACGTTTCGGCTAAAGATTTAGGTACGAATAAAGAGCAGAAAATTACAATTAAATCATCATCAGGTCTTTCTGATGATGATATCAATCGAATGGTCAAAGAAGCTCAAGAAAACGAAGAAACTGACAATAAACGAAAAGAAGAAGCTGATTTACGTAATGAAGTTGATCAATTAATTGCTACTTCTGATAAAACATTTGATGAACTAAAAGGTAAAGTGAGCGATAGTGATCTTGATAATGCTAAGAAATTAAAAGAAGAGTTAGATAAAGCTCAAAAGGATAACAACCTTGACGAGATGAAAGCTAAGAAGGATGCACTTTCTGAAGCATTACAAAAGATGACTGTAGAAATGTATCAAAAAGCACAGCAAGAACAACAAGCAAATAACAGCGGAGCTGATTCTGGTTCAACTAACGACGACAACCAGAAAGGTGAAGATACTGTTGATGCTGATTTTAAGGAAAAGAAATAATAGACGAATTGAGGCGTTAATTTAGTGGCCCAAAAAGATTACTATGAAATTCTGGGCGTTAGTAAAGACGCTTCAGAAAATGATATTAAAAAAGCATATCGAGAATTAACCAAAAAATACCATCCTGATATTAATCATGAACCTGGGGCTGAAGAAAAGTTCAAGGAAATTAATGAAGCTTACGAAGTTTTATCAGATCCCAATAAGAAAGCACAGTATGATCAATTTGGTTCAGCAGATCCAAATGGTGCTGGAGGATTTGGTCAAGGTTTTAGCGGCTTTAGTAATTTCGGAGGTGGAACTCAGTATTCAAGTGGAAACTTTGATGATTTTGAAGATATTTTAAATTCATTTTTTGGAGGAAGTTCTTCATCTCAACGTTCTAGTGGACCTCAAAAGAAAAAAGGCAGTGATTTAGAATATCGACTTAAAATAAAGTTTGAAGATGCAATTTTTGGTAAAGACGAAGAAATCACTTATGAACGAATGGACCGTTGTCCAACTTGTCATGGAAATGGTGCAAAACCAGGTACTAAACCTGAAGAATGTTCAAATTGTCATGGTAACGGATATGTAGTTCAGCAAGTTCAAAGCCTTTTCGGAGTTCAACAGGCTCGTCGGGTTTGTCCTGTATGTCATGGAGTCGGTCAAATAATTAAAGAGAAATGTTCTACTTGTAGTGGTAGAGGTTTGACTCGCCAAAAGAATACGATTTCTGTTCATATTCCAAAGGGAATTGATAATGGACAACAGCTTGTTAAAGAAGGAGCTGGAAATGCGGGAGCATTAAATGGTGAATACGGTGACTTATACGTTGATATTAATGTTTCTCCTTCGAAGAAGTATAAGAGAGAAAACTATGATTTATATAGTGAAGAGACGATTAATTATGCGCAAGCAGTTTTAGGTGATAAGATAACAGTAGATACTGTTTATGGTCCTGGCGAAATGACCATTCCTTCTGGAACACAGCCCAACACCGTTATGAAGATTAAAGGTAAGGGAGTTCCACATTTGAATTCAAATGGCGTCGGCAACCAATATGTTACTGTTAAAATCAAAATTCCTCGTAAACTGAACGAGAAGCAACGTAAAGCACTTTTAAACTACGTTGAATTAATGGGTGAAGACAAGCCTGATGATGATAATTCGTTCTTTAGTAGAGTTAAAGAACGCTTTGATTTATAGCATGTTCACGTAAAGGCAGTTTGTTAAGACTGTCTTTTTCTTTTTATAAAAAGCCATAATAGAAACCATTAATAATGTTATTATTGAAGTAATTTGTACTGAAAGGATCTTCAATGTCTGATTTATCAAAAGCACAACTTGAAAATAGATTGGAACATATCCGTAATTTTTCGATCATTGCCCATATCGATCATGGAAAATCAACGATTGCCGATCGAATTTTACAATTAACAAATACTATTTCTGAACGCGAAATGCAAAATCAAATTCTTGATGATATGGATATCGAGCGTGAAAGAGGAATTACAATTAAGTTAAATGCAATCGAACTGGAATATAAAGCTAAAAACGGTGAAACCTACGTTTTTCATTTGATTGATACTCCAGGACATGTCGATTTTGCTTATGAAGTTTCTCGCAGTTTAGCAGCCTGTGAAGGGGCTTTGTTAATTGTCGATGCTTCACAAGGTGTACAAGCTCAAACTGTTTCAAATGTTTATTTGGCAGCAGAAAATGATTTAGATATTTTACCTGTGATTAATAAAATTGATCTTCCTTCAGCTAATGTAGAGGGCACGAAACAAGAAATCGAAGACATTGTTGGCATTGATGCTAGCAATGCTGTTCTTGTTAGTGCGAAAACTGGAAAAGGGATTGACGATCTACTAGAACGAATTGTAACAGATGTTAAACCACCAGAAAATCTAATTGATGATCCAGTGAGAGCTTTAATTTTTGATTCATATTATGACTCTTACAAAGGTGTTGTTCTTTTAGTTCGGGTAAAAAGTGGAATTTTAAAAGTTGGCGACCAGATAACTTTAATGAATTCTAAAATGCAATATGAAATATTAGAATTGGGAGTTAATAGACCAGCAGAAGTCAAACGAAATGAATTGATGACAGGAGATGTTGGTTTCGTAGTTGCAGGCATTCGCGATATTTCAGAAATTAGAGTGGGTGATACCATTACTCTCACTGACAATCCGGCATCTAACGCTTTAAAAGGATATCGTGAAAGCAATCCAATGGTTTATGCTGGAATTTATCCGATTGATAATGCAAAGTTTCCTAATTTAAGAGAAAGTTTAGAAAAATTAAAATTAAATGATGCTGCTTTAACATTCGAGCCAGAAACTTCTCAAGCATTAGGGTTTGGATTTCGTTGTGGCTTTCTTGGCCTTTTGCATATGAATGTGGTTCAGGAACGACTTGAAAGAGAGTTTGATCTTGATATTATTATGACTGCTCCTTCGGTTCACTATCATGTTTTTATGACTGATGGTGAAGAACTTCAAGTTGATAATCCATCACAAATTGAAGATTTAAGTAAGGTTAAAAAATTTGAAGAGCCATTTGTTGATGCAACTATTATGGTTCCAAGTGAATTTATTGGTCCAGTAATGGAAATTACTCAAAGTAAGCGTGGGGAATACCAGACAATGGAATATCTAGATAATAACCGAGTTGAATTAAAATATAAAATGCCACTATCTGAAATTATTTACAATTATTTTGATGAATTAAAAAGTCGAACGAAGGGATATGCTTCTCTTGATTATGAAGTTTCTGGTTATCGTGAGTCTGATTTGGTTAAAATGGACGTTTTATTAAACGGTGAAGCAGTTGATGCCCTAAGCAGCATTGTTCATCGCGATGTATCAAACATTCGTGGTAAAGAAATTGTTGATAAACTAAAAACCGTGATACCTCGTCAACAATTTGAAATTGCTGTTCAGGCAGCTATTGGAAATAAAATTGTAGCTCGATCAACGGTAAAATCTTACCGAAAGAATGTCTTAGCAAAATGCTATGGAGGAGATATTACTAGAAAAAGAAAACTTTTAGAAAAACAAAAAGCTGGTAAGAAACGAATGAAGGCAATTGGTAGTGTTGAAGTTCCGCAGGAAGCATTTATGACAATATTTGGAATGGATCAAGAAGATAATAAATGAAATATAACTGGATTGATAGGCCCCCTAATGATCAACAAGTAGTAGATAATTTAAAACGGGAGTTAAAAGTTTCTTCGATATTTGCTCAAATTCTTTATCAAAGAGGCATTAGTTCTCTTGAAGACTATCAAACTCAGATCATGTTAAAGGACTTTACTCCTTATGATCCTTTTTTAATGAAAGATATGGATCGGGCATGTGACAGAATTAATCAAGCTGTAGAAAGCGGAGAAAAAGTATTAATTTATGGGGATTACGATGCAGATGGTGTTACCAGCACCTCCTTGCTGTATGAAACGTTGATTAATATTGGAGCAGATGTTAGTTACTATATTCCAGATCGCTTTCAAGATGGATATGGGCCGAATATTGATACTTATACAAAAGTAATTGATAAAGATATTAAATTATTAATTACGATTGATAATGGCGTCACTGGAACCGATGCATTTGAATGGACAAGAAATAATGGAATTGACGTAATCGTTTGTGATCATCACGAAATTCCAGCTGTGGTCTCTCCTAACATTGATTGTTTAATTCATCCGGCGTCTTCTGATTCAGATTATCCAAATAAACATTTAGCAGGAGTTGGAGTTGCTTATAAGTTAGCTTGTGCTCTTTTGGGAGATGAACAGGAAGATCTATTAGATTTAGTCGCAATTGGGACCGTTGCCGACGTTGTTAAATTAACTCCTGAAAATCGATACTTTGTTCTTCGCGGTATTGAAATTATTAAAACCCGTGAAAGATTGGGTATTGATAATATTTTAAAAAGTTCCAAAATTGAAACTTCTAAGATTAATGATCAAACGATTGGATTTCAGATTGCTCCGAGAATAAACTCCGCAGGACGTTTAGATAAAGCAGATTTTGTGGTCGACTTACTTACAACTTTTGATGAAGATAATGCAAATTCTGAAGCAGCAAAACTAGAATCTTTAAACAAGGAGCGAAAAGAGCTAACTCAAAAAATGTCTCTAGAAGCTTTTGATCAAGTAAAATCTTGTAAAGATCAGGTAATTGTTGCTTCATCTACTAACTGGCCGGAAGGAATTATCGGAATTATTGCAGCAAAATTAGCTGAAAAGATGAATCGTCCAGCAATCGTTTTTCATATCGACGAAGAAAATCAAATTGCTAAAGGTTCAGCTCGTACGTGTGGAACTATTAATATTTATGATTTGATTAAACCTTCTCAAAAAATTTTAGAAAGTTTTGGTGGACATGAAGGAGCTGCAGGATTAAGCCTGAAGCTTGATCATTTTGATCAGTTTAAAGAAGAAATCAATAAGTCAGAAATACCAAAGGATCAAAAAAAGTCGAAATTATTAATCGACGTTAATGCTCAGATCTCTGATTTTAACGAAGATTTATATCATGAACTTGAAAATCTTCGTCCGTTTGGTCCAGGTAACGAAGAGCCGATTTTTTCGATGGATAATTTTTCTGTTGGTGATATTCATCGAATTGGTGAAAATGGTGACCATTTAAGATTGTCTATAACCCAAAATAAAAAGAAAATTAATGTTATTGGATTTCAGATGGGGTTTGCAGATTCTTATTTTTTAAGCAATAATGTGGAAAAAATTGCATTTCATTTATCATTAAATGAATGGAATAATTTGTCCCAAATACAGCTGGTTTTATTGGATTTTAAAGTTAATAAGCCAATGATCTTTGATGAAAGATTACATAAAATTAAAAGCTATGAATTAAAAAAGAAATCATGGCCGTTAATATTTTTCTCTTCAAATCGAGCTGACAATTTTAAAAAAAATTATCCTCAAATAAAAAATGATATTTTTTTAGCAAACGATGATCTTAACTCTCTACAAAATATTGTTTTGTTTGATCAGCCAAACAGCAAGTTAGAATTAGTTGATTTTTTTAAGAATAATCAGCAGCTTGAAAAAATAGATTTTGTTTTGTTAGATTCTATTAATTTAGCAGTGGGAGGGTTTCCTACCACTGAGGATTTTAAAAAAAGCTACAAATTTATTTTCCAGCAAAAAAAGATTCCTTTAAAAAATGGATTGATTGATTTAGGATTAAGTTTGGAAAAAACAAAAGTAGTTCTAAATGTGTTTTTTGATTTGAAGTTTGTTAACATTAAAAATGACTTTTTGCTTATCAATGAAAAAGCTGAGTTTCAATCATTGGAAGGTTCTTCAGTTTACCAATTATATCGACAAAAGTATGAATTTCAAAGGGAATTTATGCTTTGTCCCATTGATGAACTTAAAGACAAGATTTTGTCTTATTATAAAGAAATTGGAGATATTTAATTGGACTATTCAAAATTTATTACATCAACACCGGATTTTCCGATCAAGGGGATTTTATTTCGTGACGTTTCCCCATTATTAGCCGATGGACAGGCGTTTAAGTCGGCAATTAAAGAAATTGCTGTTTTTGCTAAAAGTGTTAATGCAGATTTAATAGTTGGCCCAGAAGCGAGGGGTTTTATCATCGGAGCGGCTTTGGCAAATGAAATGGGAATTGGTTTTCAACCAGCTCGCAGAGAAGGAAAATTACCAGGTGAAGTAGTAAAAGAATCTTATTCTTTAGAGTATGGAGAAAATATTCTAGAGATGGAAAAAAATTCAGTTAAAAAAGGACAAAAAGTTCTTTTGGTTGATGATCTTTTGGCAACCGGCGGGACAATTGAAGATACTAGAAATTTAGTGAAAAGACTTGGTGGAGAAGTCGTGGGAGCATCCTTTATTGTTGAATTAAGTGACTTAAAAGGACGAGATCAGATTAGAGATCTTAAAATTCAATCACTCGTTACATATTAATGGCAAAGAAACAAAAGAAAACTTTAATTGAAAAATTTTTAGATAAAGAAAAAATTAACTATCAATCGATATCATATTCAACACATTTAGAAGGTGATGTTTATGTGATTGATGATAAAGATGATCAAGAAATTTCTCCTTTAGTTTTTAAAACGATAGTTTTAACGGGGAAAGCAACCGGTCCTATTGTTGGTGTGATTCCAATTAACGATCGGATTGATTATAAAAAAATGAGTAACGTAACTGGAAATAAAAAAGTGGGAATAGTACCTTTAAAAGACTTAGTAAAAACTTCTGGTTATTTACATGGTGAAAATACCCCGATTGGGATTTACAATAATAAACATTTTAAGATTTATTACGATCAAAAAATTAAGATGTTTGATGATATTATTGTATCAGCGGGGGAGATTGGAAAAATGATTAAAATTAATGTCCAAGATCTAATAAAAATAACTTCAGGCATTATTGTTGATATAGTAGAAGGAGTTTCAAATGTTTGATTCGCATCGAGGCAGATTTGCAACATATGGAGTTATTTCACACTTACCTGGTGAAATAATTGATACTTTTTGGATTATAATTGACCAAAATTTACAAGGACTCTTTAGTCTTGCTAAAGTTATTAATTTTAACTTGGTGAATAACAAAGGTTTACTTTCAATTGTTTATTCACAAGAAAATTCCCCGATATCAGTTACTTTTGATTTGAATACGCCATTTAGATCAAACTATCCTGAGTTAATTTTGGCATATGATGATGGTAACAGTCAGACGATTTTACTGCCAACTGAAGCTCAAACATAAAAAATTGTAAACAAAAAAGCCTTAGAAACCGATATTTCAAATCGATGCTAAGGCTTTTTTGTTTAGTCTTTTGAACTACTGCCGTTTAATAACAAGTTCATTATTACTGCAGTAATACTTCCAATTACCATCCCATTACTTAATATCGTCTGAATTGAAGCTGGTAAAAAATGGAATAATTGAGGCTGAGTGGTAACACCTAATCCTAATCCAACTGAAATGGCAATTACTAGTAAGTTCTTAGTTGTCATTTCAACGGCACTTAACATTTTTATTCCTTGGGCACCAACCATCCCGAACATTACTAACATTGCACCACCTAAAACAGAGGTAGGAATTAAGTTTGCAATAGCACCAACTTTTGGAATCATTCCTAAAATAATTAAAAAGAAAGAAGAATAATAGACCGGTTTGAGTGTTTTAATTCCTGATAATTGAACAATACCCACATTTTGTGAAAAAGTAGAGTAAGGGAACGTATTAAAAAGTCCTCCAAGGATAGCTGCTAATCCTTCAGAACGATAGCCATCAGCTAGATCACGTTCATTTAATTTTTGACCCACGACTTCGCTCAGTGCAAAATAAACTCCGGTTGATTCAATCATACAGGTAAATGCTGCGAGGATCATTGTGGCGATGGAAGACCATTCAAATTTTGGAATAGAAAAATAAAATAGTCTTGGAATTTGAAACCAATGAGCTGAACTTACCGATTCAAACCCAATTTGACCTAAACAAGCAGCAACAATGCTTCCAACTAAAATACCAAGTAAGACTGATATTTGTTGAATAAAACCTCGTCCCCAAATATTAATGCAGATTATAACTAAAGCGGTAATTAGTCCTAAAAGTAAGTTGATTGGAGCCCCAAAGTTTTTGGATGTGCCGTCACCGCCGCCAATGTTTTGAAAAGCAACGGGAATCAGCGTAAAACCCACTAAGGTGATTAAAGATCCAGTTACAAGAGGGGGAAAAAATTTTCTTAATTTAGCAAAAACGCCCGAAATTAGGAAAATAAAAATCCCGGCTGCAATAATTCCCCCATACATGTAGCCGGGACCTAATGTTTTTCCAATTTGTTGTAAAGGAGCAACGTATTCAACCGCACATCCTAAAACTACTGGTAAACCGATTCCAGTTAGCGGAGTTCGTTTAATTTGAAGTAATGTCGCAATGCCACACATAAATATGTCAGCAGAAACTAGATATGTCATTTGTGCAGCATTAAATCCTAGTGCCCCCCCAATAAGTAAAGGAACCAGGATATCACCTGAATACATCGCTAACAAATGCTGTAAACCCAAAACTGAAGTTTTTAAAACAGATTGCTGCTTTTCCAAAAAATAATCCTCCTTATAATCTTGTATACTACAAGGATACTATTAGGTTTTGGAATTTTAAAGAAAAAATTAATGAAAATAATCATTATTTTCAGAAAAAATTTTATTTTTCAGATAAAAAAAGAAGTTCTTGGAAATGAACCTCTTTCACTCATTATTAAGCCAAGTAACAATTGGCTCATTAATTTGATCAACTGTTACTTTGTCAGAACCATTTATTGCTAAATGATCAGTATTTATTATAATCAGTTTCTCCATATTAGACCCTGAGAGAGCTAGTTCACTAACAGGGAATACATTTAATCTGGTACCGATTACCACAACAATTATTGCTTGATCAACCCAACTAATTGCTTTTGAAAAATTTTTAACTTGTTCACCATAAAAGACAATGTCAGGACGTACTTTATTATGATCTCCTGTTTCAGGAGTCATTTTTTTGTATTCTTCTTCGGTCAGTTGAACTGGTTGATGATTACGATCAGAAAAATGATCTAAAGTCCCATGAATTTTTAATAAGTGGTCTGGATTAACTCCGGCTTTTTCCAGCAGCAAGTCGATATTTTGACTAATTAGTTTAATATTTGACTGTTGACTTAGCTTCGCTAACCAAACGTGAGCAGGATTGGGGTGGCTTTCGACCATTAAATTTTTGGCCATAAAATCATGCTGCTTCCAATAATTATTTTCATACGCTTCAGTGCTAAGAAGTTCTGTAGTATCAAAATTATTTTGGAGGCTTTTAAAATCACTAATTCCGGAAGCTGTAGAAAGACCTGCTCCAAGAATAAAAACAGTTGGTTGATTTTGAATTAAATTTTCAAATTCATGCTTACTAAGCATTCAAATTCCTCCAAATTACTTTATTTTTAAAGGTTGGAGTTGAGATTCAATCGTATTTAAATCAACATTAGCTTGCAATAAAGAAGCAGCTGTATAAGTTCCTTCAATTAGTGCAACATCATACAAATGAATTTTTTTATCAGACATTTCGATTGCCATTTCAAGATTCATTTTTGCGCTGCCAAGGTCATAAAATGCAAGAATTTCGTCAGCTGAATTATCAGATAAAGCTTGTTGAATTTTATTTAAACTAGTTCCGACTCCATTATCGTCAGTTCCGCCAGCAAACGTGATTGGAACATCTTGAGCCACTTGTTTAACCAAGGTATTTAAACCTTTTGCAATATCAGAAACATGTGAAACTATTAAAATGCCTAAACTCATTATTTGATCCCCGCTTCAATCATTGATTTAAATAAAACACCTGAACTTGCAGCACCTGGGTCGATGTGTCCGATTGATCGATCACCAAGATAAGATGCTCGTCCAATTGTTGCTAACATGGATTTAGTGCTTTCTACTGCTGCATCGATTGTTTTTTCGTCTAACGAATTATTTTTAACCGCTTTAACAACAGGATCCCAAACATCGATCAATGTTTTTTGACCTGGTTTAGAATTCCCTCTTTTTTCGATACCTTCAAGAGCAGTTTGAAGTAATTCTCCTAAATCGCTGGTTTCTTTGGCTTTTTTAGACATTTCTAAAAAAGCGGTTCCATAAAGTGGGCCGGATGCTCCGCCAACTTTACTAATCAACGCCATTGCTGTATCACGAAAAACGGTACTGAGATCAGGATCATTTTCTTTATCAAAAGATTCAACAACTGCCTGCATACCACGGTTCATATTATTTCCATGATCAGCATCGCCAATTGGTTCGTCGAGCTGACTCAATTTATCAGCGTTCTCATCAATTTTTTGAGCAAAAATTTTAAGCCATTCTTGAGCTTTAGTTACGTTAATCATTTATAATAATTCCTTTCTAACTCCAGGCAATTGTTTTGACAGGATAGTTCAAATAATCAAGCCATTTTTTATCTGCAAGTTCAAAAAGTGTTAATGAAATTCCTGCCATATCAATAGAGGTCATTAAATTTCCAACTTTCATGAATGCAGGCGTAATGTTTTTTTCACCAAGTTTATCTAGTGTATCTTTGGTAAAGATAAATTGTTCCATCAAAGGAGTAGCTCCCATACCATTCACAAGCATTGCATATTGTTTATTAGACTCTAAATGAAGAGAATTGTCCAATTTTCCAATCAGTTCACTCACAAGTTCTTTAGAGGACATCATTTTTTCTTTTTTATAACCTGGTTCACTATGGATTCCAACGCCAAATTCAATCTCATCTTCGGCTAAAGTAAATCCTGGTTTGCCAACTTCAGGTACTGTTGCTGCAGAAAGAGCAACTGCAATCGTATTAATGTGGGGTAATATTTCTTTTGCTAAAGATTCAAGTTCGTCTAAACTAGCTCCTTGATCAGCAGCGGCCCCGATACATTTGTGCATAAAAAGAGTTCCCGCGACGCCCCGCCGTCCTTGGGTATAGAGGCTATTTTCAACTGCAATATCGTCATCGACAACAATTGACTTTACTTTTATTCCATCTGCATCAGCTAAATCTTTGGCCATATCAAAATTCATTACATCACCAGAATAGTTTTTTACGATCATAAAAACCCCATTGCCTTGATCTACAGCTTTGATTGCTTCATAGATCTGATCAGGAGTAGGTGAGGTAAATACTTGACCAGCAACCGCAGCACTAAGCATCCCTTTTCCGACAAAACCTGCGTGCGTTGGTTCGTGTCCAGATCCACCGCCGCTAATGACTCCAACTTTTCCTTTCATTGATTCTTGATCGGATCGAACAACAGCGTAAGTATTATTGATAAGATTAACAATTTGAGGATATGAGCGTACCATTCCATCAATCATTTCAGGTACTACATCATGAGGATTATTAATTATTTTTTTCATTTTAGAATCCTTTCTTTTTAAAAAATTCCTTATATGATTATGATAATACTTTAATCGAAGCATTGATATAGACTAATATTAGTGAAAGGACGTAAAAATGAACGAAAGATGGTTATATGAATTACCAATTTCTGATATTAAACGGTGTATTCCAGTTACTGGAGGGGATGTAAATCAAGCTTATCGTGTTATAACATCCAATTGTGATTATTTCTTATTAGTTCAACCTCAATCGAATATTAATTTTTATGAAGGAGAAATTGCCGGATTGAGTTTATTTGAACAAATTGGTATTCAAGCCCCAAGAGTTATTGCACATGGTCAAATTATGGGTGATAGTTATTTGTTATTAAATTATCTGAAAAAAGGTTTTGGCAAACAAAGTGATTTAGGAAAAATAGTTGCTCAATTACATCACTACAACAGTCCCAACAACAGGTACGGGTTTAATGTGAAGTATCAAGGCAGCGAAATGGCTTTTGATAATAGTTGGACTGATACTTGGAGTGAAATTTTTATTGATCGAAGACTTGATCCTTTATCAGAAATGATTGGATCCAAAAACCTTTGGGCCAAAAATGATTTTGATCAATATAGAAAAGCAAGGGAGATCATTAATGAATCTTTAAAACAACATAAGTCGAAACCATCTCTACTACATGGAGATTTATGGGGCGGGAATTATATGTTTTTAGAAGATGGAAGTCCTGCATTAATTGATCCTGCATGTTTTTACGGTGATCGAGAATTTGATGTTGGTATTACTACAGTTTTTGGAGGCTTTTCTAAAGATTTCTATGAATCGTATCAAGAAAGTTACCCATTGGATGAAGGATTTAATTTAAGGATCAATTTCTATCGCTTATATTATTTGATGGTTCACCTCAATAAATTCGGCTCAATTTATGCAAGTAGTGTAAATACTGTAATGCAGAAAATTTTGGCAAAAAAATAAAATAGCTTTCGCTATTTTATAAAAGTATTATTTATTTGACTTAGAACTGCTTTTTTCGCTTTTAGAAACAGCTGGGTTTGATTTGCTGCTTGAAGAACTAGATTTACTATTTTTTGGATAACTCTTCATGTATACTTTTTTCGTATTTTTCTCGTTAACTTTATCAAAAGCAAATTTTTGATTTTTGTTATCAAGACGAGTTACCACGTAATAAGAAAGTTGTTCGGTTCCTCCATTAATAACAGGATCCTTTAAACCACCATAGTTGTAATCTCCGACTTTAGTATTTGAAACAACACGCGTCATGAAATATCCTGGAGCGGTGATTCCATCGATTCCTTCACCAGCAACTTTCTTGCCTGTTATATCCATATAAAGATTAACTTTGCTGTCTTTTTTAATTACAGATTTCTTCTTGGCAGTACCAATTTCACCTTTTTTAGATAACTTTTTAGCGTAGGCAATAACATCCTCATTGCTTTTCTTTGAATTAAAATCTTTCATTGTTTTATGGCTTGCAGCTGTAACATAAGCAGTTATTTTGGCATCTTTGGTGACAATAACGCCGCCAACTTCAGTTTTGGGAGTGATGTTTTTATTTTGATCCGTGTAACAAACATACCAAATTCTTTCAGTAGAAGAGTTTATTGACTCTGCCATGCGAAGAGTTTTTACTGAGTCAGAAGAACTTCCACCAGTTTTGTTTTCGCATCCGACAAAAACTGTTAGTAGTAATATCGTTGTAATTGTTAAAAATATTTTTTTGATTTTCATTTTTACTCCATTTTGAATTCTTTTAAGCAACGTATTTAATTTTACCTAATATCAGTGATTTGTATAGTCCTGCTATGTTTTTTATCAAGATTCAAATAAGAGTAAATTAGAAGTCAAATCATACAGATCTGAAATTTATTCAATTTTTTCGTTTTTCACAAATTTCTTATTTCTTTTAAAATCATTAATATAACTTAATAATTCGTCATTTCCAGATACTTCTGCAAAAATAGAAGCTTTTTCCATGTTGTCATTGATTTCTTTCTCATATTTTTTCTGGTCTTTATGAAAAAGATTATATGCAATACGATAATAACTCTGATCAACGTAAGGCAATGCTATCATTTTTTTCGTTGTTTTTATTATATGATCACTAATTTCATTACTTTTACCATAATCGTGGTTATCTGAATAAAACTTAGCGGCATTATTAAGTGCTTTTAAATAATCCGTGATGTTCGATTTGTTAATCGTTATGTTATCAGCATAAGACAGAACCTGGTCAAAATAATATTTAGCTTTTTCTACATCACCTTTAATTGCATATGCGGTAGCAATACCGGTATTAGCAGCTAGAATATCGTCTTTGTTGTTATTTGCCTCCTGCAAAGCAATACCAAAGTTAAAAATAGCATCACTTGTGTTGGATTTTATGATTAAATCGATATTACCTTTAACATATCGATATCGGCTGCTTAATTTTTTAACTATATTTTTTTCATCAAGGGTATTAAACAATTTATTAGCTTCGTCGAATTTAAGTTGGGTAAAGAGCATTTGAATTCGATCTAGAATATTAAGCTGTTCTTGATATTTACTGTTATCAAACTCAGTTAAAACATCATTGACTGTTAACCCCAGTCTTAGACAAATTTTAACTAGGGTATCAGTCATAGGGGCAATATTTTTTTGTTCCATTTTTGATAGTGTAGATTGAGTACAAATTCCGTCAGCCAGCTCAGCTTGAGACATATTTAGTATTTTTCTTTGTAAAGTAATTTTAAATCCAATAAGCATATTGTGTCTCCAAAGTTCCATGTTTTTTATAAATAATATCATTATTTTAATTAAAAATCATGAACAACTCTGAACTGCATTCATAGATTATTTATAATTTTATGAATTAGAAATTGCTATAGTTACGTTTATTATCTACAACAAAATTGACTATTATTATAGAAATCATTATATTACATAATATAATGATTTATTTTATTAATTATTTTGAATATAGTTTGGCTAAAATATTTATTAATGATGACATATAAGTGATTGAGTAAAGTTTACAAAGAACGAATCAAAAAAGTATTAAATGGAAATTTAAGATAATGATCAAAATAGAGGATTTGTCGTTTGAATATACCACTTTTATCAAAAATCCTGGTATTAAAGGAACTTTAAAAGATTTATTTAAGCGCGACATAAAGAAAATAAACGCTTTAGAAAAAATAAATCTAAAAATTCGTGATGGAGAAATGGTTGGATTAATCGGACCTAACGGTGCAGGAAAAACAACTTTAACAAAACTTCTCACAGGAATTTTGCATCCAACACAAGGGACGATCCTAGTAAACAGTACAATTCCTAGTAACCAAAATAATCAATTTTTGAAAGAAATCGGGGTCTTGTTTGGACAAAAATCGCAGCTTTCTTGGGATTTACCAGCAATTGATACTCTAAATATGCTTTCAAAAATTTATTCTATTCCGACTGATAGATATCAATCGCGGTTACAAGAATTAACCCGGATGTTAGATGTTGAAAAAATATTAAGGATCCCTGTTAGAAAGTTATCTTTAGGGCAAAGAGTTCGTTGTGAATTGATGTGTTCTTTAATTCATTCTCCAAAATATTTATTTCTTGACGAACCGACACTTGGGTTAGACATTGTAACCCAAAGTTCGATTTATAAATTTTTGAAAAAAGAGAATCGTGAACATCATACGACAATTATAATCACTTCTCACTATTTAAAAGATATTGAAGAGTTAACTGATCGTTTATTAATAATTATGAAGGGGAGTCTCGTTTACGATGGCTCTACAAATGATTTGCCAATAAACCCCGAAGAATTCCAACATTTTTTAATAAAATACTCGGATGGTGAAAAACAGAAAGAGATTGTAATCGATGCAAAAGATGTTTCAAAAAAAATCGAAGAGTTGGGAATAGAAAAAATTCTTTCAGTTACCCGCCAAGGTATCTCTCTTGAAGATTTTGTTATGAATCTATTTGCTAAAAAGGAACAGAATAAATGAAGTATCTCGTTATTGCTACAAATAGTCTATTAGCTAGAGTTACTTATAAAAGTAATGAAATTACTCTTTTAGTTACAAAGATTTTACAAATGTTGGTAAGTATCTGGATGTGGATGGGAATTTATCATGCTTCAGGGCACCAATCAATTAATGGATTTCTTTTATCTGATATGGTGAAGTATTTAATTATTACCAACCTGCTATCTATTCTTTTTAGTACGACTCCAATTTTTAAATTAGCCAATAGAATCAGAGATGGGAGTTTAAACACATTACTTTATCGACCAATCTCAATTTATGGAGAGAACTTTGCATCTTATCTTGGATCTCAGTTTCTTTATTTAGTTGTAATTTTAATTTTGTCAGTATTTACATTTGATTTTAAAGAAGGTCTGCTTTTAGGAAGTTACATTATCGTGAGTTTTATAATGTTTTTTACCTTAATGATGGTTCTTGGAACTTTAGGCTTTTGGTTAATAAATATGTGGCCTTTGCGTTCAGGGGTAAATGCTTGTTATTTAGTTTTAGGCGGCCTTTATTTTCCGCTGTCATTTTTTGGAACAAGAATTGTTAAGGTTTTAGAATTTAATCCTTTTTCTCTAATAGCTGATGTCCCAGCCAGGATGATTACAGGACAAAATACATATAGTATTTTTACTTATTTTTTAGCCAATATTATATGGATAATAGTTTTTCTAGGGTTGTATAAATTGCTGTTAAATAAAGGTATTAAGAAATATGAAGGCGTTGGCGTATGAATTTAAAAATATTAAAATCTGCTTGGAAATTAAGTTTTCAAGAATTTCTAGTTTATAAAACTACTAGTATTTTGACTTTCATTTTAGCCGCATTATTTTTTTCAATCGAAATTATAGTTGGAATGATTTATTTTTCGGTTGAAAGTAATCTTAATGGTTGGACGAGATCAGATTATCTATTATTGATTTCTTCAATTACAACTATTACTTATATTTATAATATTTTCTTTATCGTTGGTCACGAAAATCTTAGTGAAGATATTTTGGAAGGTAATTTAGACTATCTGTTTTTAAGACCGGTTTCCAGTTACTGGTATTCAGCGCTCTCGCATTTAGATATTCCTAGTTGTTTCAATTTAGTTATTTCGGGTGTTATGTCAGTTTCAATCATTATTAGTAAACGCTTTAATTGGGTTGAAATACTACTTTATTTGTTAACTATATTTTTGGGAACCTGTTTTGTTTTTTTAATGAATCAAATAGCAGTTACTTTTTCCTTTTGGTTTGAAGGTTTTACAGCTTTAGGCGGGATCGTGGAAAATACAATTAATCTGCTGAGTCGACCTCTATCAATATTTCCTCAAATCATTCAAACGATTTTTACCTATATTTTTCCAGTTTTATTGGTGACAAACATGCCGGTTATTATTTTTAAAGGTAAGCATAACTATTATCTGTTAATTTATCTGCTTATTTACAATTTATTAATGTATGTTTTATCACGAAAATTATGGACTCTTGGAGTTAAACGCTATTCTTCAGCAAATTAAATAAGTTATGAAAGGAGGCGATAGATGTTAGATTTTGTTAGATCGGAAAATGATAGTTGTTAGGAGGTAATTAACAATGAAAAATAAAGGAGCACGTTTAATTAGAATTGTGATTGTAGCGTTAGCATCGTTTGTTGTTTGGATTTCATCCGTTAATGAGGTGCAGGCTGAAACTAGTTCAGCATTTATTTACGAAAAATCAACAATGGAGCCGCGAAGCGGATCTTTGATGATTAACTTTGTACCTAAATATAGCATTAGGGTTTATAGTACGCCCAGTACTTCAAATCCGACAAAAAAATTACTGCCAGATGGCAGTAACTGGAAAGTTTTTGGGATTCAAAACAAGTTCTATAACATAGGTAAAAATCAATGGATTCCTTCAGAGTATGCAATTTATCCTTGTAATAAAATGAATACGATAGGTTATGTCAACTATCCTGGATATTCGGTCAATATTTATAATTTTCCAAGGGGAGTGAATTATTCTAACAACGTAGGTGGATTAGAACATGGTACAGCAATTCATATCACTCAAAAAGCTGTTGTTAATGGTAAAACTTGGTATCAATTTGATAGAACAAATGACTTAGACTCTGGTTGGGAAAATTATTATAAAGGTAAAAGTTGGATTGAAGCAAGGTTTATATCTAACAATCCTATCTTTGTAACTTTATACGGCTGGGTACAAATCGAATATATTCCCGGTTATGGAGTTCGAGTTTATCAAACGCCTGATAAAAATAATCCGACAAATAAGTATTTACAACATGGTACTAGGTGGAAAGTATTTGGTTATCAAAACGATTACTACAAAGTCGGAAACAATCAGTGGGTTCCTGCTCCATATCTTAGTAAAAACCGTGTTACTCTCAGATGGCAATACAAATAAATAATTAAGCAAAAAAGGATAACAGAGCTTTAAAAGCAACTATTATCCTTTTTTATCTTAGCTAAAGTTAGCTTTAAAATCCTAAATAAAAAATCGTGTGCATTGTTTTCTCGTAAAATTGACCTATACTGAAAAGATCAAACATAAATTTATTTTATGTATATTTTTATACGTAGAAAGGATCCCCAACCATGGCAGTTATGAAAATATTTTGTAAAGCAAATATATTTATTTTTTTTATGTATCTTTCTCTTCTCTTTTACAAGTTTACGCTGCAACAATGTTGGGAACTGCTACGACAAATTTGGTAAACAAGCAAGTATCTGATTTCGTTAAAACAATTGGAATCGTGATGCTTTTGTGGATCGTTTCGCTTGTAGTTGGATATTTTACTGGTGTTGTTCAAGAACAGACAATTCAAAGTATGTCCAGGACAATTCGTTTAGAAGTTGCAAAAGGATTGGAGAATATGACGCCGGAAAATTATAATTCTCGGCCAGATTCTGAATATCAAGCGTTGCTTCAGAGTAATGTTACTTTTCTTGAAAACAATGGATTTCAAAGCGTTTATCGGATGATGAGATTTGTTGGCAATGCCTCATTTTCACTACTTGCTTTATTATTTTATGATTGGAGATTATTTGTTTTATCAATTTTATTATCGGCGCTGCTTTTGTTTGTTCCAAGAACTCTTTCTAAATATACAAAAAAAGGCGGGAAGTTGATTTCCTCAGGTAATTCTCAATTAATGAATCGGGTTTCCGAAGCAATTAAAGGTCATCAAAATCTTGCTGCATTATCTGCATACTCATATTTTTGCGCTTTGATTGATAGAGGATCATAATCATTAAAAGAAGCCAGTGTGAAAAATGCAAAAATACAAGGACAAGTTGGAATGGTGACAGCATTTCTAAATATTGTGAGCCAGTTAATTTTGATAGGTGCAACGGGTTTATTAGTATTTGCAGGTAAAATTTCAATCGGCAGTATTGTTGCCGTATTAGAACTAAGTGCAAAAATATTTGATTCTTTGGGAATTGTAAGCCGCTTTTTGGTCGCAGTTAATTCCACAATTCCAATTAGTCAAAAAATAGCTGAGATTTCGTCTAAATCAGTTACAAACAATAACCAAGATACTGAGATTAGGCAGTCTTTTCATGATTTAAAATTTGAAGACGTGGGTTTTAAATATCAAGTCTCCAATGATTATGTTTTTAGACATTTAAATTTTACAGTTAAAAAGGGTGATTTTATTCAAGTTTTTGGAAAATCTGGGATCGGTAAAACTACTTTATTTAAAGTCATTACAGGTGAGTTAACGCCGACTGAAGGCAAAATTTATTATAATAATACCTCAACTGAAAACATGACTTATCTTGATCGATCGAATCTGGTACAAATGGTTCCCCAAGATGGTTATATATTCGATGATAGCGTTGAAGGCAATATTTCACTGGGTAGAGATGTAAAAAGAAATTCAATTGATAATCTTATTAATGAATTAGAAATTCCTAAAGGAGATCCTGCTCATTTTTCTGGCGGTGAAAAGCAGCGGATTGGTTTAGCACGTGCGCTAGTCTCTCAAGATAAATTGACGTTAATTGATGAGGGATTATCTCAAATTGATATTGAATCCGCTCGTAAATTCTTAAATGTTATCAATAAGTACAACAAATATGCAATTATCTTTATTTCACATAGAGACGATGAATTAAAAGATGTCCCTCATGAAATTATCAATCTTGAAGAGTCTAATATTCATTGAAATAAAGTTATCATTAACCTAGCAAAAGTCTAACATAATTGGAAAAATTGATTTTTTAAAATGTTTTGGATTAGTTTGTCCTTAACAAAAATATCGAGGTAAAGGCTAAAGTAAATCTTGATACCGGTGAAGTCACCTTTTTTATTGACAAGGAAGATCTCGAAAAACTTAAAAATTCCAAAAATTAAAGGCTAATACATACAACAAATATTGAAAAAGCTAATTTAGACGATCGTTCTTTATTAGCTTTTTTGTTTAGAATCGAAGTTTGGTTAACGATTTGTAATGTAAATTAACGTTTAAAAACAACTTAAAAAATTCTAACATCGTTATTGATGTTTATATTAATAATATTAATATAAATAATATTAAATAAAAGGTAAAAGGTGATTTACTAATGTGTAGACGAAACTTAAAACTTGTTATTTTTGTATGTGGAATTTTCATTTGCATGCTTGATACAACTGTAATGAATGTTGCTTTGCCAGAGATTGGAGAAACATTTTCCACAGCTCTTAATAATTTATCGTGGGCATTAAATATTTATACGATTTTATTTGCCTCGTTGACCATACCGCTGACTAGAGTAGCCGAAAGATATGGAATGAATAAAATCATAATGCTAGGATTCATTATTTTTGGGATTGGCTCTTTAATTTCCGGCTTATCGAACGGTTTATGCATTTTAGTTTTTGGTCGTGCAATTCAAAGTATTGGTGCTGCTCTGGTCTTTCCACTTTCAATGACACTTGGGATTAATTTAGTTGATAAAGATAAAAGAACGGGAGTCATTGCTGTATTAGGTGTAACGCAAGGACTTGCTGCTGCACTGGGACCGGTGATTGGTGGAATTATTACTCAGTATTTAACTTGGCGTTGGATCTTTTTTATCAACTTGCCAATTGTAATTTTTGTTTTGATTATTGGTTTGAAATTACTTGATTTCAAAGAAGTAAATGAAGAAGTTATTAACTTTGATATTTTTGGATCAGCTTTTAGCATCCTATTTCTTTTAAGTTTAACGACAGTTTTAACTCAGGGAAGAACCTGGGGTTGGACCTCGCTAACATCTTTATTGTTTATATTTTTTTCATTAGTCTTTTTTGTTTCTTTCTTAGTCGTTGAGATTAGGTCAAAAAAACCGATGATTCCCTTGGAACTATTCAAGGATAAAAACTTTATTGGTTCATCTGTTGTAGTGGTTTTGAGTAATTTGTTTTTAGTTGGGATTACCGTGCTTTTGCCAACCTACTATACTAACGTTAAACATTTTGATGCACTGCATGCATCATTTATGATCGTTCCGGTTACTCTATTTATTTTTATTATGTCACCAATCTCAGGTTTTGCTTTAAAAAAAACTGGTCCCAAAATTTTGCTTTCATTTGGTTTTTTATTAATGGTGATTGGTTATATTGGATATGCTAACAATGGGTTAAATAACCAATTATATTCTTGTATATATGGTGCACTTATCGGTGCTGGATATGGATTGATTACAGGGCCAATTACCGTCATTGGCGCATCTGATTTTACTGGTGAGTTACTTTCTGCATCGCAAAGTGTAACGGGAGTGTTACGCCAAATCGGGATCGTCTTAGCGGTTGCGATTTTTGTAACAGGTTTATATACAAATTTAAAAAGCGCCCAAGTCAAATCTGAAAATTATGTTTCAGAACAGGTATCTGGACTAAATATTCCTAAACAAGCAAAATCCACATTGATTAAAAAATCGATCGAAGGTATTAGAGAACAGAAAACATCAAATACGGCAAAAAAGCATACGGGTAACGCCAAGATCGATCAAGGTATAAATAGGGTTATTAAGGATATTAAAGATACTGCCCTTAATAATATAGTTAATGCTTTCAAGTCGTTATATAAGGTCGCAATACCATATTTGATAGTCACATTAGTTTTAACATTTCTATTCTGGAAGAGAAGAGTGTAAATCTAATATTAAAAAATGTTGCCAAAAATATCATTTTCTTTGATATAAATGCGATATAGAATTTGTTAATATAAAAGCAGAACATAGATACAAATGAGTGTAAAATTCTATTAACAGTTTATAAAAAAGGAAGTCATCATGAAAGGCAAAGATATTATTCTCGGATTACTAAATAGTAAAGGAGGACTTACTGGATATCAAATAAATGACATTTTACATAGTCAATTGCGGCACTTTTATGATGGTGGATTTGGAATGATCTATCCAACGCTAAAGAATCTTGAAAAAGATGGACTAATATATAAAGATAGAATTGAACAAGAGGATAAACCTAGTAAAAACGTCTTTTTTATTACTGAATCGGGTAAAGAAGAATTTAAACAATCTGTAAATAAGAAAACTGAGCCAGATATTATAAAGTCAGATTTTTTGATGAAACTTTATTTTGGTGAATTTTTAGAACCCGGTAAAGCCATTGAATTTCTAAAGGAAGAACTACATAGAAAAAAAGCCGATCTATCTGATTTAAAAGATAATCTATCAAATTGGGATGCTAATGGAATGTCAGATGATCAGAGATTTTCTGCAAAATATGGAATTGAATATTATAAAGCAGTAATAAAAGTCATTGAAGAACACTTAAAAAATAAAATGGACGGTGATTAAATGTATAATGAAACGAAAATGATCGTCCTATAAACTCTTCAATGTTTATGTATCGGACAGTTTTTGTTATCTGTTTTTAGGTTCCAGAATGGCTACGGATAAGTAGACAAAAATAAAAGTATTCGGTTGATTAAATTATCTATCGTGTTAGAATATATACGAAAATATCTCAGCAACATACACCAAGACCCTAGCTATTACGAGTAGCTAAGGTCTTTTTTTCACTTCATAAGCGGGTGTGGTTAAGCTGCCTTATTTCTTCTTGCGATTATTTAACCAATAATTAAAAGCTGCGAGAAGAATCCCCACCGTCAGCGGGGCAATAAAATATCTCAGCAACATTACACCCCCGATCTGTTACAGAATTTTACTGCGTTAGATCAGCAAGGCAAAACATAAAAATGAGATCTTTCCTTTTAAAGTAAAGGAGAGGAAAAGCTACTAAGGATTAATGTTCTTTTTCACTTTGTATCAATTTTCTTAACAATTCTGCATTCATTCTATTTAAGTTGGAATCACTAACTTCAACTAATAATTTTGGATTTAATCTTTTTTTGGATGCCGTTTTTAAGCAGTGGAGTTGAGGATCTTTCCAATGGATTATTTGTTGCGACGATTTTACGAAACACGATTGAACAAACACTTTGGCATTGCCAAAATATAAAAAGCAACCTCAAAACTCGATAAATTAATTTGCTAGTAGATGAGTCTGGAAAACGTGATCGGAAATTTATGGAAGATTACTCAAAGTTTATCCCATTTTAATTTTATACTTTTGACAAAGTTGTCCGCTTTTTAAATATGACAGATTAATTTGATTTAACGATAAAGATCAAATTAAATTTTAAGCAGCTAACATGTTTGAACTTGATTTGAAAATAGATTATTGCTCTAATTAAACAAGGTTTTAAACATCATGAATTTTTTTAAAATCGATCAAAGTTATCATAATAAGTAAGATAATTATTCCAATTGATCCAATGATGTTTAAACGCCAGTCGGCTGTTAAATTCATTTTGTTCATGACGGAACTAGCGTTGCTGCTCAGGACGGCAGGATTAATAATTCTGATGATTTTCCAATCCAAATTATTTAACACTAATAAAATGGTTGGAATCATAAAAGTAATCAATGCTGCTACAATTTGGCTATTAAATATAGCGCTTGCGGTAATTCCAATGGTAATGACGAATAAATACCACAACAGGTAGAACAGCGTAGCCCTGACAAATAAACTTGAGTTAACAGCAGAATAGTAAATATTAGTATAATACCAACCAGCTAACATCCCAACGATTGCGCTTAAGACAAAAAGAACATAGTAAAAAAGGTATTTGCTTAAGAGATATTCTAATGAGTTAATCGGCTTAGAAAATAGCAGGTCAAAAACGCCACTGTTTTTTTCACTGATAATTGAACTCATTAGGGTAATGGCAATTACGATAATTCCAATTTCGTTTAACTGATTAAAAATTCCAGCTAAAACTGAATTGCCCGAAGGAGATGCAAATTTTGGATCCAAGATCAGACCACGGTTTTTGCTCACGAGTTTTGGGAGTAGGTGCATGGATATTGGCTGCATGATGGCGGTAACGATAAAAACCAAAGGAATCCAAAATATTTTAAATTCTTTAACTGATTCTTGGAATTCTTTTTTTAAAAGTACTAATAATTTTTTCATAAATTAGTCCTCCATCAGTTGTGTGAAATAATCATCAAGTGAGAATTGCCCAGTTTTAATTGTTGAAAAATTTAAATTGTAATCAACGAGGATTTGAAGAACTTGATTTTTCCATCCATAATCTGAAGATTGGGCATTAATTTGAATTTCAGTTGGTGATTTTAGAATCACATTTTTTATTGCAGATATTTGCTTAACGTGAGAAATCCATTGATCATTTGGTTTAAATAATTTTATATTTAGAGAATCATCGGATTGCATTTGTTTCAAGTAGAAATCGTCTCGAATTTGAGCTTTTTTCATAATCAAAAAACGGTTACAAATTTCTTGCGCATCCGCCAAAATATGAGTAGAAAAAATAATAGTTGTTTCTTTTTTTAAATTTTGCATGATTTTTAAAACTTCGTGTCGTCCTGAGGGATCGAGTGCAGATACAGGTTCATCTAAAATTAAAAATTTTGGATGATGAATTGTTGCCTGAGCAATACCCAGTCTTTGACGCATTCCACCAGAAAATTCATTAATTTTTCGATCTCCAGATTCAAGTAATCCGACTCCTTCTAGTGATTGATTTATAAGGCTGGAATCTATTTCGAAAATTTGACAGTTAAATTCTAAAAATTCGCGCGCCGTCATCCATTCGAAAAATTTAGGATCCTGAGGAAGATAACCGATTAAATTTCTATTTTGAACAATCTTCTGACCTTCAAAATAAATTTGACCTTCCGAGGGTTTTAAAATTCCCGTGATCATTTTTAAGAAGGTGGTTTTCCCTGAACCATTTGGTCCAATTAATCCAATGCAGTCGTGAGGGAAAATTTGTAAAGATAAATTTTTGACAGCATTTTGAGATTTAAAATTTTTACTCAAGTTTTTTATATCTAATAATGGATCCATTGTTAAAGCCTCTGTCTGCCAAAAATAAAATAAGCGATTGATCCAAGGAGGGTTCCAAAAATGATTACGGGCAGCCATAAAAGTTCTATCGGTTTTTTGTGATTTTTGAAAAGGTCAATCGTCGCGACAACGATCAAAATTATTTGAATAATGATAAGCGGTAAAAGTGTTTTTAAAGCTTCAAGGTCTAAATGCATATTTTTATCCTCTATTTTGAATTTTGTGAAGCTATTTAGAAAATTTTCTAAATAGAGTTTAAACTTCAAAATTTTAAAAAGCAATAACTATTTTGAATTTTTTCTAAATAGTTTTTATCTTAAAAATGATATGTGGCGCTATTTAACAATGGGAGTGATTCACGTCTCATTTTGAACGCTTTTTTGAAGATAAATAGGTAACGCGTGATAACTAAACTAATAAAAAAAATCCCACTAAATTGGGATTCCCGAATGCTATCTTGGGTAATAAATCTTTTTTAGGATCCTAAAAAGGATGTACAAAAATTAAACCCAAATGTATACGTTTTGTGCACGATTTGTATCAGTAATTTTAATTCAAAACATTAATTAATATTAGATAATCCCGTTAAATCGGCGTTTTTAGGAGTTAATATTAGTTAAATAAAGGAGAGTACAGGATTTGAACCTGCGCGCCGGTATAAGCCGGTTCGCCGGATTTCGAGTCCGGTGCATTACCACTCTGCCAACTCTCCGTGTCCAGTGTTAAATATTAGCATTTTTTTGATATTTGGGCAATAATAATTAATAGTATGTTAAAATTCAAAATGACCAAAAAAGATCTTAGGAGAAGTAATGAAGAATTTTACTAAAGATTTTCCTTTTATTTTTAATGTAGTCTATATTTTTGCTGTCTTTGTTGAGGTCTTAATTTTGCTTTTCGGAAATAGATCCCAATTAAATTATGCTCATTTTATTGAATCGTATAAAGAAGTTGGAAATACAGTCTTTTTTTTACCTTGGTTAGGGTTAATTGTTAATATTGTTTCATATTTATTCAATCTAGATGACGGTTGGGTTTTAGGCGGTTGTTTAGCTGGAATTGCTGGATTTTTGGTCTTAGCAATTTTGCCAGAATTTTTTTACGTTGGTTTAGTATTTCTTTGGATTGGGATCTTTTTATTTTATCGTTCTTTAACCAAGAGAAGGCAAAAGATTGTCAATCACGCCAACACAAGGTGACTTGAATTTTTTAAAATAAAGAGTAATATTAATAAATGTTTATTAAGTAGAACTAAGTTCTCGCCTATGTTAATCCTCTGGGTATCTTTCGTGAGATATTTGCGGCAGGATTGTAGGGGGTCCTGTTATTTTTTTTGTAATTTTGTTTAAAAATTGAGGTGAACGCAATAGTTAAAAATATGATCGTAAATGAGGGGATTAAGTCTCATGAAGTGAGATTGATCTCTGATACCGGTGAGCAACTCGGGGTCAGATCAAAAGAAGAAGCGCTTGAATTAGCGCATCAGAGAGACTTAGATGTAGTTTTGGTAGCACCAAACAGTAAACCACCGGTTGCTAAAATTATGGATTATGGTAAGTACCGTTTTGATTTGGAGAAAAAGAACAAAGACTCAAAGAAGAATCAAAAAGTAGTCAGCGTAAAAGAAATACGTTTAAGTCCAACGATTGATCAAAACGATTTCAACACTAAGTTGAATAATGCTCGCAAATTTCTTACTAAAGGTGAGAAAGTTAAAGCTAGTATTAGATTTAAAGGTCGGGCGATTACGCATAGCGAAATTGGCCGAGAGGTTTTAGAAAAATTTATCGAGCAAACTGAAGATATTGCAACAGTGGAATCCAGACCTAAAATGGATGGTCGCAGTATGTTTTTAATGTTAGCTCCTAAAGTTGAAAAAAACAGCAAGTAGAAAGGGTTATAATGCCAAAATTTAAAACGCATCGTGCTTCTGTAAAAAGATTTAAAAGAACAGCCAGCGGCGGATTGAAACGTTCACACGCTTACACTTCTCACCGCTTTCATGGAAAAACTAAGAAGCAAAGACGACAATTATCAAAATCAGCAATGGTAAGTCATTCAGATATGAAACGTATTGGCCAAATGCTAACAAATATGAAGTAAATTTAGGAGAAATAAATAATGGCAAGAGTAAAAGGCGGCCCATCCGCACGTAAAAGAAGAAAAAAGATTTTAAAGCTCGCCAAAGGTTATCGTGGAGCTAAACATATTCAATTCAAAGCAGCACATTCTCAGCTCTTTGTGTCGTATAGATACGCATTTCGTGATCGTCGCCAAGTAAAGCGTGATTTCAGAAAATTATGGATTGCTCGTATTAATGCAGCTGCTAGAATGAATGATATTTCATACAGCCGTTTGATGCACGGGTTAAAATTAGCTTCAATTGATTTAAACCGAAAAATGTTAAGTGAGATTGCAATTAGTGATCCTGAAGGATTTTCTGATTTAGTTGAAAAAGCAAAAGCTCAACTTTAAAAATTAGCACCGTAAGGTGCTTTTTTTTTAGACTAATAAAACTATTATGAGATAATTGACCATGACTTTTGAAGATTATTTTGCAAGATTTAAAGACTTAGATTTAATTTTTTCATTATCAATTAAAGAAAAAATCGCTGCTATGAATTTAGCAGTTGAGGAATTAACTCATTCCAATTATCCAAGAAATCCGTTACCTTTTTTACCGCTATCTGAAGATGAAGTTTTAGATTTAATAACATTAAATTTAAAGAGTCCTGACTTAGAGGAAAAAATTTCTGCACTAGATCACCTTTTGATGGATTTTCGCAATGTTGTTCGAGAAAATCTAGGTCTATACTGTATTTTAAACGATCATTTAATAGATGATTTAGTTTCATACCTAAATTCACCAGTTCTTGAAATAGCGGCTGGAAATGGATTTTTATCTTCTCAATTGAGTAAAAAAGGGCTTGATATTACAGCTGTCGACAACGGAGAGTATAAGACAGAGACACTGAATGAAAGTAATTTTTTTCCGATAAAGCAAGTTGATGCGATTGATTATTTATCTAAAAATCTAGAAAAATATTCGACCATAGTATTAGCTTGGAGTCCTGATAACAGTGATCTCGATTTGAAAGTTTTAAATTTAATTCGGCAAAATAAAAGAAAAATCAGCTTTATTGTAATAGGGGAGCATAATGGAAAAACAAATTCAACTAAATTTTGGTCTGAAGTTCGTTTTATTAATCTAAAAAAAATGTTAAGGTTGAACAAAGAATTTCCCGATTTTGATTTATATCATGATCGGATCTATATGGTTGAATAAAAATGTGGAAAAAATTTATAAACTTTTTAGTAATTGGAGCTTTGGCATATTGCCTTATTTTGATTTTTAGTCAAAACGATAAACGGGCAATTAATAATAATGGATTATCTCCAAATGCTCTTGTTTTCCCCACTAAGAGCAGTGAATCACTGAGGAGTGCGTTAGCCAAAATTGAACATTCAACACAAGATGATGATCAATTTCAGCTTCAATTTATTACATCAAGTGATATTGTTTACATTTATGATAAAGGAATCACATTAAATTTACCTCTAAATGAAGGCAGAAAATTTTCTAATGAAGATTTTATTGCGGATGTGCCCTTGGCAATTGTTGGAAAAGATGTTAAAAAGAATGTTTATTTAAATCAGCTTCAAAATTATTATATTCTTGGGAAAAAATATATTTCAATTATTGGATTTACTGGATTTAGAGAAACAAAACAGCTTAACTCTAAAGTTTTTATTAGTGTTAATAGTCATAATTTGCCGCAAAATGTTAAGTTGAAGCAACTAACAGTAGTTGGGGATGGACCAAAAATTATTGAGCATTCTAATAAATTTAGAAAGATTTTTCATTCTTCAAAAGAAAAGAAATTTTTATCTAGTGAAATTCCAATCATTGGTAGTGGCTGGCTGAAGCATAGCTGGATCTTTATATTTTCTGATCTCTTAGTGATGACAATTATGATTATAGTCATTGCCATTCAATTTGAAACCTATTCTAAAAGTTCGAGAAAACACATTGATTTATGGATTGCAGTTATTGATTTAATTTTTGTAAGCATTGCTTTATTTATCGGGTTAAAAATGCAGTACATAATTAATGGTTATATCATAAGTTTTGTCGTTTATATCTCAACTTTGATCGAAATTTGGTTAGGACACTATTTAGCAAATTATAAAATATTAACAATATGAAATTACCAATTGAATTTATCAAAAAATATCAGAAACTATTAGGCTCATCAGCTGATGAGTTTGTAAATTCTTTTAAAAAGCAAAGTATTAGCGCTTTTCGAGTTGAAAATAAAAGAAATTTAACAGATTTTTCATCATATCAGCCGATTGAGGAAATTCCTAATTCTTATTATGGGAAAATTTCAGGCAATAGCATTGAATTTTTGGCAGGAGCTCTTTATAGTCAAGAACCTAGTGCCATGTATGTTGCTAAGGTTTTAGCTCCTAAAGAAAATGATTTAGTTCTAGACCTTTGTGCAGCACCCGGAGGAAAATCGACGTATCTTGCCTCTCAATTAAATGGAGAGGGTTATTTGTTGGCAAATGATATTGATTTAAAGCGTTCTAAAGTTTTAGCTGAAAATATTGGCCGGATGGGCTACTCAAATGTTGCAGTAAGTAATGAGACTCCTGAAAATTTGTCAAAAAAATTCCCTGAAACTTTTTCTAAAATTTTAGTTGACGCTCCTTGCTCGGGAGAAGGGATGTTTCGAAAAGATCCAGAAGCTATTAAATACTGGAGTAGTGAATATCCTTCTTCTTGTGCCCGTCTTCAAAAAAAGATCCTTTCAAGCGCTATTAAGATGTTAGCGCCTGAAGGAATCTTGGTTTATTCAACGTGTACTTTTTCTCCCGAAGAGGATGAAGGGGTCGTCTCAAGTATTCTTGAAAGTAATCGTGATCTTAAATTATTAGAATTTGATTTTCCAACTGGAGGAGAAGCAGGGGTGCCAGATTTTGGCAATGGTGATCCTGAATTAAAGAAGTGCTTACGGCTATATCCCCATCGTTACAAAGGAGAAGGTCAATTTATTGCTAAGTTTCAAAAAATGGGTCAAATCAAAAGTCCAAAAAAGTCTAATTTTAAATTGCAATCAAAAATTTCACCGATTTTTACAGAATTTATGAATTCTACATTTGTTAATCCAATTTCAGATGTTTTTAATCTTAATGATGCTTATTACTCTTTAGACTTAACTTTTTATGATTTAGTCAAAGATCTCCATTTAGTTAAAAAAGGAGTTAAAATCGGGGATTTAAAAAAGAATCGGTTTGTTCCGCATCAAGATATATTTTTGGCCCAGCCGCATTCAAACTTTAAGAAAATTATTGAGTTGGATGGTGATCAATTTCGCGCTTATCGCCACGGTGAAGAATTAAAAATTGAAGAAGTTTCTCCAACAAAACAATGGGTTGCTTTATCTTATCAAGGTTATGTGTTTGGATTTGGGCATTTAGTTCAAAATCGAATTAAAAATTTTTATCCAAAAAATTTACGGAATTAGCGATTTTTGAAGAGGGAATGTAAGGAGCTTGTTTCAATTCTTCAAGATTTTTGGTCCCAATCATTAACATGATTTTTGGAATCATTTCAATCCATTCAGTGATCATCGTCTCTAAACTATCAGGATCTCTTTTAATTAATGGATGTAAAAATGTGCCGCTGATTCCAACTAATTTAGCACCTAAAACATGAGCTTTGATAATATCAAGCGGGTTTCGAACTCCGCCGCTTCCAATTAAATTTACCGCATATTTTTTGGCAGCAAGTAATGATTCAACGGTACTAAGTCCTAACTCTTCAAGATAATCAAGATGGTGAGTTTTATTTTGCTGATTTTCAATTTTAATAAAATTAGTCCCGCCAGTTCCTGAGACATCGAAAACTTTTACTCCAATGTCTGATAACCGTTTTACATCATTAGGATTAATCCCGAATCCGACGGATTTAATAATTACAGGCTGTTCAATTGAATTTACAATATTTTCGATGTTGTTAAGTAAATGAAAATCTCGATCACCCTCAGAATTAACTAATTCTTGAATTGAGTTCAGATGCAACTGGATTGCGTTTGCATCAATCATTTTAATCGCTTCTTTAACATGCTCAATTTTTTGATTTGCGCTTAGATTAGCAATAATAAAACCATCGGGATTTTTTTCTCTAACTACAGAAAAACTATCTTTTGTGTTTTGATCGATGATGCCAATTTTTTGGGAACCAACTGCCATTGCTAAATGATATTTATTAGCAATGGTCGCTAGTTGAGAATTGATTTCTTTGGCTCTAGAAGATCCACCAGTCATTGCATTAATAAAAAAGGAATGTAAAAAGTGAGAACCTAAAATATCAATTGTTGGATCCACCTCTGATAAATTTAATTCTGGTATCAGGGTGGGAACTAGGCGAATTTCATCAAAGTCGTTTTTTTGATTTGGGTCATAGTATTTTTCGAAAAGACTTAAATGTTCATTCTTTCTTTGTAGTGCGTCACTCAATTAACCACCTCCAAGTTTAATGGAATAATATTTTCATGCTCCCAATTGTTATAAAGGGACTCTTTTTTTTGTTCACAAGCAATTGCAATCCCGCAGTCACCGCCACCTGCTCCAGATTGTTTGGCTGGTATTTTTAATTTATTAGCAGATAATACTAGTTTTTTTAAAGGAGGGGAAAATATACCAAGATTGTATCGAAGGTCAAAATTCCAATACAAATTTGCAATATTTTGAAAGACATTTGTAACCCCTGGCTGGTCATTAATTAAATTGCGATATAAAAGATTTGTTAACTCATCTACTTTTTGACTGAAATCAGTTTTTACTTTGGCAGGCAGGTTATTAAATTTGTTTACTCCCATTGAAGTTTTATAAGGCTCGCCGGTGAACCCAATAAATAATTTGAGATTACTCGGCCAAGAAAAAGTTTGTATTTTTAGTGGAGAATCTAAATTTTTAGGCTTTTGATAATAAATGGGTTTTTGAAAAGAAGCAATCGCTATATCACCAAACGAACTTTCTTGAAATTGATCAATCTGTGCCTTTAAAGCTAAATGATAAGTCTCTGTTGCGTTAATTTCTACTTTATATAAAGCAAGGATCGCTTTAATTGTTGCGACGGTGATTGCTCCAGAAGATCCAAGACCGATTTTTCCATAGGTAAGATCTTCAAGATCACTTTCGATAATTAAAGAAAAATTGTTTAAATTTATTTTTTTATCAAGCAAGAAAGAACGAACCGTCTTAAGAGACTTAAAAATGGGGAGCCAATAATCACTTACTTCTAATTCAGTTTGTAATTTAATAAAATTAACTTTAAGTTCTTTTTGACCGCTTTTAATTATTGAAAATTCATTTTGAAAAAATTTAATTTGGACTGATAAATAACGATTTACCGGGACAATTAAAGAATGGTAGAGAGGAGAAACAGCGGCATACTCACCCGAAATAAAAAGTTTTCCCGGTACTTTAATTTTAATCAATTAACTTAGCCCCTTCTCCTGGGAAACTTAAAGTGTAATCCCAATCTTTGAATTCTTTTTCTACGGCTGCCAATTTATCTTTAAGAGTAAAAACTTTAACATTTGGTCCCGCATCTAGCGAAAAATAAATCGGTAATTTTTTTTCCGCTCTAATTTTCCTCACTTGATCCATTAATTTAAGGGAATCAGGTGAAAAATAAATAATAGAAGGTTTAGCAGCAATGGTTGCTGCGTGCATCCCTAGTGAATTAGCTTCTCCTAGAGCTAATAAATTCTGCCAATCACTATTTTTAACGAGTTCTAAAGCATCTCTAAAGTCAGCTGTTGACCGTTTAATCCACGAGTCATAATAAGGAGACGTTTTTTTTACAATTTCCATTGCCTTAGTACTTGAAATTTTTTTGGGACTTTTATCATTGGTAAATGAAAGAACGACTAGGGGGATTTGATCTGAACTCACAATTGAAGTTCCAAATGATGTTTTGTCAGTCCCACACTGCCATGCAACTAAACCTTCGTCTATTGAACGAGTTGCAGATCCTGAACCAATTCTAGCTAAACGAGAAAGTTGGTCATGATTTAAGTTTAATTTATATTCTTGACTGCATGCGACACTTAAGGCAGCAAACCCGCTGGCAGATGATGCATGACCGGCTGAAGTTGGAAAATTGTTACGAGTTTCAATTACTGAAAATGTTTGACATTCAGCAAGCTCTCTAACTTTATTCATAAAAGTAGAAATCTTAGGGCTCTCAATTTTTTTCCCATTCAAAATAAAAACATCCTGCTTCAGTTTTGGATCAAGCCTAACTGAGGTAGATGTTTTAAGGCCGCTTAAGGTTAGAGAAAGGCTGGGTGAGGCGGGTAAATTAAGAGTTGGATCTTCTTTGCCCCAATATTTAATCAGAGCAATATTTGGATGAGCAGTTGATTTTGCCATTTCAATTACAATACTCGTTTAAAGAAATGATATGGGTAAAATTAGCCTTTTCTTGACAGAAAATCCGTTCTAATTTTACAGCTGATTCATAATCTTTCATTAAAGCAAAAATACTACCGCCTAAACCACTACCAGTAATTTTTGCTCCCAGACTTCCATTTTTGTGGGCTAATTTGATCAAATCATCAATTTTGGCAGTACTAAGCTGCATTTTTGAAAGAATTTGTTGATTTTCAGATAAATCTAGGCCAAATTTTTCAAGATTTCCATTTTGTAAATGATCAATTGCACGATAAGTAATTCCTTCAATAGAATTAAAATATTCAGTATACAGTGCGGGGTGCATTTTGGCGTTTTCAGAAACCTTTTTAACAGCATTTTTGGTAATGCCATTTTTCGGAGTAGTTGCAATGACTAAATATCCCTCTAGGTTTCTGTTAATCTGAAATTTAACTGGTTTTTTATTTTTTTGAAAAATGATCGGTGTATCACTGCCGGAAGTTATTAAATCAAGACCGCTGGGGTTAGTATGAACAATTTTTTCCGAAACATTAGCTAGATGATAAAGTTCAATAAATGATAAATTAGTTTGGAAGTAATTATCCAACGCTTTAGCTAAACTCCATGCTACTGCAGCACTTGAACCAAGACCGCTTGCTTCTGGAATCGAACTTTCAATGTTAACTTGAAAGTTCGAACCTGTCTCTTCAATATAGATTAAAAAGTCTTTAATTAATGCGTATAATGATGGCAGGATATTTTTGCAGTTCTCTAAATTTCCAAAGAAAAATTTACTTTTAAGGTAAATTCCTTTTTGGAAATTATTAGAGATATAAACTTTAGTTTGTAGAGTATTAATTGGAATTGCAAGCGCAGGTCGATTAAATACAACTGCATGTTCGCCATTAAGAATTAATTTACCGGATGCAACAGAGCTTGCAGGCGTTTTGGTTAAAGTTTTTATTTTCGGATCCCCCCGATTTATTTGTTAGATTAGATATGTATATTCTAAAACTTTGCCATTTTAATTTTTAAAAAAGGTTAAAAATAAAAAAAAAATTAATAAATAAGGAAAATATATTGGCTTTAAAAATTTTACAAGGTAATGCAAAATCCGATTTTTTAGATATCATCGCTGATAAGATCTTATCACTTCCTGCAAAAGAAGATACATTTTTGATTGTACCAAATAATTTAAAATTCAAAACCGAAATTAACATTTTGAACCTTTTAAAACAGAAAACAAGTGATTCTCAATCTAGTTTTTTTAGTTTGCCGAACTTAAAAATATATTCTTTCAACCGTTTGGTTTGGTATTTCCTCAATGATTCCTCCTACTTTCAACTGCCAGAGTTAACAACAAGTATGAAAGATATGATTTTAACTTCGATTTTACTAGATCATAACGATGAATTAAAAGTTTATCGGAATTTTACTAGTGATACTGGATTTATTGACCTATTACGGGAACAGATCGAAATATTTGAAAAAGAAGGTATATCTTACAAAGATTTGTTGGAGTTAGAGGGAGAGAATTTAGATTTAGACAAAAATTCTGATTTATCTTTAATTTATCAAAACTACGAAAAAGCGATCGATCAGCCTTTTAGGAATGAACAATGTGATTTTGTTTATCTATCGCAGTATTTAGCCACAAAGGATTTAAGTCAGACCAATTTTATATTTTTTAATTATCTTCAATTTACAAAAGTTGAGACTGATCTTTTGATGCTTTTAATCGAAAAAGCCAAAAATGTCTATTATGTAAACTACCATGATGCGGTTTTAAAATATGATCCGACATTAGAAAATTTAAATTTATTAAATATCAAGTCTGAACAAATTGATTGCAGCAATAATGAGAATAATCAGCTGGCAGCTATTTTTGATTCTAAACTTAAGGTTACTGAGGAACAGCCAAAAATTAAAATTTATCGATGTTTAGATAGATATTCTGAAGTTAAAAATCTGGCACTTAAAATTGTACATTTGGTTCGAAACGAGTCCGTGCGTTATAACGACATTTTAATTTTAGGCAGTCAGATTAATAATTACGAAGTTATTTTTAAAGAAATATTTAGCGAATATCAAATTCCATACTTTGGTGAATTTACCAATTCAATGAAAAACGCAACGATCACTTTTATATTAAAAAAGTTATTGGATTTAGTTAACCGTCGAATTAGTATTGATGATATTTTTGATCTCTTAAAGACTCAAATGTTTGATGTACCAACTGAGGTTTTAATAGATGCAGAAAATTTTGCATTAAAGTTAGGGATCTCTGGTTATGATTTTCTTTTTCTAGATTTAGATAATGAGAAATTAAAACGTTCTTTTCCTAGAGATGAGTCAAAACTCGAGCACTTTTTATTAGCCAAAAGATTGGTTTGCGATCTGTTAGTTCCTTTGATTAGCAGTTTAAAACGGAGTAAAAGTGCTAATGAATATGCAAATATTCTTTATGATTTTCTTAGTGAAGAAGGCATTTTTGATAAATTTAATCAAACAAAAAATGATTTTTACGAAGCAGGCCAGCAGCTTGAAGGGGATCAAATTGAGCAAGAAATCAATACCTTTACTAAATTGCTTGATGAAATAACCGTTATTTTTGGAGATCGAGAAATTTCCTTAAACGATTTTTCGATTGTTTTATTAAATGGTTTTAAGACCAAAACTTATGCTATGGTTCCAGCAGTCATCGATGCTGTTCAGATCTCAGATATCAATAAGGTAAATCTACCGGATTATAAATATGTGTGGATTATTAATTCGGTAGACGGCAACTTACCTTTTGTTCATGATCGAAATGAATATCTTTTATCAAGTGAAGAATTTGAAGATATTGCCAAACAAACTAATAATAATTTTCTTCTGCATTACATCGTCAATTTTCAAAATGAAACAGAACGTAAAATGGATTATTTATCAATGAGTCTGCCAAAAACAGAACTTTATTTGAGCTATGCTTCTCAAGATCAAGAATTTCCGCTTTTACCATCAAGTTATATCAGAGATATTCATGAAAAATTTCAAATTCCCATTCAAGATTTTGATGATCGGCCTGAGAATTTCGATTTTAACGAGAGATTAATCAATCCTTCAACCTCATTAACTGACCTTGTTCAAATTATCAACCAGTCTTTAAGTGACCGTAACTCTATTGATGCAAATTGGACATCACTATTTATGTGGTTTAAACAAAATCAAGGCGAAGATTTTAGAAAAGTTTTACAAGCTCTAGAAATAAGCGATAACCATATTATCGAACCGACAGTAATTGAAAAGATTTTTGAAAATAGTTTGCTTTTATCAATAACTAATATGGAAACTTATTTTCGCAACCCTTACGAATTTTTTGTTAAATATGTTTTAAAAATTAGAGAGCGACAGATTTCAGAAGTAAATCCGCTAGTGAGCGGTTTAGTTTTTCACGAAGTTTTAGATCACTTTTTTAAAATCATAAAAAAAGAAAACAAGAATCTAAATGAATTAAGTGATCATGATCTGGAAAATATTACAAATGATGTTTACAAAGAAGTTCTTAACAATCAGCATTTAGACTTTTTACTTAATGATCCAATTAATAAGTTTAATATCGGAATTCTTAGACAGACGGTGATGTCAACTTTGCGTTCAATAAAAATGCAGGGATTAAGAAGTATTCCGCTTTTTACAGAAAAGTCTTTTGGAATGTCTGGTGATGATATTCAGCCGATTTATACGTTAGGTCAAAATCAACTTTTAAAAATAAACGGCAAGATTGATCGACTAGATTTGTTTGAAAAAAATGGCGAACAATTTTTTAACGTCATTGACTATAAATCTTCTAATCGCAAATTTGATCTTAATGATTTTTATTCCGGGTTAAATCTTCAACTAATTACCTATTTGCAAATTTTAAAAAATTATTATTTTAAAGAACCATTTCAAAAAGTGGGAGGCAGTTTCTTTTATCAAATTCAAGATCCTACGATTGAACATGAAAGTATTAAAACGAGTTTTGATCAGAGTTGGATCAAAAATTATAAGTATAATGGCCCGTTTTTAAATGATGAGAATTATTTAAAGATCATTTCAGATGATTTAGCAGCGAATGATTTAAACTGGAAAGATCTTTTTCCCACACCTAAAACTAAAAAGAATCAAAATGCTTATACAGAAGATGAATTTAACACGATTTTTGATTTCAATGAGAAGAGATTTAAAACGCTAGGTGAAATGATTTATTCTGGGAAGTTTAGACAAAAGATTCTTTTTAAGACTTTTGAAGATATTCAAAAGTATCGCAGTAACGCTTATCAAGCAATTCTATTATTTGATCCTGAAATCAATAAAGATTTTCGGATTTGGAGATCTCAAAGCCCGGATGATTTACTACGTCAAATGAGAGGTGATGCCAAATGAGTAAAGTTCAATTTACAAAAGCACAAGAACGGGCAATTAATCTCCACGGAAAAGACATTTTAGTTTATGCTTCGGCTGGTTCTGGAAAAACGACGGTTTTAATTCAAAGGATTATTACAAGCATCTTAAACGGAATGTCGCTTGATTCAATGTTAATTGTTACTTTTACTCGGGCAGCTGCTAATGAAATGCGTGATCGATTACGGGTAGCGTTGACAAATGAATTATCAAAAACAAACTTAAGTTTTTCTGATGAAGAATTTTTGCGAAGCCAGATTATCAACTTATCAAACGCTGATATTGAAACAATTGATTCTTTCTGTCAAAAGGTTATTCGAGCTCACTTTAATGTTGTTGGAATTGATCCCGGATTTAGAATTTTAACTGATCAAAGTGAAGTTGAAAAATTAAAGGCAGAACCATTTGATGATACTTTTGGCGAGTTTTTGGAACAAAAAGGAGAAGACTTTTTCAATCTTGTTAAGAATTTTACTGATGGTAAGACGATTCAGCAATTCCAAGATTTAGTTCATGATCTGGAAGCATATTCTTCTTCTTTGGCAGATCAAGATCAATGGTTAAATTCAATCGATCATCTATATACATTTGATGGGTCTTTTTCCAGCGGCACGTTTTATCAAAAAGAGTTAAAACCTTTTGTTAAAAAAAGAATTAAAACATTTATTAGAAAGTTTAAACAGATTTTAGATATTTCTTCTAGTTATCCAGAATTAGAATTTTATTTTACAGAAGCAGAGAATGGAATTTCTTATTTTTCTCAAGTAATTGATCGTTTGTCTGAACTTGATTATGAAGAATTAAAAAGTCAGCTTTTTGATTTTAGTTTTGCCCGAGCTAAAGTAGTTCGAAGTTCTGATGAAGGAGTGATGGAAGCTAAGAAAATAGTTCAAAAACTTCGTGATGGGTTAAAAAAATCATTGGTTGATCCTAAAAATGGACTAGCGAAGCTATTTCAATATTCGGAAGCAGAAATTACGGATTTGTCGAAGTTAACAGCAGATCGAATCAAGTTACTTGCTGATTTTACTCGTTCTTACCTCAAAAAGGTTGAACTTGTTAAGAGAAGAGAGAATTCTTATGAATTTTCTGATTTAGAAAGATTTGCGGCTCAAATTTTACAAAATAGTGAAACTGCACGCATTGACTACCAGAATCACTTTAAAGAAATTTTGGTTGATGAATATCAGGATATTAATGATTTACAAGATTCAATATTAACGATGTTGAGTGGGAATCAGCATAATTTGTTTATGGTTGGTGACATCAAGCAGTCAATTTATGGTTTTCGTCACGCTAATCCGCAGCTTTTTTTACAAAAATATCAAGAATTTCAAAGTGAGAAGTCATTAGATCAAGAAGTAATAGTAATTGCTGAGAACTATCGTTCAGTTGAGAATATTGATTCAACGGTTAATTTCTTCTTTGAACAATTAATGGATCAAGAGGTCGGGGAACTAGATTATGATGAAAATTCTCATTTAAAGTTTGGAGCAAAATATTATCCGGCTGAAATTGATGATCAGGTAGAATTACTAATTGATCAAAATTCTTCTGATGACATTTCGCAAGCCGAGCAGATGGCACGAATAGTTGCTGAACGAATTCAGAAAATGCTTAAAGATCATCATAAAATATATGATTCTAATACAAAAAAACTCCGTGATATTACTCTAGGAGACATTGCTATATTGACCAGAACTAAAGCAGAAAATCGGGTAATAATGAATACTTTTGAGGCAGCTGGGATTAATATTACCAGTGGTCAAAATGAAGATTTTTATCTAAATTCCGAGATAAAAATTATTACTTCTTTTTTGAAAATTATTGATAATCCTGATCAAGATATTCCTTTGACAGCAATTCTTAAATCCCCGTTTGGTGACTTAAGTGATAACGACTTAGCTGTAATTAGATCACAAAAGCTTGATGGATCATTTTGGCAGGCAGTAAATCATTATATTGAACAAAGAAATGATAAGATCAGCGAAAATTTACAGCGGTTAGTAAATCTGATTGAAAAATCTCGTGAATTTGCTAATAATAATGAATTAACTGAACTTATAGAATTTTTGTATCATGATTCTCATTTTGTTGATTATGTTTCTTTAATGGTTGGGGGTAGTTTTAGACTTCACAATCTAAGAACGTTTCTCAACCAAGTAAAATCATTTCAAGATAATTCAATTACTAGTTTAAGTGAGTTTGTAAGATATTTAGATCAAGTAGAAAAATCGAGTTTTAGACCTAGTATTCCTGATCAAGCCAAAGACAATAAGGAATCAGTTCAATTAATTACAATGCACGCATCCAAGGGATTAGAATTTCCAGTTGTTTTTTTGTATCGGGTTAATCGCCAATTTAATTTAAGTGATTTTTCTGGCAGCTACGTTCTCAATGAAAAAGAAGGAATCGGCCTAAGATATATTGACGAACAAAATATTTCTTATTATTTACCGCAAATTGAATTTGTTAAGCAGAAAGAAAAAAATAAGTTAATCTCTGAAGAAATGCGAATTTTGTACGTTGCTATGACTCGCGCAAAAGAAAAATTAATTATTGTCGGATCAGATAATAAATTTTTCGACGATTTAGCTCAAAATTATGACCGTCAAAGTCTAATTATTGAATCTGAAGAGCGAGAAAAAGCAAATTCTTTTTTAAAAATGTTCAAGTTATCGTTACAAGGTCAAGTAATACCTTTGGATCAAAAAAATTATACGGCTTTTTCTAAACTGACCGATAGTTCTGTTAATTTAAAAATAACGAGCATTGAAGATATTGAATTTAATAAAATTTCAGAGGTCTCTCAAAAAGTTAACTTAGACGATTTGATTTCAAATAGTGATGATAAAATTGAAGATGCAATTAATAAGAAGTTTGCTTGGAAATATCCATTTTTAGGCTCGATTAGTAAATCAGCTTATCAATCGGTTTCTGAATTAAAGACACTTTTTCAAGAGCCGGATGATGATGTTTTAAAAATGGCTGAACTGCCTGGAGCTAAAATTCCGGCTATTAAGTCTGATTTTGAAATTCCAGAATTTAAAGGAGAAAAAAAAGTTAAGGCATCTGAAATTGGAAGTGCCATGCATTTGCTTTTACGGGAAATATCGATTTCAAAGATTCCTGATTTATCATACTTGCAAGAAGAAATTATAATTTTAGTTCAGCAAAATTTAATTAGACAACAAGCTGCAGACAAAATGCAGCTTGATCAAATAATTAATTTTTTTAAAACTGATTTAGGAAAATTAATTATTGCTAATAGTGATAACTTTGAACGAGAAAAATCTTTTCAAGCTATTGCAAGTCCGTGTGATCTTTATGGATCTACAGAATTTGATTTAAATGATTCAGTTTTGATCCATGGAATTATTGATGGATTTTTAAATTTAAAATCGGAAATCATTCTTATAGATTATAAAACTGACCATTTACCAAGAAACAGCAAAAAGAATCTATCTGAAATTTTAACTGAGCGGTACAGAGGACAATTAAAAGTTTATAGTGATGTTTTATTTTCAATGTATAAAAAACCGGTTAAAAAAAATATCGTTGCTCTAGAGACAGGGAGCATTATTGAGATAATATAGTTGTATGCTAGAATTGATAAAACTTTAGGTGAATACAAATGAGAAAAAGATCTAGACGCTTCCCAATCATTATAGGAGTTATTATCTTAATTTTGGTAATTGCTTTTGGAACATACATATTAGCCAATAATTCTTTTTTGCGGGTAAAAAATGATGCGATTAAAGTAATTCAAAAGAAAACGGATTTACATAGTTTTAGCAAATATTACTGGTATAATCATGATTCTTCTTATTTTTCTGCGCTCGGAAAAAATAAAGAAAATAAAAATCAGTATGCAATTTTGAATACATCAAACGGAAATCTAATAATTGTTGACCAAAATAAGGGAATTTCTGAATCAGAAGCAAAACGAATTGTAATGAGAGACGCCTCAAAATTAAAGGAAATTAAAAATACGAGATTAGGATTTTATGATCATAAAGTTGTTTGGGAAATAGCTTACTTTGACCAAACAAATAACTTAAATTACTATACGTTAAATTTTAAAAACGGAAAAATTGTTCAAAAAGTGCTAAAAGTTTAGGCATGGAATTAGTTAATCATTTAAATATTTAAGAAGTATTAGTAGACGTTTTACAATAAAATGATCAATCCGTCTACTAAAGTGTATTTAACTGATCAAAAATAAATCTGATTTTACATAAATATATACATTAAGAAAGTTTAATTTATAATGAGCAAATTAAAAGGTTCCCTTCAATTTTTAATCAGTGGCTTTTCATCAGTCAATAATTATTTAATCCAACATTATCATGAATTTGGCTTGACTGATAAAGAGTTAATCCTTTATTTAAATTTGGTTAGCTATACTAATCAAAATAATTTATTTCCAAATATGAACATGTTAAGTAAAAATTTACAAGTATCTGAGAGTGAAGTCTTCAATTTAATTAATAGTCTTGAGCGAAAACGCATTTTATCAATAGAAACTCGTGATATTGATGGTAAGTCATCGTCTTATTATGATTTAAATCACGTTTATCAATTAGAAGTAACAGAAAATGAAAATGTTAAAGATTCAGCGACTGATGAGCCAGAAGAATTGGAGCAACTAATCAAAAAATTTGAAGTTGAATTTGGACGTCCGCTTTCACCAATCGAGATTGAAAAAGTATCTGGCTGGCTTACAGTTGATCATTTTCGTCCAGAGTTAGTGGAAATAGCACTTAGAGAAGCAGTATTAGCGCAGGTTTATAACTTTAAATACATCGACCGGATATTAATTACATGGCAGAAGAAAAATATAAAAACCGTTAAAGATTATGAACGGTCAAAACTAAATAGTGATTTATTATGATTTCAAAAGAAAAATTTTTAAATATTTTATCGATTTTAAAAGAATTATACCCAGATGCGAAGACGGAATTGAATTATCATAATGGCTTTGAACTTATTATTGCTGTTGTTTTAAGTGCTCAAACCACAGATAAACAGGTTAATAAAGTAACTCCTGCACTTTTTAAACGTTTTTCAAATCCTGAAATGTTAGGGTCTGCCTCAATCATTGAAGTTGAAAAGTTAATTAGTTCTATTGGATTATTTCATAATAAAAGTAAAAATATTATTAAGCTTGCTCAAATTGTTCACGAACAATATCATGATGAAATACCCAGTAAAAAAGAAGAATTGTTAAAATTACCTGGAGTTGGAGAAAAAACGGCTAATGTGGTAATGGGGGACTATTTTAAAATACCTGCTTTAGCAGTTGATACACATGTTGAACGTTTAGCTAAGCGGTGGAACGTTGTTAGTCCTAAAGCAAATGTCGCAGAAGTTCAAAAACAATTAATGAAGATGACACCTAAATCAGAGTGGGTTGTAACGCACCATCGATTAATTCTTTTTGGACGTTATTTTTGCACCTCCAGATCTCCAAAATGTACTGAATGTAAAATTCTGCCTTATTGTAAATTTGGTAAAGAGCGTTTAAAAATTAATGATTCTCAACACTAGAACTACTACTTGATTGGCTTTGAGTGTTTGAAGTCGAATTATCTGAATTCTCATTTGAACTTTCGCTGGAATTATTAATTTGACTTGATGAGTCTGAATTAGTTGTTTTTGAACTGGATGTGCTAGAAGATTGAGAACTGTTATTTTCACTTGAGGAAGAACTAGAGGCGTTTTCTGAACCGTTATTGGTTTGATTTTCTTCCTCGTTAATCACATCTGAACCAGTTTTAGGTTCAGTTCCGCTTAGAAACAGTTCTGGAACTCCTCCGAAGGCAACCGCAACGGGTGGATAAATACCTTTAAGAACTCTTACTTTTTCAACGTTATTTGGCTTTTTCCAATCTTCAGAGTTTTTATTCTGATACAGATAATTCATTATTTTTTTGTAGATAATGCCTGCAATTGCTTGTTCGTTATAGTTGAGTCCTTTTTTAAGTGGATTATCATATCCAGTCCAAATAGAGATGCTATAATCCTTTGAATACCCATTAAACCAGTTGTCTTTTGCAATTCCAGTTCCACCAAGGGCAGGATTTTTATTTATTTCTGATGAATCATAATTTGTAGATCCAGTTTTGGCAGCATCATAAATGTTGGGAGTAGCTCCGTATTCACCATTACCGTACTTAAAAGAATCTTTTAGGACATCCGTAATCATATAAGCTGTTGCCGGAAACATTGCCTTGTTTTCTTTTCCACCATAATTTCTTACAGTTCCATCAGGGAAAACAATTTTGGAAACGTAAGTTGGTTGATGGTAAACCCCATTGTTGGCTAATGCTGCATATGCCCCAGCCATTTGAAGTGAAGAAAATGATCCACCAATTGCTTCAGAATAGACTTGATCTTTTGAAGGAATGTTTAAGCCAAGATTTTTCACAAAATCACTAGCTTGCTTAATCCCAACAGCTTTGAGAGTTTTTACAGCGGGAACATTTCTAGAAGATGCAAGAGCAACTCTAAGAGAAATTGATCCCATATACTGCTCATCCCAGTTATGTATAGATGTATTAGTACCAGGATAGTTATATGGTTCATCGATCATTTGTTGGTAAGTAGAGTATTTTAAGTACTCAATAGCTGGTGCATAATCGAGAATTGGTTTAATTGTTGAACCAACACTTCTAGTAGTTTGAACTGCTCGATTCAAACCGAATTGAATTTTTTGTTCTTTTCTTCCCCCAATTTGAGCAACTACTTGCCCGTTGTTTGGGTCTATGATTGTTAAACCAACTTGCAGATTATTATCAGGAAAGTCAATGGATTCATCATTATTAACTAAGTCGTAAATTTTATTTTGGATATCGTTGCGCATGTTAGTGTAAATTTTGAGCCCATCAGCAAATGGATCGTAACCTAATTTTTTAACCTCAGAAATTGTTTCTTTAACGTAAGGATCGATAGCCATATCAATTCCTCTATTTTTATCGTTTATTGATTTTGATACAACTGTTTTGAGAGTGTCAGATTTAAGAGCATTTTGATATTGTTCAGATGAAATTTTCTTGTTATTAAGCATTGCTTTTAAAACAACATTTCTTCTGTCTATGAATGATTGGGGATGAAGATAAGGTTCTTGAAGGGTTGGTAAATTAGATAATCCAGCTAAAGCAGCGGCTTGATCAATTGATAAATTGGTGTTTGATTTTCCAAAATAATATTTCGATGCAGTTTCTACTCCATATATACTGTTTCCAAAATAAACTTTATTAACATAAAATTCTAAAATTTGCTCTTTAGTATAATTTTGTTCTAATTGCATAGCTAACCAAGCTTCTTGGGCTTTTCTTCTAATTGTACGATCTTTAGCATTTGTAGAAAAGAATGAAAGTTTTATAAGTTGCTGAGTTAACGTTGAAGCACCTGAACTCCCGCTGCCAGTAACATTTTTAAAACCTGCTACAACAATTCTCATTGGATCAATTCCTAAAGTATTTTGATAAAAATGGCGGTCTTCAACACTTACTAACGCATTAATGTATGTTTTAGAAACTTTTGAGATTGGAACATAAGTGCGATCTTCGACTCCTGCGGTATAAATCTGTTTTCCTAAACTATCATAAACTACACTAGATTTAACACTTTCGAGTTTAGATCTAGTTAGTTTAGGAGACCCAACTGCGTAAAAAGCAAATAGTGAAGCTCCAATTGCACATATCACAATAAATGCTAAAAAGAGCCAGATAATAATTTTTTTGATGATATTTTCTTTTTTTGATTTAAATGGTCGGTGATAATGTTCAGGCATTTTAACTTATCTCCTGGTTAATAAATTTATTGACAAAATCTATATACGGAACTAATGGTAAATTAGTTGGTTTAAATTCGAATCCTTTTTCAATAAAAATTTCAAGTGGAATTGATTTACGACCATTTTTTGTTTTCATATTCCAGTATTTAATAACTAATTCAGCAGGTAACATAAAAAAACGGTTTAATTTTACAAAAGACACTATTACAAAACAGATTCCCTTTTGTTTAATACAATCTTCCATATGTCTAATCTGGTGTTCGTGAAAATTGTCAAGCGGCAAATATGTCGCCCTCGTTGTTTCTTTTGCCTCAAAGTCAAGGTAATATCCTTTATATACTCCATTGTAATCAGTCGTAGAAGGTTGACGAAAATAGGCCTCAGTTATCCTTGCGTGACTACGATTTGGATAGTCTACCTTAACAATTTGAACGGGGGTAGGTTTTTTATGAACAACAGCAACTCCATACTTTAAATAGTGTTTATTACTTAAATTAATCATTTTTTCAAGGGACATCCCACGACGCCCAAAATTAGTTGCTTCTTGATTTTCTATTTTATTTTTATTACCTTGACCGGTCGGATACTTAATCATTAGTCATATTTTATCAAAAATAAAGATAAAAAGAATCATTTACTTTGATAATTGTAATAATTGCTTGAAAAACCATTTAAAATCAGGTATTATTGCATGTGGCTTTATGCCAAAAATGCCGCAATTGTTTATTTGTCATCGGTGCTGCTTGTCAGTTAATTGACAGAGTTAAAAACAGTTGTTTGAAAAAACCGGAGGAAAAAATGGCAGAAATTACAATGAAACAACTTCTTGAAGCAGGTGTTCATTTCGGACATCAGACTAGAAAATGGGATCCTAAGATGAAACCGTATATTTTTACTTCAAGAAATGATATTTATATTATTGATTTACAGAAGACCGTAAAGATGGTCAATGATGCATACAATTTTGTGCGGGATGCAGCCGCTAGTGGTGCTCAATTTCTTTTTGTTGGTACCAAGAAACAGGCTTCTGATGCAATTGAAGAAGAAGCAAAAAGAGCTGGTGTATATTATATCAATCATCGTTGGTTAGGTGGACTCTTAACTAATTGGGATACAATTCAGAAAAGAATTAAAAGATTAAAAGATCTTGAAAAAATGTCTGAAGATGGAACTTTTGAACGGTTGCCTAAAAAAGAAGTTGTTAAGCTTCAAAAGCAGCATGATAAGTTAGAGAAGTTCTTGGGCGGAATTAAAGATATGAGTCGTTTACCCGACATTATTTATATTGTTGATACTCACAAAGAACATATCGCAGTTCAAGAAGCAAACAAATTAAACATTCCAATTGTTGGGATGGTAGATACTAATGCAAATCCTGATGTAGTTGACGTTATTATTCCATCGAATGATGATGCGATTAGAGCAATTCGTCTGGTAACTTCTAAAATGGCTGATGCAATAATTGAAGGCCGAGAAGGTGAAGAACATTCTGATGATCAAAAATCAGAAGTTGTGATAGAAGAAATCGAAGAAAAGTCTGATAATGTTGACGATAAAAAAGATATGGAAGAAATCGTTGATGTTGTTGAAGGCGATAATAGCAAATAACATTTTTGAAAGGAGATTTTGATGGCAAATATTACAGCTGCACAAGTCAAAGAATTACGTGATAAGACTGGTGCCGGTATGATGGATGCGAAAAAGGCTTTAGTTGCTACAGAAGGTGATATTGAAGCTGCAATTAAAGAATTAAGAGAAAAAGGTGTTGTTAAAGCTGCTAAGAAAAGCGGCCGAATTGCTGCGGAAGGTTTAGCAAGTGTTTTGGTTGAAGAAAACACTGGTGCCGTCGTAGAAATCAATGCTGAAACTGATTTTGTTGCTTCTAATGACAAATTTAAAACGTTGGTTTCTGATGTTGTTAAAGTTATTGCTGATAAAAAGCCAAAAAGCCTTGAAGAAGCATTATCTTTACCATTAAATGGAAGTACAGTTAATGATGAGATTACAAATGCTACTGCAGTTATCGGTGAAAAAATCACTCTTCGTCGTTTTGTTGTAATTGAAAAAAGCGATAGTGAAGTATTTGGCACTTATCTCCATAATGGGGGTCAAATTGCAGTTTTGGTCACTTTGGAAGGCAGCGACGAATCTGTAGCAAAGGATGTTGCAATGCACGTTGCAGCAATTCATCCATTATATGTTTCAAGGGATCAAATTCCAAAGGAAATAGTTGACAATGAAACTGATATTGCAACCACTGAAACCCGAAATGAAGGTAAACCTGAGAACATTATTGAAAAAATTGTTCAAGGACGAGTTAATAAAAAATTAGCAGAGATTACTTTGGATGATCAAGAATTTGTAAAAGATTCTTCAATGAAAGTTTCTGAATACGTAAGCTCGAAGAATAGTAAAATTAAGAACTTTGTTCGTTATGAAGTGGGCGAAGGAATTGAGAAAAAGAATGATGACTTTGTAAAAGAAGTTATGGATCAAATCCAATAATTTTTCTTATGGGAAAGTCTGTAACAACTAGAATTTTTCTAGCTTTTTACAGGCTTTTTTTTAGCCAAAATAAAATTTTTAATTAATATGGGTTCGAAATAGGGAGTGATCGGACATCTGTGATATATTATTCAGTGATAATATTTTGAGGAGTAAATCTTGAGTAAAGTCAAATATCAACGAGTTTTAATAAAAATAAGCGGCGAAGCGCTTGGCGGAGAAACTGGTAAAGGAATCAATCCAATAGTTATTTCTAGTGTTGCCAAAAATATTGCAGATGTTCATAAAACTGGAGTTGAGATTGCTATTGTTGTCGGTGGAGGCAATCTTTGGCGTGGCGAAGCCGGGGAACAACTGGGAATGGAAAGACCCCAGGCTGATTACATTGGAATGTTAGGGACCATCATGAATGCTTTGGCACTACAGGATGCATTGGAAAAAGTTAATGTTGCCACACGTGTCCAAACTTCAATTGAAATGAGACAAGTTGCTGAACAGTATGTTAGAAGAAAGGCAATTAGACATTTAGAAAAAGGGCGAGTGGTTATATTTGCTGGAGGGACCGGTAATCCTTATTTCTCTACTGATACTACTGCTGCTTTAAGAGCATTAGAAATTAATGCTGACGTAATTTTAATGGGAAAAAATGGAGTTGACGGAGTTTATTCAGACGATCCTAGAATAAATCCAGAAGCAATTAAGTATGAACAATTAACTCATATGGATATTATTCAAAAAGGACTCAATGTTATGGATAAGACAGCTAGCTCATTAGCACTGGAAAATAACATTCCATTAATTGTTTTTGATCTTAATGATCCAGAAAATATTAATCGACTGGTTAAAGGAGAAAATATTGGAACAATTATTGAAGGAGATAGATAATGGCAGATGAAGTAATTAGTAAATTAAAAAAACAGATGCAAAAATCATCCGATAATCTTAAGGTTGAATTAGGCAAGATCAGAGCAGGAAGAGCAAATGCTAGTCTGGTTAATGATATTATGGTTGATTACTACGGGGCACCAACTCCACTTCAACAAATAGCGTCTGTATCAATTCCTGAAGCACGTTTGATTCAGATTACACCTTTTGACAAGACCGCATTAAAATCAATTGAAACGGCTATTAATATGTCTGATCTTGGAATTAATCCGACGATTGATGGAAATGTGATTAGACTTGTGGTTCCACAATTAACAGGTGAATCACGTAAAGATATTGTTAAAGAAGTTAAAAAAACTGCTGAAGAAGCGAAAATTGCAATTAGAAATGCTCGCCGTGATGCAATGGATACTCTCAAGAAAAGTGAAAAAGACGGTGAAATTAGTGAAGATATCATGCATAAAAAAGAAAAAGATGTTCAAAAAATACATGATGAATTCATTAAAATTATCGATGATATTTCATCAAATAAAGAAAAAGAAATTTCTAAGATTTAATTAATGACGAAAGAAATTACTCCCCAAGTACCAAAACATGTAGCAATTATTATGGATGGAAATGGTAGATGGGCTCAAAGAAGACATTTACCCCGAATTGCTGGTCATCGCGAGGGAATGGAAAACGTTAGACGAATCGCAATTGCTGCAAACAAATTGGGAATTAAGGTTCTTACGCTTTATTCGTTTTCTACTGAAAATTGGAACCGACCTCGTGATGAGGTTAGTTTTTTAATGAAGCTTCCGGTTGTTTTTTTTAATAAGTTTGTTCCTGAACTAATTGATCAAAATGTTGTTGTTAAAATCACTGGTTTCATTGATCAAATTCCTACTGATACTTTAAAAGCGGTACGTGAAGCAGAAGAAAAAACAAAAAATAATACCGGACTCATTTTAAATTTTGCTTTTAATTATGGCGGGAAGGCTGAAATTGTAAATGCAGCAAGAGAAATTGCTTTGGATGTTAAAAATGGTTTTATTACTCCGGAGGAAATCGATGAATCAGTTTTTTCTAAGCATTTATTGACTAAATTAGGGAATCTTGATGATGTTGATCTTTTAATTCGGACTTCAGGGGAACAAAGAATTTCTAATTTTTTGCTTTGGCAGCTTGCTTATGCGGAATTGTATTTTACTGATACTTTTTGGCCTGATTTTTCAGAGGAAGAATTATTAAAAGCTATTGAGAATTTTGAAAATAGAAATCGTCGTTATGGCGCTTTGTAAAAAAGAAAGATTAAAATTTTGAGAACAAGAATAATTACTGCAATAATTGCCCTTGCTATTTTTATTCCCATTCTTCTTTTGGGCGGAATTTGGATTGAAATAGCCAGTGCAGTTTTGGCTTTTATTGGAGTGTCAGAGATCTTCATAATGAAGAAAATGATGGTTTTACATCCAATCGCAATTTTATCTATGTTGATGGGAGCAGCCCTTACTTTACCTAATTCATTTTTTAAGGGTTTGTGGCTCAATAAAGATGCGATGTTTTATGCTTTTATTTTAATTTTGTTAGTTTCAATCGTTTTCTTCTATCGAACTTTTAACATTGAGGACGCTGGAATAATTGCAATTACAACTTTTTACGTAGGTCATGGTTTTTTCTATTTAACTTTGGCTCGTGATAAAGGACTTTCTTATCTGTTTTATGCACTACTTCTAGTGTGGTCAACGGATATTTTTGCTTATTTTTTTGGCCGAAAATTTGGAAAGCATAAATTAGATCCAGTAATTAGTCCCCATAAAACCTGGGAAGGGTCAATTGGCGGAACTTTAGCTGCTGTAGTAGTTGTAATAATTTATAATATTTTTGTGCCTCTTCATAGAAATTTATTAATTTTAATTATAGCAACAATTGTTCTATCAATTTTTGGACAAATTGGAGACTTAGCGGAGTCTGCGATTAAAAGACATTATAATGTAAAAGATTCTGGCAAGATTTTACCAGGTCATGGAGGAATTTTAGATCGATTTGATAGTTTTCTCTTTGTTTTTCCGTGTCTTCATTTGTTAGGGTTCTTTTAAGGAGGTTTAATGAAGGGAATTATTGTTTTTTTAATTCTTTTTACAATTCTTGTTGTTTTCCATGAGTTTGGACACTACTTTTTTGCTAAAAAGATGGGAATTTTAGTAAGAGAGTTTGCAATTGGAATGGGTCCAAAGATATTCCAGCACCATGCTCAAAATGGTACCACTTTTACAATTAGGATTTTACCTTTAGGTGGTTATGTCAGACTTGCTGGCGTTGAAGAATCTGAGTTAGAAGCCGGACAAACAGTTTACGTTACATTAAATGATCAAGGTTCAATAATCCAAATTGATACGAGATCAGATCAAAATATAGATGGTCTGCCCCTTACTGTTCGAAAAAGTGACCTAAGCAGTGATTTATTTATTGAAGGCGATGTATTTGATAATGAAGCTGACGACCTTGTAACTAAGACTTTTAACGTGGATCATGATGCATATATTGTTGAAAATGATGGAACTGAAGTTAGAATTGCACCAAAAGATGTTCAATATAATTCTGCCGTCTGGTGGAAAAAGCTGATAACGAATTTTGCAGGTCCTTTTAATAATATAATTTTAGCTATTGTAGCTTTCTCAATTTCGGCTTTTATGATGGGTGGGGTTCAAGACCTTAACACAAACAAGATTACCATTTATGATCGGAATATGCCTGCTGCAAAGGCAGGAATAAAAAGTGGTGATTCAATTGTTTCAGTCGATGATGTACAAACTCATGACTATAAAGAAATAAAAAAAGAATTAGACAAAGACCAAAAAGGGAGACCGGTTAAAGTAAAAGTTAAAAGATCTAGTCATTACAAGACTTTTATTATTAAACCAAAATATAGTAAAACAGATGGTACTGGAAGATATTATATTGGAATATCAGTTTGGTACCGTAAGAGTTTTCAATCGCAGATTTTATACGGTTTTACTGAAACTTATGCTAATTCAGTTGCAATACTACAGACTTTAGGTTCTTTTTTTACTGGTGGTTTTTCACTTGATAAAATAGCGGGACCGGTCGGAATTTATAGTATTTCATCCCAAGCTGCTAATAGCGGCGTAGGTGTTCTAGTGGCTTTATGCGCATCTCTATCAATTAGTTTGGCAATTGCTAATCTTTTACCAATACCGGGACTTGATGGTGGTAAAATTTTATTAAATTTAATTGAAGCTATTAGAAGAAAGCCAATTAAGCAAGAACATGAAGTTGTAGTTACATTAATTGGGGCGGCTTTCTTGCTAATGTTAATTATTGTAGTAACTGTTCATGATATTATGAAATTATTTTGAGGGAAAATTGTGAAACAAAGTTTATATTTTATTCCAACAACAAAAGAAATACCAAACGATGCTGAGGCAATCAGTCATCAATTATTGATTCGTGGTGGTTTTATAAGACAAGAAATTGGTGGAGTTTTTATGTATCTTCCATTGGCTTACCGAAGCCTTCAACGAATTGAAAAAATTATTGAAGAGGAAATGGACAAAATTTCTTGCCCGGAGATGTTAATGCCCGTTATTTTACCGGCATCTTTGTGGCAAAAATCCGGTCGATACGAAAATTACGGCCCTGAATTATTTAAATTACAAGATCGTGCAAAGAGAGATTTAATTTTAGGACCAACTCATGAAGAATCATTTGCAGATTTGATTAGAGGAATTTGGAATTCTTATAAAGATTTCCCCAAAACGCTTTATCAAATTCAGACAAAGTTTCGTGACGAATTAAGACCACGTTTTGGCTTGTTAAGAAATAAAGAATTTATCATGCTTGATGGTTATTCTTTTGGGGCAACTGATAGTGATCTTGATTATTCGTATGATCAATTTGATAGTGCTTTTAGAAAAATTTTTGACCGAACTGGTTTGAATTACATTAGTGTAGTAGCGGATAATGGAGCAATGGGCGGAAGGGAATCTACAGAATTTCAAGCCGTTGCTGCGATTGGTGAAGACGATGTTGCATATGTTGGTGAAAATGGTGTCGGGGCAAATATTGAAGTTGCTGTTGGAATTCCTCCATTTCAAATTGAAGAACAAAAAGAAGATCGCAAAGAAATGGAAAAAGTCGCAACCCCAGATGTGAAAACTGTTTCAGATGTAGCTAATTTCTTTAAAGTACCAGCTTATAAAATCGTTAAAAGTATTGTCTATTTTTCTGACGACCAACCAGTTCTTGTCGTTGCGCCTGGAGATCACGAAATTAATGAAAATAAACTTCAAAATGGATTAAGTGCAAAAAGTATCCGTTTAGCAACTCCTGAGGAAGTGAAAGATATATTGGGAGTTTCAATTGGTAGTGTTGGTCCAGTCGATGTTAAAGGTAAAATTAAAATAGTGATGGATCTTACTGTTAATTATCTTCATAATTTTTATGTAGGTGCAAATACCGACGGATTTCATTATCAAAATGTTAATTGTGATCGTGATTTTGTTGCAGATGAACAGTTTGATTTAATTCAAATTAATGAGGGCGATCTTGATCCTAAATCAAATCAGCCGTACAAAATTGAACAAAGTATTGAGATAGGACATATTTTTAAATTAGGCACCTTTTACTCTGAAGGTTTAGGAGCAACATTCCTTGACCAGGATGGCAATGAGAAGCCAATTATTATGGGTAGTTACGGAATTGGGGTAAGCCGGTTACTTTCTGCTATTGTTGAACAAAATAATGATCAAAATGGAATCATCTGGCCTAAGACAGTTACTCCTTTTGATGTTCATATTATTGAAATTAATAATAAAGATGATGAAATTGTAAAACTATCAGAAAAATTAGAAAAAGAGCTGGAGAGCGCTGGTTATTCGGTTTTATTAGATGATCGTAAAGCTCGTCCTGGTGTGAAATTTGCAGAATCTGATTTAATTGGATTTCCGTTAAGAGTAGTTGTTGGTAAAAAGGCTCAAGACGGAATAGTTGAAATAAAAGAACGTCGTACGGGTCAAGTCGAAGAACTAAAAGTGTCAGAGGTAGTAGATTTTGTTCGCGACTATTACAGCAAATAGGGACTTTTTAAGTTGAGCAATAAAAAGGTTATTAGTTTAACAGAGTTATTTTCAAAAATATCATTAAATCCTACCAGTGAAGCGGGTTTTGATCTGGATCGTCTTTGGTTACAAAAGATGTCGATTCATCGAATCTCAAATTTGTGGGATTTTTTTATTATGGGTGAAGAGTTTTTAAAACCAAATGAGTACATTGATCTTCGAAATTTATTAGAAATTCTTGCTGGCAGTAATAATATAAATTTAAATATGGAATATGAGAATTCAACGCCATTAGATTCTCTATACCTAGATTACTATGAAGTCATTGTTAATTTTTTGCCTCGCTATAGTAAGATTTTACTTAATCAAAAAATTGATTACTCTGATCATGAATTAAAGATTTACTTTAATCAAAATTTCATTTATAAAATGATGGATCAGGAAATAAAATCTTCTATCTCTGAAATTTACCAAAAAATGGGATTTCCGAAATTGAACATTGATTTTTTAATTGATGAACATTCAGCAAAACAAAAAGATGAAGAGTTTCAAGAACAAAAAAAGATTGAGAATGATCAAGCATTTAAGTCATTACAAAAACAATTATCTGAAGTTCAAAGTTCCAATCGGAATTTTTCAGATCATCGTGAAAATAAAAAAGTTTCTGGTAAAGCCATTCAAATTAAAGATATTGATGTTCCTCTTAATTCAGCTGTTCTTGAAGGTGAAATTTTTAAAAAGGACATCCGTCCAATTAAAAACAAAAATTTTATTTTAACGTATGAAATCTATGATGGGACTGATTCTCTATTATTAAAGAAATTTGCTAACGAAAAAGAAGTTAGTGATTTTAGTGATTTTAAAGTCGGTAATTGGGTTCGAGTTAAAGGTAAAATTCAAACTGATCAATATAGCAATGACTTGACAATGACTATTTACAGCATGAATAAGATTTCTTCTCCTGCTGGTCGAAAAGATGATTATGATGGACAAAAAAGAGTTGAACTTCACTTACACACCAATATGAGTCAAATGGATGCAATTACTTCAGTCAGTAAATTTGTAAATCGAGTTCAGGAATTTGGACAGAGAGGCTTTGCTTTAACAGATCATGCAGATTTACAAGCATTTCCAGAAGCTTACCATTCCTCTCAGAATACAGATTTAAAAGTTATCTATGGCGCTGAAATTAATTTAATAGATGACTATACTCCCATTATCTATCAAACGACAAATGAATCTATTTCTGATGTAAGTTTTGTGGTTTTTGATATTGAAACAACAGGTCTTTCCGTTGAATATAGTGAAATAATTGAAATAGGAGCTGTTAAGTTTTCAAACGGCAGAAAAGTCGGAGAATTTCAAGAATTTATTAATATTGGAAAGCCGTTAAAAGAATTTACGAAAGAATTGACAAGTATCACCGATGAAAATATTAAGAGTGGAAAACTAAACCAAGAGGTTATTACTGATTTTCATAAATTTATCGATGGATCGGTACTTGTTGGACATAATGTTAAATTTGACTGGGGTTTTATTAATAAAAATTTTGAACGGTTAGGCTTAAGTAAAGTTGATCGACCAGTTATCGATACGATGGGATTAGGTAGGTTTTTATATCCAGAACTATCCAACGTCAGATTAGAAACCTTGGCAAAAAGAGTTGGAATTTCGTTAACCCATCATCATCGTGCTATTGATGATGCCGAGGGTACTTACGATATTTTCTTTAGAATGTTGAATACTTATAAAAAGACTTATGATCTTAATACTCTTGATGATTTAGACCAACGGTTAGAATTAAGCAAAGCTTATCGCCAAACTAGACCTAGTCATGCAGTTTTATTGGCTAAAAATCAGAGCGGATTAAAAAATCTATTCAAAATTGTTTCAAAATCCCACACTGATTATTTTTATAGAGTTCCCAGAGTGCCACGTTCTATATTAGAGAAGTATCGAGAAGGTATCCTGGTCGGCAGCGCTTGTGATCAAGGAGAAGTTTTTGATTCAGCGTCTTTGAAGGATTATGAAGATACTTTAACCGCAGCTAAATTTTATGATTATTTGGAAGTACAGCCACTAGGTAATTATGAACATTTAGTCAGGCAGCAAAGACTAACTGAAGAAGAATTAAAATTAGTCATTGAAAAAATTATTAAAATCGGGAATGAATTAAAGAAACCAGTTGTTGCTACAGGTGACGTTCATTATCTTGATCCTAACGACGATAAGTTTAGAGAAGTCTTGCTGGGATCTCAATCAATGACCGCAAAAAAAAGTTATCATTTACCTGACGAATATTTAAGAACGACCCAAGAAATGTTAAATGAGTTTTCTTTTTTAGATGACGATCTTGCAAAAAAAATAGTTATTCAAAATACGAACCAGATTTTTGATGAAATTAGTGATGTCGAGCCATTAAAAAATAAGCTTTATACACCTAAAATTGAAGGAGTAGATGAAAAGTTACGCAACGCTGCTTTTGATCGAATGCATGAACTTTATGGCAATCAGCCTCCTAAGCTAGTGGAAAATAGGTTAACCACTGAGCTTGACAGTGTAATTGGAAATGGTTTTGCAGTTATTTATTATATATCTAGAGAATTAGTTAAAAAAAGTAATAAAGATGGTTATTTGGTTGGATCACGAGGATCAGTAGGGTCAAGTTTTGCAGCAACAATGCTAGGGATTACAGAGGTTAATCCATTACCTCCACACTATTTGTGTCCCAATTGTCAGTATTCTAAGTTTTTTGAAAAAGGAGAATATGCATCTGGTTTTGATTTGCCCGAAGAAAATTGTCCTCAATGTGGAGCACCTTTAGTTAGAGAGGGTCAAGATATCCCTTTTGCAACATTTTTAGGCTTTAATGGAGAGAAAGTTCCCGATATTGATTTAAATTTCTCAGGAGATTATCAACCAGTAGCGCATAACTACATTAAAGTCCTTTTTGGTGAAGACCATGCATATCGGGCTGGAACCATTGGTACGGTTGCTGAAAAAACTGCTTTTGGATTTGTTAAAGCTTTTGAGAGAGAAAGAGATGTATCTTTTAAACAAACTGAAATCGACCGGATGGCAGAAGGAATTACTGGAGTTAAAAGAACAACTGGTCAGCATCCGGCCGGAATTTTGATTGTTCCTCAGGATATGGATATTTATGATTTTACACCTATTCAATATCCTGCTGATAAGGCAGAATCTGCTTGGAAAACTACTCACTTTGAATTTAGTTCGATCCATGACAACATTTTAAAAGTTGATTGTCTTGGTCATGATGACCCGACAGTAATAAGAATGCTCCAAGATTTATCTGGCATCGATCCTGTAACTATTCCGATTGACGATCCAAATGTTTTGTCTCTTTTTTCTTCACCAAAAGCATTAGGAGTAAATTCTAAAGATATTGGATCAAAAACAGGAACTTTAGGAATCCCTGAATTTGGGACAGCTTTTGTCCGTGGAATGCTTGAAGAAACGCATCCAAAAAACTTTTCAGAATTATTACAGATTTCAGGATTATCTCACGGAACTGACGTTTGGCGGGGAAACGCTGAAGAGTTAATTACTAAGCAAAATGTATCTTTAGATAAAGTTATCGGTTGTCGTGATAATATTATGCTCGATCTTATCCATTGGGGTGTTGAATCGAGTACGGCTTTTAGAGTGATGGAAGATGTTCGTAAAGGTCGGGGAGTAAAGCCTGATGATGAAGAAGTTTTAAAGAAAAATACTTCAGTTCCCTCTTGGTATTTGGAATCTTGTAAGAAAATAAAATACATGTTTCCAAAGGCCCACGCGGCAGCTTATGTTTTAATGGCTTTAAGAATAGCTTATTTTAAAGTTTATTTTCCGATTTTTTATTACGATGTATATTTTACAATTCGAACGAATGATTACGATATTGGAATTATGTGTAAAGGGAAAGAAGCAGTAAAAAGTAAATTAGATGAATTAGATGAAAAAATTAAAAACGGTGAAGCAACAATGAATGATAAAAGTAGCCGAAGTGCAATTGAAGTTGCTAATGAAAGCTTATATCGAGGAATTAATTATAAAATCGTTGATCTTTATGAATCTGATGCATTTAATTTTAAAATTTTAGATGATCATACACTGTTAGCACCATTTATTGCAATTCCAGGCTTAGGCGCTAATGTAGCAAAGCAGATCGTTTTAGCTCGGAGTGAACATCCTTTTACCTCAAAAAAAGATTTAGTTCAACGAGGTAAAGTTTCTCATACTATTTTGGAGTATTTGGATGAAAATGGGGTTACCAGTGAATTACCTGATGATGATCAGTTAACGCTTTTCTAATTATTCGCAGCAAAGTATAGAAAATGATAAAATTAAAGTCAGTTTTATTACTAGAATGGGGTATTGATTGAAATATAAATATTATTTACGCCAGTATCCAGTTACTGCGTTGTTATTAATTGTTACATTAATAATGTATATCGTCGAAATTGTAATGGGTGGAAGTACACATATTGAAGTCCTTTATAATTTGGGTGGTTTAACTAGGGCAGATGTTCAGTTAGGTCAGTGGTGGAGATTGATAGTTCCAATTTTTCTCCACATTGGATTTCAGCATATTTTATTCAATATGTTGACTCTTTTAGTATTTGGAATTTACATTGAACCTTTTTTAGGAAGCTGGAGATTCCTTACCGTTTACTTGTTGGGTGGAATTTACGGAAATTTAGTTAGTTTTGCTTTTCAAAGTAACCAAACAATTTCAGCAGGTGCAAGTTCATCAATTTTTGCACTTTTTGGGGTTTTTGTATTAATGAGAAGAGCTCTGATTAATAGTAATCAATACCAGTATTTATCTGGTCAAATTGTCAGTTTGGCGGTAATTAATATCGTTATTGATATCATTGATAATTTAGCAGGCGGGACAATTAGTATTTTGGCTCATTTAGGTGGATTTGTCGGCGGCTATTTTTTATCAGTCGTTTTAGGCTCACCCCAGGCTAAAAATTACCAAACCTGGCAGCGAATTTTGGCAGCAGTTTTCTTTGTTTTAACAGCAGTTGCTTTATATTCATACGGAATGGGTAAAAGTGTTGTTTGATGTTGATAAAATTAAACATTATTACAATGTGTTAGATTTGCTTAAAGAATTTAATATTTATATTCATCTTGGCAGCAGATTAGATGATCTAGAGCTTACTGAAGTAGAATTAAATCGACTCTATCGAGCAAAATTAATTGATAAAAAAATATATGTCAGAGCAATGACTATTGTTGAAGGGGAAGTTAGGAAAGAAAAAGGTAATGAATAATTTATATTTAGGAATCGATTTAGGCGGTACTACGGTTAAATTTGGCGTGGTAGATAATACTGGAAATATAAAAGAACAGTGGAATATTCCAACAAATATCGAAGATCATGGTAGTCATATTTTACCTGACATGATAAATTCCATTAAAAATAGGCTGCCAAAGTACAAAGAACAAGGTGATCAAATTCTTGGAATTGGAATGGGTACTCCAGGTTCTGTTGATCCTTATAAAGGCACAGTAACTGGTGCGTACAATTTAAATTGGACCGAAGAGCAATTACTTAAGGAAGAATTTGAAACTAACTTTAAAATACCGTTTTTTATTGAAAATGATGCAAACGTCGCTGCACTTGGCGAAAGATGGGTTGGAGCGGGAGAAAATGAAAATGACGTTGTTTTTGTGACCATTGGGACCGGAATCGGTGGAGGAATTATAGCTAATGGTAAGTTGGTTCGCGGAGTCGCGGGATCTGGCGGCGAGATCGGACACATTGTTGTTAAACCTGATGGAGATGCTTGTACCTGTGGCAGCAGAGGATGTTTAGAAACTATTGCATCTGCTTCTGGCATTGCTAAAGTTGGAAAAGTAATTGCTAAGAAACATCTGGATTCTGAACTTTATAAAGCTTCCAAAGAAGATAATTTTGATGCAAAAATAGTATTTGATCTTGCTAAAAGCGGAGATCAGGCAGCAATTGAAGCAGTTGAAGATGTTACATACTATTTAGCATGGGGCTTAGGACAAGTAGCTGATATTTTAAATCCGCAATATATTGTAATAGGCGGCGGAGTATCTGCTGCTGGTAACTTTTTATTAGATTATATTAATAATTTTTTTCCAAATTTTGTTTTTCCAAATGTTAAAAAAAGTACATCACTTAGATTAGCTCAGCTGGGTAACGATGCTGGAATTTTAGGAGCTGCTTCTCTTGTAAGAGAAAATTTGAAAGAATTATAGGAGGGATAAATTAAATGCCAAGTTGGCTTTTAGTTATTGATGCAGTATTAATTGCAATATTATTATGGATTTTTGGCAATTGGTTTTATTATTATGTCAAAGGAATGATTGTAAAGGGAGGATTAACTCCACAAGAATTTGAAAAGAAAATTCATACTGGACAGATTATTGATTTAAGAAGTAAAGGAGATTTTGATACTGCTCACATTATGGGAGCAAGAAATATTCCGTATGCAATGTTTAAACAATATCAGAGTTCACTTAGAAAAGATTTGCCAGTATTATTGTATGAACGATCAGATCAAATTCCAATTAGAGTTGCTGCCAAGCTTAAAAAGCAAGATTATAAAGAAGTTTATTGGCTTAAGGGCGGTTTCGCGAAATGGGAAGGAAACGTTAAGAAGAAATCAAAAACACTTTGAAGTGTTTTTTTATTTTACTGAAAATTAATTGACTTTTAAAAAAAAATAAAAGTGTTATGATAGTGGCGTAATCATGAAAGCGCTTTAAAGGAAAGAGGTGAGCTATATGATTATTGGAATTCCTACTGAAGTAAAAGTAGAAGAACATCGAGTTGGAATGACTCCTAGCGGAGTGAGTGATTTGATTAAAGCTGGTCATAAAGTTATCGTTGAGAAACATGCGGGATTGATGTCTGGATATCCTGACGAAGAATATACATCAGTTGGAGCTAAAATTGGGACTGTCGATGAAGTATGGCAGTCTGAGATGATTATAAAAGTAAAGGAACCATTGCCAAGTGAATATAAATATTTTTATGAAGGTCAAATCATTTATACATATCTGCATCTTGCAGCTAATCGACAATTAGTAGAAGAACTTTTAAATAGGAAAGTTACAGGAGTTGCATATGAAACGATGCAAGATAAAAACGGCTCTTTACCTTTGCTTTTTCCGATGAGTGAAATTGCTGGTCGAATGTCTGTACAAATTGGAGCCCATTATTTAGAACAGCCAGCTCATGGTAAAGGAATTATTCTTTCAGGAGTTACGGGAGTTAAAAAAGGAAATGTTGTAATTATTGGTGGAGGAACAGTCGGATTTAATGCAGCAAAAATAGCGATCGGAATGGGAGCAAATGTTACAATCCTAGATATTAATGCACAAAAATTAGCTCAAATTGATGATTTATTTAACGGTAGGGTTCAGACCCTGATATCTAATTCTCATAATATTGCCAATGCTGTTAAAAATGCTGATTTGGTGATTGGTGCTGTTTTAATTCCGGGAGCAGTTGCCCCTAAATTGGTAACCGAAGAAATGGTTGCAAGTATGGAAAAAGGTTCCGTGATTGTTGATATTCCTATTGATCAGGGAGGAATTTTCGAGACAAGTACGAAAGCAACAACACATGATGATCCGATTTATATAACTCACGGGGTCGTTCATTATGCAGTTGCAAATATTCCTGGAGCTGTACCTAGAGTTGCAACTGATGCTTTATCAAGTGCGACTCTTTCATTTGCAATTGAAATTGCAAATAAGGGCATCACTAAAGCTTCTCAGGAAAATTCGATAATTTTAAATGGAATCAACACTTATAATGGTAATTTAACCGAAGAATCAGTTGCGAGAAGTTTGAATCTTAAATACGTCAAATTTGAGTAATAAATTCATTAATATAAAAAAACCACTTGATTTGGGGGAATCAAGTGGTTTTTGTTCATTACAATCTATTAATTATTTATAAGGAGAGAAAATGTGAACAGTTAAAACAGAATTTACTATTTAATGTTCTTAAATATTATCTTAAATTAATCGAATAGGTTCATCGGTCTTAGGTCGGATATTATCCACGTTTAAATGATATATTGATAATTTATATCGAATAATATACCATTTATTTAATTTAAAAGTTCGGGAGAACAAAATGGAAAAATTACGTTTCAATCCTTAATTTCAATAATTTAAAATTAAGGAGATTATAATGATTAAATATTTAACATTAAACAGTTTTGAAAAAGATCAGCTAATTAATCTATATAAAAGCGTTGGATGGTTTGCATATTGTAATAATTATGACCTATTACAAAAAGCAGTGAGTAAATCACTCGTAACAGTTAGCGCATTTGAACATGAACAATTATTAGGTTTGATTAGAGTTGTTGGTGATGGAGTTAGCATTATTTATATTCAGGATCTTTTAGTTAATCCCAAATATCAAAGACAAGGAATTGGTTCAGAATTATTAAAGAGAGTTTGTATAAAGTATAAGTCTGTGCGGCAAAAAGTTTTGTTAACCGAAGAAGCACCAACGGTTAGGAACTTTTATGAAAAATTAGGTTTTACTTCTTGTGATCAGGGAAACGAAGTAGCATTTTATCGAGAATTTTAATATAGAAAAAACACGTGATAAACGAGATCACGTGTTTTTTTGTTGAATTAAAATAAAAAAGAACATTTCTATTCCTAGTAAAAGTACAACTATCCCATATGAGCTTGATGACTTTTACGATTAGCACGACGACGGTTTTCTTCGATTTGCTGTGCTCTTTCTTCTGTAGGTTCAATCACTGTTTTTTTGAAAGCATAAGCAGAAGCAGCAACTGCACCAATTGCAGCAACACTGCCAGTAACAAAACCTGTTAAAAATTTTTTAGCCATTAAATGTCTCCTTAAATTGTGTTAATGTTTAAATGAATATTATCTTCAATCTAAATTATTTACAACCTCAATTATACAACTTATGAAAAAAATTAAAAAAGTAATTGTAATTGTCGGTCCAACTGCTACCGGAAAAACAGAATTAGCAGTAAGTCTGGCAGAAAAACTAAATACATATATTATTTCTGGTGATTCGATGCAGATTTATAAACATTTTCACATTGGAACTGCTCAGCCAAATCTTGAGCAAATAAAAGTTCCATATTTTTTAGTGAACATCCTTGAACCAGAGAAAAAATTTTCAGCTTATGATTTTAAAGAAAAAGCAAATGAAATCATCGAAAAAAAGCAGCAAATCCCAATTATTGCGGGAGGGACAGGATTTTATATCAACTCTTTTTTACGTAATGATACTTTGGGCTTTTTAGATGGTAAACAATACCAACAGTTTCTAAGTGAATACGGAGAATATAACTTAGCAGAATTAGCAGCTCTCTTAGAAAAAAATGATCAGCAGGCTTTTAATAAAGTCGATATTGCGAACAAAAGAAGAGTTTTAAGAGCATTAGCAATAAAAACAATTACTGGAAAATCCATTGTTGAACAAGATTCTAATGAGACAGAATTTGATCCCTTTTTAATCGGACTGAACACCAAACGACCAATTCTTTATGAACGTATCGAGAAGAGGGTGGACTTGATGATGGAACAAGGGTTATTGAGTGAAGCAGAAAAAGTTTACGAAAATAGATTTAGTTATCCTTTGTTGTCGACGGCAATTGGTTACAAAGAATTTTTTCCTTTTTTTGAAGATAAATTGGAATTATCCGATTCGGTGACTCTCCTTAAACAAAAGACCAGAAATTATGCTAAACGTCAATTAACGTGGTTTCGTAATAAAATGCAGGTAAATTGGTATGATATCGAGGATCCCAGTGTTTATAACAAAATTGAATCTGATTTATTAAATTGGTTTAGTCATTAATTCCGTGTTAGAAAATCTAACATAAGTTCTTGTTTCTGAGCTAAAATAAAGATAATTTATACAGGAGGTCATGGTAATGAGTAAAGAAATCAAACGAGATTTGCCCATTCTTTCTTTAAAGATTGTGATGGCCTTAACAGATTTAACTGCTCGTCAAATTAGGTATTACGAAGAAAAAAAATTAATTTCCTATCATCGAAGTGAGGGAAATCAGAGAATGTTTTCTTTAAATGATATCGATGAGTTATTAATCATTAAAGAAATGATAGATAGTGGTGAGAATATTAAAGATATTCAAGCTTATCGCCAGAAAAAAACTTCTAGTTATCAAAACACAACTTTTAAAACGGTTAGTGATGAGGAAGCGCGTGATATCTTTCGTAATGAAATGATGCGTTATCTGGAAATTGGTAATAATCCGTTAGATTGAGGAGAAAATGACAAGGAAAAATTATTCAAAAGAAGATATTAAAGAAATTGTTAAAAAAGAAAACGTTAGTTTTATTCGATTAATGTTTACTGATATTAATGGGATTTTAAAAAATTTGGAAGTCCCGGTATCTCAGTTGGATAAAGTTTTAAGAAATGAAATTATGTTTGATGGATCTTCAATTGATGGATTTGTGAGAATTGAGGAGGGAGACATGTATTTGTTTCCCGATTTAGATACATTTTTGATTTTTCCTTGGGGAACAGAACATGGCAAGGTTGCTCGATTAATTTGTGATGTACATAATCCAGATAAAACTCCTTTTTTGGGAGATCCAAGAGTAAACTTGAAGCGTAATATTCAAGAAATGCAAAAAATGGGATTTTCGTCCTTTAACATTGGTTCTGAACCTGAATTTTTCCTTTTTAAATTAGATGATGTTGATCATCCGACTAATATTTTAAACGATAAAGGGAGTTATTTTGATTTTGCTCCGCTTGATATGGGAGAAAACTGCCGTAGAGATATTGTATTAGTTTTGGAAAAAATGGGCTTTGAAGTTGAAGCAGCACATCACGAAGTGTCGCCTGGACAGCATGAAATTGATTTTAAATATGAAAATGCGGTTGAGGCAGCTGATAATATTGAAACGTTTAAACTAGTTGTTAGAACTGTTGCCCGGCAATATCACCTCCACGCAACTTTTATGCCAAAGCCAGTTCAGGGAGTTAATGGATCTGGAATGCATACTAATATGTCATTATTTAATGATCAAGGGAATGCTTTTTATGATCCCAAAAGTGATCTGCAGCTTTCAAATATTTGTCAAAAATTTTTAGCAGGACTATTAAAACATGCTGCAAGTTTTACAGCGATTACGAATCCGATTGTTAATTCATATAAACGTTTAGTTCCCGGTTTTGAAGCACCAGTTTATATAGCTTGGAGCGGAAGAAATCGTTCTCCGATGGTGAGAGTACCAGTAGATCGTGGAAATTCTACCCGATTAGAACTAAGAAGCGTTGATCCTACGACTAATCCATATATGGCATTTAGTGCAATTTTGGCATCTGGTTTAGACGGATTAAAATCTGATCTAGATCCGGTTGCACCAATTGATCGAAATATTTATCGAATGAATAAAGACGAACGAAAAGAACATCAAATTCAGGATCTCCCTCAAAATCTTTATGAAGCGTTAGATTGGCTGGGTAAGGATGATATTGTGATAAAATCTTTAGGTGACCATATTTATAAGAGTTTTGTCAACTTAAAGAAATTGGAATGGATTGCTTATTCACAAAATATTTCTGATTGGGAAAAAGAACAATATCTGGAAGTATACTAAAAGTTATTTTTTGTTTTTATTCCAATATATTAAGCCAAAGGGGACAAGATTTTCTTGCCCTTTTTTTATGCGTTTAATGTTTTCACGGTGGCGATAAATTACAATAATCAAGAGAATAAACGCAATAGTTGAAAGAATTGGATCCTTATATATAAAAAATGACATAATGTTTACGAAAATAAAACCAAGAATACTTGCTACTGATACGGCACTTGTTATAAATACTGTGGTTAAAAAAACTATCCAGGTTAAAACAAAAAGCAATGGTTCATAAGCCAGTAATATTCCTGCGCCAGTGGCCACAGCCTTTCCGCCTTTGAATTTTAAAAAAATTGAAAAAGTATGGCCTAAGACGGCAAAAAAACCGCAGATAATTATATAGTAATGAGGATAATTACCGAAAAATATTGGTAACGATGCACCTAAAGTACCTTTTAACATATCAAAAATTAAAACAAGAGATCCTAATTTAAATCCGAGTACACGATAAGCATTAGTGGTTCCAATGCTGTGACTGCCATAGTTACGAATGTCAGTATGTTTAAATATTTTACCGACTAAAACTCCAAAAGGGATCGAACCTATTAAGTAGGCAATAAGACATAGAATAATAAAAATTAATGATTTGCTCATCGTAATCTTCCTTTTAAGTAAAATCTATATAAATTATAACTTGAAAACAGCTAAAAAAAGAAATTTATTGATGGATTGGGTAAGTTTGCGTTATATTTGATAATCGAATAGTAATAATTAAATGAAAATGGAATTAAAATGACAACAAATAATTATGACGATAGTAATATTAAAATTCTAGAAGGACTTGAAGCAGTTCGCAAAAGACCAGGAATGTACATTGGTTCAACAGATACCCATGGTCTACATCATTTAGTTTATGAAATAATTGATAATGCGGTTGATGAAGCTTTAGCTGGTTACGGAAAAGAAATCGATGTAACAATTGAAAAAAATGGTTCAATAACGGTACAAGATTTTGGCCGCGGAGTTCCAACCGGAATGCATAAATCTGGAAAACCGACAATTGAAGTTATTTTTACTGTTCTTCATGCAGGAGGCAAGTTTGATAACGCATCTTATAAGACTTCTGGGGACTTCACGGGGTTGGTTCCAGTGTGGTTAATGCACTTTCTAAGTCAATGACTGTAAAGGTCAATCGAGATGGCGAGTATTTCATTGAAGAATTTGAAAATGGCGGTCATCCAGTTGGAACATTAAAAAAATTAGGAAAAACAAAATTACCAAATGGGACTACAGTTAATTTTTTGCCGGACGAAACAATTTTTAGCGACACGGATTTTAACTTTGACGTTATTAAGGAAAGAGTTAGAGAATCTGCTTATCTCTTAAAAAATGTTAAATTTGTTCTCAAAGACAAGAGAAGTGGTAAAGAAGATGAATTTTTCTTTCCTGAGGGAATTAAAACTTTTGTTGAGGATTTAAGTAAAGATAAAGAACTAATTGGTCAAATTTTTGATTTTTCAGGCAAAGAACAGGGTGTAGAGGTTGAATTTGCTGGAGCCTTTAATACAGGTTATTCAGAAGAACTTCACTCATTTGTTAATAATGTTCGGACTCCAGAAGGCGGAACTCATGAAGTTGGCGTGCGTTCTGGTTTAACAAGAGCTTTTAATGAATACTTCCGCAGCAGTGATCTGTTAAAAGATAAAGAAAAAAATATTGATGGCAGTGACTTACGTGAAGGTTTGATCGGGGTTCTTTCAGTCCATGTTCCAGAAGAAATGCTTCAGTTTGAAGGACAGACAAAAGAAAAGCTTGGCAGTCCAACAGTTAAAGGAATAACTGAAAATATTATTTATGAGCAGACCAAGTATTACCTTCTTGAAAGCGGGGACTTTGGGCAGAAAATATTTACTAAGGCTAAGGAAGCTCAAGCTGCCCGCATTGCTGCTCGAAAAGCAAGAGACACTGTTCGTAAAGGTAAAAAAGGTAAAAAAAATGATGGACTTATTTCAGGTAAATTAACACCAGCTCAAAAGCATGATTCTAAGCACAATGAATTATTCCTGGTAGAGGGAGATTCTGCTGGAGGTTCAGCAAAACAGGGCAGAAATCGAAAGTTTCAAGCAATTTTACCTTTACGTGGAAAAGTCCTTAATACTCAAAAAGCATCACTTGAAGAAATTTTTAAAAACCAAGAAATAAATACAATTATTTATGCAATTGGCGCTGGAGCTGGTAAGGACTTTAAAGTTAAAGACAGCAATTACGATAAAGTTATTATAATGACTGATGCGGATACCGATGGAGCACATATTCAGATTTTATTACTAACTTTTTTCTATCGTTATATGTTAGATCTAGTAAAAGCTGGAAAGGTTTATATTGCAATGCCGCCGCTTTATAAGATTCAAGTTGGAATTAAAAAGCCTAAAATTGAGTATGCCTGGACAGAGGATGAACTAGAAGGAAAAACTAAAAAAATCAAAACCAAGTATGCTTTACAGCGATTCAAGGGATTAGGTGAAATGAATGCTGACGAGTTGTGGGAAACAACTATGAATCCTGATACAAGAACATTACTTAGAGTTAAGATTGAAGATTTAGAATATGCCAGCCGAGAAGTTGAAACATTGATGGGAGATAAGGTTAGCCCTAGACGAAAATGGATTGAAAATAATGTTGATTTTTCGGATCATGATGAAAACGATAATATTTTAGAAGTATCAAGATAGGAGTAAATAAATTTGGTAGATCGGATCAAAGAATTACCACTTGAAAACGTTATTAGCGATCGATTTGGACGTTATTCAAAATACATTATTCAAGAGCGAGCTTTGCCGGATGTTAGAGACGGATTAAAACCAGTTCAGCGTCGAATCCTTTATGCAATGTATCAAGATGGTAATACTGCAGATAAGGCTTTTAGAAAATCAGCTAAATCTGTCGGAAATATAATGGGTAACTTCCATCCTCATGGTGATTCTTCAATTTACGAAGCAATGGTTAGAATGAGCCAGGACTGGAAATTAAGAGCACCGTTGATTGAAATGCATGGAAATAATGGGTCTATTGACGGTGACCCGCCGGCCGCAATGCGTTACACTGAGGCACGTTTAAGTAAAATCTCTCATCATCTTTTAGAGGGTATCAACAATGAGACCGTTGATATGATGCTTAACTTTGATGACACGATTTATGAGCCTGTGGTCTTGCCAGCAGCATTTCCTAATTTATTAGTAAACGGAGCAACAGGAATCTCGGCCGGTTATGCAACTCAAATTCCACCTCATAATCTGACTGAAGTTATTGAAGCTTTAATCTACTTAATTAAGAATCCAAATGCTAACACTGAGCAATTGATGAAATATGTCAAAGGTCCTGATTTTCCAACCGGTGCAATTGTTCAAGGTAAAGAAGGCCTAGTGTCTGCTTATGAAACGGGTCGTGGTAGAGTAATCGTGCGCAGTAAGACTCATATTGATGATCAAAAGGGTAAGAAAAAAATTATTGTGACCGAAATTCCTTATGAGGTTAATAAGGCACTCTTAATTAAAAGAATTGAAGATTTAAAAGCTGAAAAAAGAGTAGAAGGAATCGGAGATATTAGAGATGAAAGTGATCGGTTTGGACTTTCAATCTCAATTGATTTAAAGAAAAATGTTAATCCTGAAGATATTTTAAATTTCTTATATAAAAATACAGATCTTCAAGTTTCTTATAACTTCAATGTTATTGCAATTGATGATGGCAAACCAAAATTACTAGGTCTCAAAGAAATTTTAAATGCTTACCTTAATCATCGAAGAAGTGTAATTTTAAAACAAACGAAATTTTTCCTTAATAAAGCACAAAAAAGGACTCATATTGTTGATGGGTTAATTAAAGCAATTTCGATTCTTGATGATGTTATTAAAACTATTCGCGGCAGTGAAAATAGACTTGCTGCGATTCAGAACTTAATGGATTCATATGATTTTACTCAAGCTCAGAGTGAAGCAATCGTTAACTTGCAGTTATATCGTTTAACTAATACAGATATTGTCACACTTGAAGAGGAGTTAAAAGAATTAAAGGGACAAATTGAAGAATATCAAAAAATTCTTTCTGATTCACAGTATTTAGGTAAAGTCATTATTGATGGTTTTAAACAAATCAGTAAAGAATTTGGAAGTCCTCGTTTAACAACAATTGAAGATGAAATTACTCCTTTAAAAGTAGCAAAAACTATTACTGTGCCGGATGAAGAAGTTCATGTCGGTGTGACCAAAGATGGTTACTTGAAACGTGCATCTCTGAAAAGTGCTCAATCAAGCGTTGCAGAATTAAAAGAAGGAGATCAATTTTTACTTGAAAAAGATTTAAATACTCATGACGAAATATTTATTTTTACTGATCATGGCAATTTAATTTATCGCAAAGTTTTTGAAATTGAAGAAGCACGTTGGAAAGACTTAGGAACTCATTTGTCTCAATCGGCTGGACTAGAGCCAACTGAAAAAATTCTTTGTGTCTTACCTTTAGTTAGTGGTGAAAAAGACAAAAGAGTTGTTGCTGCAACTAACGATGGATATGTTAAACAGGTTTCTTTAAGTGAATTACGTCCCCATAGCCGCTATTTAAATCGGTCAATTCGATTTGTAAACTTTAAAACAGATCAAAGCAGGATAACAAATGTAATTGAAATTATTAATGAATACCAGGAAGTAGTAACTCTTACTCAACATGGATTTGCCTTGAAATTTAATATTTCGGAAATTCCTTTACAAAAGGGACGTTCTGCCGGGGTTAAACTAATTTCATTACAAGATGATGATCTGGTACTAGGAGTCTCAATAATAAATGAAAATGATAAATACATAGGTATATTACAAGCTGACGGAAAATATAAGAACATTAAAATAGAAGATATTCCTTTGACTACTAGAGCTAAAAAAGGAGTACGAGTTTTAAGACAAAATTCAAGCCATAAAATGAATATCTCTGGTTTTAGTTTATTGACTAGTGAAAGAAATGAAAATTTTATAATTGTAACTGAAAATGGTGATCAATTTGAATTGAAACCATTAGATTATCCTTTGAGTAATCGGCAGGCACTTGGAAAACCAGTTTATAATTCAAAAGAGTACGGTTTAGTTATTAAATTTAATAAAAAAATTCAAGATTAGTGTAAGTGAGAGAAATTGAAAATCAAATCTTTAAATAAAATAAATATAAAAATGGGTATTATGCTATCTTTTGTGTTTGTTTTCGTATCTGTTTCGGCTAATAAAGTTGAAGCTGTTGGTAAAATTAAGTTAAATGAAGACAAAAAAATTTATAAGAGTTATGGTGTTTGGGGTACAGATTTACATCGGAAACTAAAAAAGAATTCTTCTTGGAAGGTATTTGATGTTCAAGAAGAAAATAATCACGCTTGGTATAATTTAGGAAATGATCAATGGATTTCAGAAAAATTACCAAGCGTGATAAAACTAAATAAAGATAGTAATTTATATCCAGAAGATAGTTCTGATACTTTGAAAACTGGACGAATTTTACCAAAGAATTCATCTTGGAAAGTCAAATCTGTTACATACGATGGAGATAACATTTGGTATCAGCTGGGCAACCATCAGTGGGTTTCTACTGCAGATCAGTTTAATAATTTTGATCGTAAAGTGATAACAGTAAAGTCTCATCCAGTAATGATTTTTAAAAACTTCGGCAATAATCGACAATATACTTATCAGGATCTATCAACAAATTCTAAATGGAAAGTTTTGTCCGTTAAAAAAGTTAATGATGTCTATTGGTATCAAGTCGGATATGACCAGTGGGTTACTCTTGATCAAGAAAGTAATTCGATTCCAAATTTAACTGATGCTAAGATTCGTTTGATTCATCAATCTCCTATTTACTATCATGCTCAAGATGAAAAATTAAAAAATAAAACATCACTGTCAACTGCTCAAAGTTATTTAGCTACAAAGGTAATTGACGGTTTTACATGGTATCAAATCGCAAGAAACAGTTGGATTAGTCCAGCATATGATATTGCAGGAAATTGGGGACCAATTCAATATCAAGTTAAGTTTCCAATTTTAATGTACCATGATTTTCAAAATGATCAGCCCGATAATAAATGGGAAGTTCCATTTGGTGAATTTAAAGAACAGATGACTTGGCTTAAGCAAGGAAACTATTATTTCTTAAATCCTGAAGAGGCATATTACGTTTTGACTCTTAAGCGAAAGCCTGCTGATAATTTGGTGTGGGTAACTATGGATGATGGTTATAAATCTTGGAATACTAATGTATTGAATTTGATTAAAGAAACCCATATTAATGTTACTGGTTTTCAAATTACTAATGCTATTAATCAGAGTTGGAATTTGACAACATCTCAATTAAAAGAGCTTCAAAAAGCGGGAATGAGTATTCAGTCACATACGGTTAGTCATAAAGCACTCGATCAAATGACTCCGCAGCTTCAGTTTGATGAAGCTAAAAACTCATTTAATATTCTTAATGAAAGTTTTGGCAATCAAATAATTTCCCTTTCGTATCCACTCGGAAGTTATAATTCTAGTGTAATTAATCAGACAAAAGAAGCTGGTTACTGGTTAGGGCTTAAAATGGGAGGAAATATAGCAACTTCTAATGATAATTTATATAGTCTTCCTCGAATTGCGGTTTTTCCGGGTCAGACGTATACTTCGTTCAATAAACTTTTAAACGATGGTCTTAACAGCAAATAATGTATATTAGTCGTAATAAATAATCTAAGAATAAGAGGAATTAAATGGATAAAAAAATTAAAATTATGACTGTTTTCGGTACAAGACCGGAAGGAATTAAAATGGCTCCTTTAATTAAGGAGCTTGAAAGAGAGTCAGATAATTTTATTACAAAAAATATTATTACTGCCCAACATCGTGAAATGCTTGATCAAGTTCTACAGACTTTTGATATAAAGCCTGATTATGATTTAGATATAATGAAAAAGAGTCAAACACTTTCCAGTATTACGACAAAAGTGATCACTGAATTAGATCAAATTTTTATTGATGAAAAGCCTGATCTAGTATTGGTTCATGGCGATACAACAACAACTTTTGCTGCTGCAATAAGCGCTTTTTACAATCAAATTTCAATTGGTCATGTTGAAGCAGGTTTAAGAACTTGGAATAAATATTCTCCTTATCCCGAAGAAATGAATCGAGAGATGGTTGATGATTTAACGGATCTATATTTTGCCCCAACTAAAAAGAATTTTGAAAATTTATTAAAAGAAAATAAAGATGAAAAAAAGATTTTTATCACCGGTAATACTGGTATTGATGCTTTAAAATATACGGTTAATGATAATTTTGATTCATCGGAATTTAAAGAAATTGATTTTTCAAAAAAGATCATTTTATTAACTGCTCATCGAAGAGAGAATCAAGGACAAAAAATGGAAGATATGTTTAAAGCCATTCTTGATGTAATTCAAACTGATAATAATTTAGAATTAGTGTATCCAGTTCATCGATCTCCTGCTGTTCAAAAAGCTGCAAATGATGTATTTGCCGGTTCTAAACAAGTTAAATTAATTAATCCTCTTGATGTAGTTCATTTTCATAATTTGATAAAAAGGAGCTTTATAGTCCTATCTGATTCTGGTGGGGTACAAGAAGAAGCACCTGCTTTAAATAAGCCAGTTTTAGTATTGAGAGATACAACTGAAAGACCTGAAGCAGTTCAAACAGGTGCAATTAAGTTGGTAGGAACCAATCCATTAGTTATCAAAGAAAATTTATCTTCTTTAATTTCTAATAGCGATGAGTATCAAAAAATGGCGAAAGCAAAAAATCCGTACGGAGATGGCAATGCATCAGTACGGATTAGTGAAGCTATAAAATACCACTTTGGAATTCTTAAGGATCGTCCAATTGATTTTGTCTAGTTGTTCGATTTTGAATTCTTTGTTCACTACTAACAAAAATTGCTCGAGAAAAGAAATAATTTACTAATCCGAGAATTATTTGGTCGACGGCTTTTAAAATCAGAGTTTGAATAGGATTATTCATTTTAAGTAATGTGGCAAAGATAAACATAAAAGTTATATCTAAAAAGTAGGTAAGAGTTCTTGAAGAAATAAAAGTGGAAAACTCAACAAACATTTCATGAAGATTTCCTTTTGGTAGTTTAAAAACAAACTTACGATTCAAATAATAACTTAGAATATTAGCAAATACAAAGGCAATAGAATTAGCAACTAAATTGATCAGCCTTAAATTATGATAGAGTAATTGGAAAATTAAAATATTAACAACTGATGCTAAAAAGCCGAAAAAGGTATAGACAATAAAGGTTTTAAATTTAAAGTTAGAATTACTTATTTTTTTCAACGGCAGCTACTAGACTCTTGGTAAATTCGATAATATTTTTTAAATCATCTTCATCCACAGCAAGGTCGATTTTTAAATTTTCTGCGCCTTTAGTTGCACCAGCTTTGATAAATTGGTCTGCAAAATCATCAACTGCTGTGGCAAATTCCTCGTAGTAGGTATCACCTGATCCAGCGCAGCCAAACACTTTTCCTTTAAGGTCTAAAGTTGGTAAATCTTCATAAAAGTCCATTCCTTCTTCAGGTAAATCTCCCTCACCGTATGTATAAGGACAGACAACGCAAATATCGACGTCTTCAAACTCATCGGCATTGGTAATTGAAATTTCTTTGAGTGTAGAGTTAACATCTAGTCTTTTTAATTCTTCATTAACAATTTCTGCCACTTCTTCGTTATTGCCAGTAATACTAGCATATACAACTAATGCATTAGTCATTTAGAACTCCTTTAATTAATTTTTTCAATTTTTTAAAGCATACCATAACATAATATAACGGATAAAATTTGATAGCAAAACTTTTAAAAATATTTTTTCTAATTTGTAAAAAAGTAAACAACAATTACAATGGAGATTAGAAAATACAATAAATTTAGATAGGATGAAACATTGATAACAATTAAATCACCGCGTGAAATAGAAGGCATGGCAAAATCTGGTCATATTTTAGCTGGAGTTCATCGCCATCTTAGAAATATTATAAAACCAGGAATTTCAACCTGGGAAATTGAAGAGTTTGCCAAGAAATATATTGAAGATCATGGAGCAATTCCGTCTCAAATCGGATTTGACGGTTATAAATACGCAACTTGTATTAGTGTTAATGACGAAGTGGCTCATGGAATTCCGCGTCGGCATCTTTTTTTAAAAAATGGTGATATTGTTAAGGTTGATATGTGCGTAGAATATGAAGGCTATCAAAGTGATTCTTGCTGGTCTTATGGTGTGGGGGAGATTTCTTCTTTGCATCAAGAATTATTAGAAGTTACGAAGAAATCTCTTTATATGGGAATTGAGAAATCTGTGATTGGAAATCGGATTGGAGACATTGGTTCAGTAATTCAACGTTTTACAGAAAAAGAGCACCATTTTGGAGATGTGAGAGATTTAATTGGTCATGGAATTCAACCTTCTATTCATGAAGAGCCTGCGGTTCCACATTATGGTGAACCAGGTCAAGGAATTAGGCTAAGAGAAGGAATGACCATTACGATTGAGCCAATGATCAATACAGGTACATGGCAAATTAAATCTAAGGAAGTTCAAGCCGATGATTGGACCTACTATGTCAGTCAAGATGGATCTTATTCAGCTCAGTTTGAACACACTATTGCAATTACTAAAGATGGACCTAAAATTCTTACTTCCCAGGGAGATCCTGAAGACGAACCATATTTAATTAAGTAATAATTACATGATATTAAAATTAAAAGAAAATAGATTTTTTAATCGGTCAAGATTATTTATCAAGAAATTTTCAGAGTTATTTCAAAAGGCAAATGTTGCGGTTCTTTCTAAGGCATTTGCCTATTATTTATTGATCTCTTTTTTCCCGCTTTTAATTTTTATTGGAAATCTATTTTCATTTTTAAATTTTAATTTAAATTCCCTATATGAGTATTTGGTTTATGTAATACCGCGTCCGACGGTTAAATTTTTAAAAGAAATTACGGAATCATTAAAATATTCTTCAAATACTTTTCTGCTGATCGGCTCATTCTTAGTTTTTATGTGGGCAATGAGTCGAGTTTTAAATATCTTAAATCAAGGAATCAATGAGCTGTACAACACAAAGGTTAACCAGAACTTTATTATTAAAAGGATAGTGTCTATTTTTTACACATTTCTTTTATTTATTGTTGTGGTTTTAATTGCAATTACTATGATTTTTGGCGAGATGATCATTAAGATGATTGAGCCGATTTTTAAAATAGCTAAAGAATATATCGATTTATACAATACATTAAAATGGCCGGTAGTTTTAATTGTGCTTTTTGCAGTATTATTTTTTCTTTATTTTTTCATGCCATATAGAAAAATTAGAATTCGTGACGCAATGCCTGGAACCATTTTTACTTCAGCTGGTTGGATCATTCTTTCACAGGCGTTTAGAATTTATTTAAAATATTTTGGTCGAAATTGGGATAGCTATGGGACTATAGGTGCAGTGATTGTATTTTTACTTTGGCTTAACGCGTTGGGAGAAATTATAATTATTGGAGGAATTATAAACGGTACTATTCTTGAATTAAAAAAATCAAATACCTGAATTTTCTAGTTGTCCTTCGTTAAAATTGGATGGGAATTTGCCTCTAAAATCATGTTTTATAATTGGATTAGTTTCGGTAGAATAATAAATCATAAACTGACCAAATATATCGTTATATGTAATATTATCGAAAAAAGCAGGTAAGTACTTGGAGCTAAATGAAGGAATCTCGATCTGTCCTTTATAGTTAGAATTAGGAATATACTTGTTAGATGTACTTTGAAAAATTACTTGATTTAGCGTAACATACTGAGTTTTATTGGTTGGATTTGAAATTTTTAAATCTACTGTGTATTGATTATCTTTACCATTTTCAAAGTAGCCAAATATAAAATATACTCCATCACTATTTTCTTGAGTTTGAACTAATTGATTTTTATTGTTATCAGCATCATCTTTTTCTTCGCTTTTTGCCTGATCGTTACGGTCCCTTTGTTTTCCGAAGATTTGTGCGTATTCTTTTAAAGAGTTGAGTCTTTCAGTTGACTTGACCAATTTGACAATGTGACCATCGTTAGTAATTGCTAAAAGAGAATCGTTATTAATTGAAAAGAGAAATTGTTTTGGATCAGTATCCTTAAGCGGATAGTTAAAAGCTTGTCCTCTGGCTCGAACATCATACGGTAGTTTAGCCTTTAACTTTTTGTGAGAATTGTATTTAGATTCTACTAGAGAACTAGTTTTGCTCTGAATAATATTACTATTTATTTCAGTAGTTGCTGAATAGACTGTAATTTTATTAGGCAGATCATTTGTATTTGATTGTTTAGGATTTATTTGTTCATCTTTTTCAATCATCGTGCCGTCACTTTTAAAATAGATCGTTATATTGTGTGTTATGTCAGAACTTTTTGAATTGATGTCGGTACTTTTATATACAGCAGAATAAGTTTTGCCCATAAAAAAAGTTGATGAGTGTAAACCTTTAGGCTCAATATTTTTTATTACTTTTTGCTTGTTTCCACTAAGATGTCCAAGAAAAAAAGAAATAAAAATTAAGATTAAAATTATTGTTAATATTTCAATTAAGTTGATTAATTCTTTAGAACTTAATTTTTGTTTATTTGTTTTTCGCTGCATAAAACAATTTTATCAAAAGATATCTTAATCTAATTTCATGATTCTTTAAAAGTTATGTGAATTTTTATATAATTATGATCAGGAGGCAAATTATGAAAGCAGGCCGTAGGTTTATTGGTTTATTTTTAGGGGTTTTTGTTTTTTTTAGTTCTTATAGCTTGGTAGGTGCTTTTACCGAAGAACAAAAAACAAAAATTAGTGCTTTTCAAAATGAGTATCGTAATTTAGATCAAACAAATTACTACTATAAAAATGTATACTCTAAAGTCCCAGCTTTTTCATCATCATCATTTACGGGAATTAATTCTGATAAGTATTTAAAAAGTTATGATCAAACTTATAATTTTGTTCGATCTTTATTTGGCTTAGCACCCATTGTTCAAAATAAAAATGACAATAGTATAGCAATCACTGGTGCTTATGATATGGCAGCTGTTCCCAAAAATGACGGCTCTAATGTTCAGCATGGTTTACAGGGACTGACTAAACCACCTTATCTTTCTAATGAAGTTTGGAAACAGGGTTCTGATGCAACTAGAGAGGGAAATATTGCAAATATCGTTCCTACTAATTTTTTTAATTATTCTAAGCAAAGTGTTTGGGACGATATAATGGGCTTTGTTATTGATAGTAACAATTATGATGTTAATAGTGTTGGTCATCGTGATTGGATGTTGTCTCAATCAATGAAAAGTTATGGTACCGGAACAATTTACACAGATCCAGCAAATAAAAACACTTTGATTACTAATGGACAAGATTACTATGCTTTAGGGTATCAAGTATTTTATTGGGGTGGAGGATACGATGGAAATTATGATAAGAATTTGGTCGAACCACTGACCTATCCAGCAACGGATCTTTTTCCATTAGAATTAATGAATAGTACTAATCCTTTGAAACCAGTTTGCTGGAGCATTGGTTTTAATCAAGCTTCAGTTATTAATAAAAACAATAAGCCTAAAATTACTATTAAGAATTTGAATAATGGTAAAAGTATAACTGTAAATTCTAATGATATTTATTATGAGAGCCAGTACGGCGGTTATAACACTGTATATTCTTTTATTCCCCGTGGCTTAAACTTATCTAGTGATCAAAAATATGAAATTTCTTTTTCAAACTTGAATTTAAAATCTTCAAAAAATAATTCTTTAATTAATAATTATACCTACAGTGTTAGTTTTTATAATTTAAAAACTAATAGCCAGGGTAGTTACGATTATTCAAATGCAGGGAGAAAAGTGTATGTAAATTATCGGCCAAATTATGGGGTTCGAATTTATCAGACTCCTGGAGGGATGCCAACAGATACATTTGTGTTTCATGGAACATCTTGGACGATTATAAAACAATTTACTGATAACAATGGAAAAATTTGGAGTCAATTAGGTCAAAATCAATGGATATTAAATGATTATCTGTCAGGCCAAAATACGGGACGAACGCCAATTGGAACAGTTAAATATATAAAAGGTTATGGCATTAATTTGTGGCGAGGTTATGGTAATAAAAAAACTTTTTCTGGTCGGCGAATCAATGATCAAACTCAGTGGAAAGTTTTTAAGAAGGCAATTGTAGGGAATACATATTGGTTTAATTTAGGCTCAGATTTATGGGTTGATGGTCAGTACATGACAGTTGATTCATGATTTTTTTTAGTTTTATGAATTGATCTTTATTAATATTTGTTTTCTTTTAAAAAATAATCGTGGTAACATTTCATTGTTACAGATTTTTAAAGAAAAGGTATTTAAGATATGTGTGCAGAAGTTCAATTTATACCTTTTGGCGATAATCTTGACTTAGTAAAAAATGTTAAAAGTAATTTTCTAAGAATAAATCTTGATAAGGACAAAAGTAAAGCTAATCGAAGTTCAATTAAAGTTAGAAATAAAGAAATATACTTAGGTGAAATTTTTCACGCTATTGATCTAATCGAAGAGGTCGTATCACCTGTTGGATTAAAATTGAATACCCATCAGATTCAGCGATTAATTGATCAGAAAGTAATTTCTATTTCTGGTAGTCATGTAAAAGTTTGTTGTAGCGGAACGTATGTTTTGAACTTTAAATATTATTCTCAACAAAAAGGTGCAATTCTAACAGTTAAAGATTATGTTTCAACCCATGCCGTCATAGAGAGTGTTGATTTACGTAAAAACGTAAAAACAAGACTAGATTTAACAAGATATTATCGCTATGCTAATGTTATAAATCATTCCCAAAAAACAAAAGGAGAAAACAAATGAAAGTTAGGAAAGCTGTAATTCCTGCTGCAGGTTTAGCCACTCGCTTTTTACCTGTAACTAAGGCTCAAGCAAAGGAGATGCTGCCGATTGTCGATAAACCGACAATTCAGTTTATTGTTGAGGAAGCAAAAGCTTCAGGGATTGAAGATATTTTAATTGTTGAAGGGAAGCAAAAAAGATCAATTGAGGATCATTTTGATTCAGCTCCAGAGTTGGAGATGAAGCTGAAAGAGGATCATAAAGACGATCTCTTAAGACTTGTTCAATCAATTACTGAAATCGGGGTTAACATGTTTTTTGTTCGTCAGCCTTATCCAAATGGATTGGGAGATGCAGTTTCTTTGGCTAAATCATTTATTGCTAATGAACCTTTTGTTGTCATGCTCGGTGACGATTTAATGAATGATCGGATTCCTTTAACAAAACAGTTGATTAATGCATATGACGAAACTCATGCCTCGACGATTGCGGTGATGCAAGTGCCTCATTCAGAAGTTTCAAAATATGGAGTAATTGATCCAATTAGCGAAATTAAAAAAGATCTTTATAGTGTTAAAAGGTTTGTCGAAAAGCCAGAAGCTGATAAAGCTCCATCAGATTTTGCAATTATTGGAAGATATCTATTGACTCCTGAAATATTTGATTATCTTGAAAAGACTAAGCCGGGAAAGGGCGGAGAGATTCAACTGACAGATGCAATAGATAGTTTGAATCAAACACAAAGGGTTTTTGCTCATGTATTTCGTGGGGAACGTCATGACGTTGGAAATAAATTTGGATTTTTAAAGACAAATATTGAGTATGGTTTGAATCACCCAGAAGTTAAAGATGATCTTAAAAAATACTTAAAAGAATTGAGTAAAAAATTAAAATAAATGTTGAATTTTCAAAATAAAGAAAGAAAAGTAGTTTTACTAGCCGTATTTTTGATTTTTTTGACAGTAGTTTATGGATTATTTATTCACGATCTCTTGGCAGTTAGTTGGCAAAGATTTGTGGATTTTTTTTTCTATCTTGCTTTACTTCTTGGCTTTTTTTTAATTATTCGAGTCATTTACCGTAAGTTTTTTAAATATTTGAATTTATCTGAAACTAAAATTAAAAATATGGATCATTTACAGTTTGTGAATTTGGTTTATCACCTATGTAGTAAAATGGGATACGATAAGATAAAGGTATTAAACAATTCTGTTTTTGATATTTCTTATGAATATAATGGAAATAAATTTTTTATTTTTTGTTACCATAAGAAAAGACTTGATCGAGTTCAAATACTTAAAGATGAAGAAGTAGTTTTGATTTCAGATTACGTTTTAGAACCATATGAGTTAGACCAGTTAGATGGCAGTAAATGGAAACTTATTGATCATGATAAGTTTATCCAATTACTAAATGATTATTTAATTTAGGAGAAAAATGACAGAACGAGGGTATCAGATTTTTGATTTAATTGAAGAAATTACTTTACTAGACGGTGAAAGTTATTTTGAGATTGCTAATATTTTTTTGAATGGAATTGCAGAATATGCAATGGGTAAGAATTTAATCAAAGCTGTTCGAATTGCAAAATTGAATGTTTTCCATTCTAAAGATGTTGAATTGTATGAAAAATATATTAATGATCGATATGAAATTCCTGATTATGATTTAAATAATTGGGAAGTATGGGATAAGACTGATCCCTCAATAAAACCAGTTTATGAAAGAATTCTAGAATCAAACGGAATTAACATGAGATAATGATTTGGTTATCATTAAACATTAACTAAAAATGACAATTATGAATATAAGTGAAGACATAAATAATAAGTACGACTATAAAGAAGAAAATATCAAGTTAGTTAGAGATAAAAACATTAAAATTGGCAAATATTTGTATAAAGTGATTGATAATTATAAAAATTGTTTAGATCCAGAAATGTTAAAACACCGTTATACCAGATTATTTGCTAAGTTCGATTATATTTTTGGAGATCTTAGTTATGATCAATTAAGACTAACCGGTTTTTATGAAGACAAGGGTAAGAACAAATATAAAGTTATTACTACCTGTCAAGATTTTTTAAATGAGTTTTGCTCATTTAATTGCCCATTCTTCTTACTTAAAAAAATAAAGGATTTAGACAAATATGAATGAACAAAAATATTTAGGATATATTATTGACCTAGATGGAACAATATATTTAGGAAAAAATAAGATACCGGAGGCTGCAGGTTTTATTAACAGGCTGCTTAAAGAGAAAATAAACTTTCGATTAGTAACCAACAACACAACTAGAACCCCAGCAGCAATTTTGGAGATGCTTAATAAATATCATAATATTGATGTTCCAATTTCTTCTATATATACAGCTGCCAAAGCTACGGCTGATTATATTGAAAAAAATAAGATTAAAAAAAATCCTCATATCTATATTATTGGAGAAAATGGATTGAAGACTGAACTATATAGTCGTGGTTTTGTTTACGATGAAGTTAATCCTGATTATGTTGTTATTGGACTTGATCAAGATGTAACCTATCGTAAATTTGAAATTGCTACTTTAGCGATTGAAAATGGAGCTGCTTTTATTGGCACCAATCCCGATCGAGTAATTCCTAATGAAAAGGGGCTAGTTCCTAGTGCAGGAGCATTAATTAAGCTTGTTGAATTTGCGGTTAATATTAAACCAATAATTATCGGAAAACCAAATGTTATTATGCTTAATCTAATTGCCGAAGAATTAGGAATTAAAAAAGATAATCTAATTTTATTTGGGGATAATTATAATACTGATATTAAAGGTGGATTGAATTCAGATATAGATACAGCATTAGTTTTGACAGGTGTTTCTGATAAAAGAGAATTAGCTAACGTTGAGCGACAGCCGACATATGTTTTAAATAATTTAGGAGAATGGAATTTTGTTTAATCAGGCTTATTCATATGGGAAAGGGTTGATTATTTTTTTATTTGCCTTAACAAGCTCAATTCTATTGGCTTTATTAATTTCGCCGTTTGTGTTTAATCTCATAATTAAACCTTTTAATTTGATAAATATTAGTGGTCTTTCTCAAAAGATCTTACAAAAAAATTATCTGGTTTTATTGAATTATCTTTTGAATCCGTTTATTAAAAATCTGTATTTTCCTAACTTTGTTCAATCTTCTAATGGATTAGAACATTTTATTGAGGTTAAGAATTTATTTATTGTTAATAACATTGTTTTTTTTATTAGTCTTGTAACTTCTGCTTTTGTTTTTAAAAATGCGTATAGTAAAAAAAGATGGTTAACTTTAAAAAAATCAGTTCGTTTTTTTTCTTTCCTTCCAGTTATTTTTGTATTTATTTTTTTAATAACAAACTTTGATCAATTTTTTATAGAATTCCACCATATTTTGTTTCGAAATTCCAATTGGATTTTTGATCCTGCAAAAGACCCAATCATTAATGTTTTGCCAGAGGAGTTTTTTCAAATTGAATTTATAATTTTTTTTGTTTTATTAATGTTGATTTTATTTTTGATAAACCTCCTAATAAGTAGACAAATAAAAAAAGAATTGTTATTGAACAATTCCATGAATATTCCTGTTGCTAGTAAGTGAAAAATCTTCAATTGCACTATTAACGGCAATTGGGACCTCGCCAAAACCATTGGCGAGGATTTTTTGTTTATTGGGATAAATGGCAGCATCCCCAATTGCAAAAATTCCCTTTCGATTAGACTCCATTTTTGAGTTAACAACAATTAAGTTTCTTTCTAAATTTAATCCCCAAGATTGTTGAATGCGATTATTGGCTTTAAATCCGAAACTAACAATTAGTCGATCAACATTAATATTGAGTCTTTCCTCTGAATCGCGGACTTTATCTAAATAAATTTTTAAACGTCCATCTTTATTTTTTAGATTTTCTTCAAGTCCTGAAATAGTATATGGGGTCAGAAGCTTAACTTCAGAATTTTCTATTTTAACCATATTGGATTCTAAAGCTCTAAAAGCATTTCGACGATGGATAATCGTAATTTGTTTAGCATAATTCATTAACTCTAAAGCAGTATCAATTGCCCCATCGCCACCACCAGTTATTGCAATATTAAGTCCTTGATATGCTCTAGGGTTTTTAACGTAGTATGAAATAAATCTTTTTTCAATATCTTGATCTACTGATAATGGTAATTTCTTAGGTTCAAAAGGCCCAATACCAGTAGCGATGATGATAGTTTTTGCATATGAGGTAACCTTATCTGTCTGAATTTCAAATAATCCATCATGATTTGTGATGGTTTCCACAGTGTTATTTAATAGTAGATTAACAGGAAACTCATTTAATTGTTTTACTAACCGATTAATAAAATCTGTTGCTTTAATCTGACTGAAACCAGGAACGTTAATCATTTCTTTTTCGGGATATAGAGTCTCTAGTTGTCCTCCAAGCTCACCTAAAGATTCAATTAATTGTACCTTTAGAGTTCTAAGACCTGCGTAATATGCTGCAAACATACCAATTGGTCCGCCCCCAATTACAACAATGTCATAAATATTTTCACTACTATCTTTCATATTTGGGTTACCTGATTAATTTATCTTAATAGAGATAATTAGTATCCTTTCTTTTGGATTATATAACGTAGATTGTAACTGAATTTATAGGATCAAAATACGATCAAATTTAATTTTAAAAATAATACTATCATTATACTTAATATTCTATATACAAATGTTTGAAAATTTAAAAAGACTTAAACCTGAAAATCAGTTTTAAAATTCCTTAATAATAGTTGCTATAATAATTATATAATTTAAATAAGTAAGGTCTAGATAATGAATAGAAAATTAAAAGTTGGCGATATTGTTTATGGAACCGTTTCAGGTATTCAAAAATATGGAATTTTTGTCGACTTGGACTATGGTAAACAAGGTTTAATTCATATTTCAGAATCAAAAAATGGTTATGTAAAAAATCTTCATAAAATAGCAAATATCGGTGATCGTGTTCGGGTTATGATCATTGATATTAATGAGTACAATCAAAAAATTTCATTATCTTTGAGAGTATTAGAGCAAAAAAGTAAAAACTTTGCCTCGCTAAATAAAAAAAGAAGAAGTAATAATACTTTAGATAATAAAAAACATTTTTTTACCGATCATCGATTAAATATAGGATTTTCAACAATAAAAAAAAGTTTACCAAGATGGATAGAAGACGGCAAATCCCTAATGAAACATAGTTTCAAAAAATAATAGGTATATTTTAAATTTATTTTTTTAAAAAAGATAAAATTTTTATTTACAAGATTACGGGAGAGGGTATATAATGATGTACGTCGCTGAGGCTGAAGCAGGAGTAAGTGCGAGAGTGAACGAAAAAAGGGAACCAGAGTAAAGAGTGGAGAGAGTTTTGGCAAAAAGGGTCAAAATTAAGGAAGCGAAAGAAAAGGGGCAAAAAAGTAGTTGACAGAGGGAGCTGAACGCGGTAATATATAAAAGTTGTCGCTGAGGTCGAGAAGCACAGGAAACGAAGGTGTAGAAAACTGAAAGCGGCGGGACATTTGCTCTTTGGAAACTGAACAAGTCAAGCTCAGATAAGTGAGATGAAAATTCTTAAAAACCGGAAGGAAAGAGAGAAG